>NZ_QSHC01000017.1:13395-42185 GCF_003467545.1 Collinsella sp. AM38-1BH | reverse complement strand
TGCGGATGAATGTGGGAGGTGTTCGGATAAAGTTGATAATCAAGGGTTTCTTAATTGATTGCCTGGTATCTTCTTAAAGACTTGAAATCCCCTCAAAAACCCGATATAATGGGTTTACAGATATTTAAGTATCTGATTAATAAAGTAATTAAATACTTTACCAAATTTTGGGTCTCGACTTCTTTAATTGATTGGTGGTAATCAATTAAGGCTCGCAGTTAAAGTTTCTCAGGCTTTAACTGGTCGTGGCTCTTTTTTTGTATTCTTTATTCAGTTCGTTGTTTCGTTATATCTAGTATATCGCTTTTTAGAAAGAAAAAACTAACCAAAACGAATGTAAAAGAATTACTGGAGGGAAAAGAAACCCTGGTAAAAGGAATCAAAAACAAAGAGAAAAAGCCCTACAATGCCGTTGTAAAAATTGGGGAAAAGGGATATATTGATTTTATCTCTTTTTCAAAATAAACAAAGTGGTTGGACGGTGCATCAATGTGCTGTCCAACCACTTTTACTTAGCGGCTATGTGGTATGCAAAACTAGATAACCTAGAATACAATATATAAAACGAACGGAGGCCTCTTATGAACCACGTCAAACATGTTATCCCGATGTCCGATACATCGGTCAGCATTAAGCCGGAGGATATTCAGCCGACGGTGCTACCGGATGCATTTATTCAGTCCGATATGGTGGGTAAACTCAACGCATTGAGCCTGCCACGCTATGACCAGCTGCCCAATGTAACGCTCTATCGCGATCAGGTTATTGAATATGTTGCGCTGTGGATGGAGCCGCTTTCGATTTGCGTAGCGCAGCCCGTTATCACGCCATCGATGATCAATAACTACGTGAAGGTCGGTCTCGTTCCTGCTCCGGTTAAAAAGCAGTATGGCCGTGAGCAGATTGCGCGTCTCATCGCTATTTGTATCTTTAAGCAGGTGCTACCCATCGCTGCGATTCAGGCGCTCTTTAATATTCAGCGTTTGAGCTACGACGCTCCGACGGCTTTCGATTATGTGGTTGATCAACTTGAATCATCGATTCGTGCGGCGTTTTCTGTTGAGCAGACTCCCGTGCCCGATACCGCACATCAGGTTACGCGCGAGTCACTGCTCGTACGCAGTGCGGTATCGTCCTTCGTTTCGAAGGCATATCTGATGAGCTACCTCAAGTTCAATGGGTTTCATAGCTAACCGAGGTATAAGACGGGCGGGATAAGGGGCCATTGCCCCCTTATCCCGCCCGTGCGTTTGTCAAGTTGTACATTATCGGCCCGAAGCCACGCCCATGCCGTAGCCGATAATGAGGCCGTGCATCTCGGCATAGTATGAATCTAGCCCGTTACAGGGCATGATGATGGTCTTTGACCCGGGCCAGTGTTCCGCAATGCGGCTGGCGAGTGTCTGGGCGCCCGCCTCATTCTCGACATGGTCGATAACGACCTCGCCACCAGTAAAGCCTTCGGCCTCCATGGTGTCGATAATCTTGCCAAGCATCTTCTTTTCGCCACGCGTGTGCCCAACGAGTTCAATTTTGCCCGCTTCGCTCGCCGTGCCCAAAATGCGGATATTGAGCTTGTTGGCAATAACACCGGCCGCCTTAGGGATACGTCCGGCCTTTGCGAGGTTTGCGTAATTGCACAGGCTAAAGAGGATCTTGCTGTTCTGCTCCAGCGCATCAAAATAGCCGCAGGCTTCTTTAAATGAAACGTCTGGATTGTTTGCGAGGTAGCGGTCGAACAGCAGGAAGATTAGGTCCATTTTGCCACCTGCGGCTCGTGAGTTAACCAAATGAATCTGACGGTTGGGCTCTTCGGCAAGCACCATGTCACGTGCGGTGGCCGCGGCATTGTAGCTTCCCGAGACTCCCTCGGAGATGGGCATGCAGATTGTCTTGTCGGCAAGCCTAAAGAGTTCGGCCCACTCCCCTACGCTTGGACAGGCGCTTGAAGAAGCACTCGACTCCGCCTGCACGGCGCTATTGAGCTCGTGCACGTCGAGCGTGAGGTCATCGATAAACTCTCGCTCCCCCACTCGGATCTTAAGGGGTGCAAATGCGAAGGTGGTATGAGGTGCGGTTGGTTGCCAATCGCGAAGATTGCAGCTCGAATCGGAGATAAGTGCCCAGCTCATTGAGGGTCCTTTCTAATTGTTCCCCAACAATTATAGCCATCTTTTTGATTGAATGGACGGCTATCTAGTTTTGAATACTAGATAGCCGTGCTGATCTCAAGGCAAAAGGTGGGGGCAAAAAGAATGGGCCTCGTGACTCAAGATCGCGGGGCCCACGTTCGTTCGCTATAGTAATAAATTAGTAGCGTACGAAGATGTAGTTGTTGTTCATACCGGCTGCGACGGAACTGATGATGACGCCCGTTTTGTAGTCGGAAGCATGGATCATCTGACCATTACCGATATAGATGCCGGTATGGTAGGAGTTAACCACAACATCGCCGGGTTGCGGATCGGACACACGGGTCCAACCCATGAAGGTGCCGGTGGTGCCCAGACGGCAGTAGCGTCCCGTGAGGCAGTAGCTCACAAAGCCGGAGCAGTCAAAGCTGTTCGGCCCAATGCCGCCCCAAGAGTAAGCGTATCCGAGCTTGCTATAGGCGCGCGAAACAACGGAACCGCCATCAACGGACTGGCTCGGTGCGGAAGGCGTCGGAGCCGGAGCCGGCGCCGGAGCGGGCGCCGGGGGCTGCGGAGTGGGAGCGGGCGCGGGCGCGGGTGCGGGCGTGTTTCCGCCGCCGTCGTTGGTCGTACCGCCACCCTTGTCGGTGTTCACGGTCGTACCTGCGGTGTCGTTGCTCACCGTGGCCTTTTCGGCGGTGCTAGCATTTATGCCAGCCTGCAGCGCGGCGTTGGCCTGGGCCTCGGCAGCAAGCTCGGCCTGTAACTGTGAATCCAGGGAGTTCACGACACTCTGGGCATCAGCCTGCTGGGCATTGAGCTCGTCGACCTTCTTCTGTGTCGCGGCGACGTTCTTCTCCTGCTCGGTTTGCTTATCGGTAAGCTGCTGCTTAAGGTCCTTGACCTCCTGAATGGTTTGGGCCTGCTTGTCGGACACCTTACCGTAGTAGAACAGGCGGTTGAGCATATCGCCCAGATCGTCGACGCCCGTCAGAACCTGAAGGAGACTCAGGCCGCCGGTCTTGTACTCACCGGCAACGTAGGTCGAAAGCTTTGCCTGACCTTCGGCAATCTCTTGCTGCTTTTGCGTGATCTCGCCTGCAGTCTGATCAAGTTCCTGCGTCTGTGCGGAGAGTTCATCATGAATTTGCTGGGTTTGCGTGCCAATCTGCTCGAGTTTAGTACGAGCAGCGGCAAGGTCGGATGCGGTATCGGCGTAGGCCGGAGCCACGAGGCCCAAGCCCAAAACACAAGCGAGGGTTGCCGTAGCAGCGCAGCGTGCCATATTTCTGTGCGTATTTGCTGTGCGCATGGAGCTTCCTTTCCAGTACTAGGGTAACGGCTAGTCCACCGTTACCAGGCTAAAGAGCTCAACGTCCTCATGGGAAGGCGTGAGCTTCTCGCGCGGGTTAAGAAACGCAAGCTCAAGGATACAGCCATAGCCTCCAAGCTTTGCGCCCATATCTCGCACCAGTTTACCTGTTGCCTCGACGGTTCCGCCCGTCGCGACCAAGTCATCCAGAATCAACACGGTATCTTTAGAGCTGATAGCATCGGCATGGATCTCGATAGAATCCGTTCCATACTCGAGCTCGTAGCTCTCGCTGACCGTCTTGCGCGGCAGTTTGCCCGGCTTACGTGCGGGAACAAAGCCGGCGCCCAGGGCGACGGCCACGGGAACTCCGACCATAAAGCCGCGGGCCTCGGGTCCCACGACCTTGGTAATGCCCATGTCGGCAAAATGCTCGGCCAGGGCATCCACCATGGCCTTCAGGGCCTCGGGATTGCCAAAGAGCGGTGTGATGTCCTTAAAGACGACTCCGGGCTCGGGATAGTTGGGGATATCGACGATGTGAGATTCGAAGTCGTACATGGCATGACCTTTCATGGATTGCCGGGTGGACGGCGGTTATTTACCCGTGTTAGCAGACGAGCTATGCGAGGTGACGATGACCTTGGACGGGTGTACGAGCGACTCGTCGTGTGCGGCAACCGCGGGGACGCTTGCCCCATCGCTTTTAGTCTTGGTGGATTCGGAACGCGCGATCTCCTCATCGAGAGCATCGATGTCAGCGTCCTCGACCACGGCGTTGAGCGACTCAAAGACACGGTTCTTAAGTAGCGCGGTGTGCACGCCCTCGGTGAGGTCGTGCAGCTTCTTAAAAGCGCGCTCGAGCTTGGCGTCGCGCTCGTCATCGGAGGTATCCATGCCGAGCATGCTCACAAGCACCTGCTCAAACATCGAAGACTCGCGGTTTGCCGACGATACGTACTGGCGCAGGTTGCGCGGCTCAATGTGAAAGCGCGACAGCTCCGAGCAGTAACGGATGATCGGGAAATCTCGGCCATCGACGAGCTCACGGTTCTGCGGACTCTTGATGATGCGGATAAGATCGTTCTCGGCAAGGGAGCGGATAAACGAGATCTCAACACCGAGCATGTCGGGGATCGTCTCGATGGGGTGCAGCTTTTGCTTAGTCTCCTTGGGCTCCGTCTTAAGCGGGACATCGGACAGAAGACCCACCTCGTAAGCCAAAGTGGACAGGTCCGAAGCGTTTTCCAAGCGCTGCTTAATGACGTTGAGCGGCATGTAGCGGGTCTTCTGCAGGTGCAGGATGACCTCGAGACGATCAACGTCTTCCTTGGAGTACTGGCGATACCCCTTAGGCGTTCGATGAGGGGCGATGAGCCCCTCATCTTCTAGAAATCTAATTTTTGAGTTCGATAGATCGGGGTATGCGCCTCGAAGTAGGTTGACGACTTGGCCGATACTCAGATAGTTGCGTTCGGCCATTACCTATTCACCGGTTTCGATGCGCTCCGGCGTGCTCTCGTGGTAGATGAGCGTGAACGTACCGATCTGAACGGAAGAGCCGTCATGCAGCGGAGCACCGTTGACGATGGCGCCGTCGACCCAGGTGCCGTTGAGCGAGCCCAGATCCTCAATACGGGCGCCCAGGCCCTCACGAATAATGCGTGCGTGGCTGCGCGAGACAGTCATGTCGTTGAGGAAGATGCCGTTCGCGGGATCGCGGCCGATAGTGGTCACGTCGTCCTCGAGTTCAAAGGCAGCTCCGGTCTGCGGACCCTTGACGATGGACAGAACGGGGGCGGTGATGCGCACGTTGGCCATGAGGTCGGGAACGGTGACGTCGCTTGAAGGCACGCGGAATACGCAGGTAGCGTCAGCAGTCTTATCATTCTGAGGCATATTGTTAACCATGTTGTCCATGACAACCCCTAACTTATCGCGGACGTGCCGCAAATAATGAACCGTACGTAATCATACCCCAACGAATCAGTCTTCGATTTCAGGGTTCAGAAAGTCGATGTCCTCATCCTCGGGATGCGCGATGGCCTGTTTAATGGCCACCCCTCCCTTAATGGTATAGATGACAGCGGTGAGCATGGAGAAGATGACGCCGCCGTAGACAAAAAAGATGCCGAGGGGCACCGAGCTGCCATTGAGGCCCGGGAACGCCGTGAACGTGGCGGGTAGCAGATGCCAGCCGTCCACGACGGGGAACCCAAGCAACATGAGCGAGAAGCCGGTCATGAGCAGTGCCGTGGCAATCTTGCCGGGAAAGACGACGTCGATGGGGCGCCGGTGGTAGTGCCGCACGGTGAGCGTGCCGATGCCCAGGTAGATATCGCGGCCGATAATGAGCACGCAGACCCAGATGGGAAGCTCGCCGCGGACGACCAGGCCCAGCACGCCGGTAAACAACAGCGCACGGTCGCAGATGGGATCCATGACCTTGCCGAGCCATGAGACCGTTTTGGTCATGCGGGCAATCTGACCGTCCATCCAGTCGGTGGAGGCCGCGATGGCATAGATGACAATGGCGACGACACGGTTGTTGTCCGTCACAAACAGGTACAGAAAGACCAGCGTGAGCACGAGGCGCGTAAAGGTGATGAAATTGGAGATCGTGAAGATCTTATTCGACGGGTAATCGGAGGTGCCGATAAGCTCCTTTTTGATCTTCTTCTTGATGCCCACAGGACTCCCCCGCTGGTAAACGACATAACTTTCGATACTATACCCGTTCTGGCGATGTCTATCCAGCGTAAGCATAGAGAGTCCAGACATATGGAGGATGCTACTGGGTTGTGCGGGATTCTGCATTTGTGTACATCAGCCTCCAAATATGACATTTTTCGGCATCTTTGATGGCTTATGTACACGTTTTGATTCGGTGATTACATCGGTCGGGAAAGTAGTTGCCTTAAGCAAATTAATCATGATGTGCGGGTCGAGAAGGGCTAGCGCCAAAAGAACCCAACGGCCGTTACGGCTTCGTTAGAAACGCGCCCCACCATGGATGGTGAACCCGAAAGGTAAGGCGCGCGGGCACGGTGGCTCGGCCCGCGCGCCCGGAAGAGAAAGGATAAACCCATGGGTTACATGCTCGAGACGCGCGGGCTCACCAAGCGCTTCGGCCGCGGCGACCAAGCGCAGGACGCCGTGGCCGACGTGAGCCTTCATATCCGCGAGGGCGAGGTGTACGGGCTGCTCGGCCCCAACGGCGCCGGCAAGTCGACAACGCTCAAGATGATCTGCGGGATGCTGCGGCCGACGGCCGGGGAGATCCTCTTTGCCGGGCACGCCTGGCGCCGCGAGGACCTCTACGCAATCGGCAGCCTCATCGAGGAGGCGCCGCTCTACCCCAACCTCACCGCGCGCGAGAACCTGCGCGTGCGCACCACGCTGCTGGGCCTTCCCGAGAGCCGCATAGATGAGGTGCTCGCCGCCGTGGACCTCGCGGACACCGGGAAGAAGCGCGCCGGGCGCTTCTCGATGGGCATGCGGCAGCGCCTGGGGCTCGCGCTGGCGCTGATCGCCCGGCCACGCCTGCTCGTGCTCGACGAGCCCACCAACGGCCTCGACCCCATCGGCATCGAGGAGCTGCGCGACCAGATCCGCGGCTTCGCGGCGGCGGGTACGACGGTGATCGTCTCGAGCCACATCCTCTCCGAGGTGCAGCAGATGGCGGACACCATCGGCATCATCTGCGGGGGGCGCCTCGCCTACGAGGATGCGCTTCGGCCCGGGCAGGACCTCGAGGAACTCTTCATGAGCTTCTGCCGGGAAGGGCGACGAGCGCGCGGGGAGGTGGCGGCATGACGGGCGAGAAAGGCGGCCTGCTCGCGGCCCTGCGCGCCGAGGCCCTGAAGTCGCGCCACGCGGCACCGGTTCGCCTGGCCGTGCTCATGGCGCTGCCGATGCCGCTGCTCGGCGCGATGCCCTACCGGGGCGTGCAGATCTTCAGCGCGTGGAACTACTGGTACGCGCTCTTCCTGCCCGTGTGTCTCTCGCTCGTGGTGGCGTGCGTCGCGCGGGCGGACGCTCGCACGCGGATGCGGGGGCTTTTGGGCCTGGGCTTCCCGCTCGGGCGCGCCTGGTGGGCCAAGGCGCTCTGGTGCCTCGCGCTCTGCACGCTCTCGAACCTCGTGGTCTTCGGCATCTACCTCGCGGGATCGGCGTTCTCCTCGCAGGGCCTCACGGCCGCGGGCACGCTCACGATGCTCCTCTGCGCGCTCGTCAACACGGTGACCGCGGCGTGGATGATCCCCGCAGGGCTCTTCCTCACGGCGCGGCTCGGCATGCTCGCGGGCATCTTCTGCCCGCTCGCCGCGCAACTCGTGGGTGGGTTCGCCTGGTCGTTAGTGCCGCTGCCGCAGCTCTTTCCGCCTTCGGCGAGCATGGTCATCCCCACGAGCTTCATCCCCGTGCTGCCGAGCGGCGAGCCACTCGCGGCGGACATGGCGCTCGGCGGGGCGCTCGCGGCGGATGGCATGCTCACGCTGGCGGGCCTTGCGGTCTGCGCGCTCGCGTTCGCCGCGCTCACGGCGGCGGGCGCGGCCTGGTTCGCGCGCTCCGAGGAGAGGTGATGGCCGTGACGCGACTATCCGACCCGACGCCGCGCATGACTCTCTCGCGGGCCCTGCTCTCCGAGGCCCTGCGCCTGGCACGCTCCCCGCTCACGGCGGTGCACCTCGTCTGCGGCCTGGCAGCCGGTCTTGCCTGCGGCGAGTACTTCTCAGTAGCCCGATGGGACCCGGCGCTGGGCGCGGACGCCTACGCCCAGTTCCTCGGCGCCCTCATGCCGCTCATGTCCGCCATCGTCTGCGGGCTCGCCGTGGACGAGGAGCGCGCTGCCGGGCGCCTCGCCAACCTTACGGCGGTCCCCTCGCGCGGACGCGCCGTCGCGGCGAAGCTGCTCGCCCTTGCGGCGCTCGGCGCCGCCGCGCTGGCCGTGGCGCTCGGCGTGTTCGGGGCCGTGCTCGCCGTTGCCGGGCGCCTGCCGCTCGGGCCCGCTCCGCTTGCGGCCGCGTGGGCGGGCATCGTGCTGGGCAGCCTGCCCCTCTACGCGCTGTGGCTCGGCGTGGCCCTGCGCCTCGGCCGCAACGCCGCCATCGGCGCCGGCGCTGCGGGGGTGCTCCTCGCGTTCTTCTCGGTGGGCGGACTTGCGCACGGCCTCATGACCGGCGAGCTCACCGGTGCCCTGGCGACGCCCCTGAGCTGGGTGCCGCTCGCCTGGCCCGCGCGACTGGGGTCGCTCGGGGGGGAGGCCTTTATCGACGCCGCACACGCGGCGGGCCCTCTCCTCACGACTGCGTTCGCTGGCCTCGTGCTCACCCTGGCAGCCGACGCCGTCCTTCTCGCCTGGTTCTGCCGCTTCGAGGACGGGAGGGCAGATGCGTAGGAAGCCGCTCGCCGCCATGCTCGTCCTCTTCTCCGCAGCGCTCGTCCTGGGCGGGAATGCCCTGCTCGACGCCGGCTGGGGGTCGGCGCTGCGCGCAGGGCTCTGGACCGCTGAGTGCGGCGCTAGTACAATTCCGACGAGAGTTTCAGGAGGTCAACATGGCGAGGATACTGGCAGTGGATGATGAACGGGCGATCCTCGACGCGCTCGCGCGCGTCCTCGGCCGCGACGGTCATGAGGTCGTCAGGGCGGCGGACCCGACAGCGGTCCCGGGGATGGACCTCTCGCGCTTCGACCTCGTGCTTTGCGACGTCATGATGCCGGGGCTCGACGGCTTCGAGCTCGTGCGGCAGATCCGCCCGGACTTTGACGGGCCCATCGTCTTCCTGACCGCGCGCGTGGCCGAGGAGGATGCCGTGGCCGCCTACGGCCTGGGCGCCGACGACTACGTCCGCAAGCCCTTCGGGGCCGCGGAACTGCGCGCCAAGGTCGCGGCCCATCTACGCCGTGAGCGCCGACCGCGCTCGCACGCCCTCTCCTTCGGGGAGGTGCGGATCGACCTCGGGGCGCGCGGCCTCGCCGTGGGCGACAAGGCCGTGCCGCTCACGCCCACCGAGTACGCCATCTGCGAGTACCTCGCCCGCCACCCCGGGCAGGTCATGAGCCGCGCGCAGATACGCGAGGCGGTACTCGGCTGGGAGAGCGACGCCGACGACGCGGCCATATCCATGCAGGTCAGCCGCGCCCGGAGGAAACTCTCCGAGGCCGGCGCCGATCCGATCGCGACCGTCTGGGGGATGGGGTACAAGTGGCAGCTCTGAGGATCGGGGCGCGAGGTCGCGGCGGCATGCCGCTCTCCTTCGTCATCGCGCGCTACTTCGCCTACGCGTTCGCGGCGGTCGCCACGGCGTGGCTCGCCTCGTTCACGGTGCTCTCCATGGCGATCAACGCGGGCTTCGTCTACGAGGCAAGCTGGGGGCCGGCCAATGCGCGCGAGGTCGCGGAGGGCCTGGCACGCGACGGCGTCTGCGGGCAGCAGGACGTGCCGACGGCGTACCGCTACCTCATCCTGAACAAGGACGGAAACGTGCTGATGACAGACCTCGAGAGCACGCGGCTCGAGGACGCGACGGAAATGGCCCGTACGGCACTCGCCGCGGATCCGGGCACAGTGGAGATCGAGGGCGGGGGCTCGGGCCTCACCTACGCCGCGTTCCCGCTCAAGGGCGGCGGGGCCTGCGCACTCGTCAGCGAGTACCTGCCGCAGTGGGTCTCGCGCGACCTCGCCGGCCTGCTTCCCAACCCGCAGAGCCTCATGCTCGTCGGCGCCACGGCGGGAAGCGCGCTCGCGCTCGCGCTCGTGGCGCGCCGCGCGAGCCGCGTGATCTCGCGCAAGATGGCGCCGCTCGCGGAGGCGGCGGGGCGCGTCGGCGCGGGGGAGCTCGACTTCGCGGTCGGCAGCACCAACGTGCGCGAGGTGAACGACGTCCTCGCCGCGATGGACGCCATGCGGGCCTCCCTCGCCGAGTCGCTCGAGGCCCGCTGGGCCGCGGAGCGGGGGCAGCGCGAGCAGGTGGCGTCGCTCGCCCACGACCTCAAGACGCCGCTCACCGTGCTGCGCGCCAACGCCGACTTCGTGGCGGAGGAGCTGGAAGACGAGAACGACGGCGACCTCTCGGCCGCCGCGCGCGACATAGCCGGCAGTGTCGAAAGGCTCGACGGCTACGTGCGCCTGCTCATCGAGGCCTCGCGCGGGTCCGGCGGGGCGGAGAGGGCCCCCATGCGGCCGGCCGAGCTCTGCGAACAGGTCCTCGCCGAGGCCGCCCAGATCGCCCGGGCTCGAGGCGTGGCGCTCGACGCGGCCACGGGCCCCGCTGTCGCGGGCGCGCCCGAGGCCCCGCTCGACCGAACCGCCCTGGCGCGAGCCGCCGCGAACCTCGTGGCCAACGCCGCCGAGCACGCGCGCTCGCGCGTGGCTGTCTCCTGCGACGTCGCGGGCGGGCACCTCGTCATCGAGGTCGCCGACGACGGACCGGGCTTTTCTCCCGCCGCCCTCGAACGCGGCTGCGAGCGCCTCTTCACAGACGACTCCTCCCGCTCCTCGCGTGACGGAGGCCGCCACTACGGGCTCGGCCTCCACGTCGCCTCCGAGGCCGCGAGCGCCCACGGGGGCTCCGTCTCGCTCGCCAACAGCCCCTCGGGCGGCGCGGTGGCCACCATCGCGGTCCCCCTGTGCGGGATCTGACGACTTCCTCGATGTCTACCTCGACTGCGATATGTCGCTCGCCGAGGCCGCGACGAGATGGTGTTGCGTCTGCCCCGTTTAGTGCTTCTAACTCAAATTTGATCTGATGTAAGGCCCGTGCAATCCTGCATGGGCCTTTCTTTTGGCAATTGCTCGACCGATTCGTGGCTTGAAACACAAATAATCGAGTTAAGGAGACATGGGGTCACACAGCGGCTCTCAGAGTGCTTGCCGCACTCCCTCGCCATTACTCCTGCGGCGTCCTCGTATGGAGTCCATCCCGCTTGGCATTTCGTTGCAACAGCCCACTTGTCCACCGATCAAGTGAACTACTGGAATAAATACAGCGACACACTTGTTCGTTACAGTCGCTATATCTGTGTAAGTCGCCGCGATAAATACAACCTGTACCCGGCTGTATACCAGCTACGCGTATGTAGATTCATATCGCGGTAATAAATCGGCTCAAGTGCGTGCAAAACGCGCAAGTAACCGCAAAAGGCGACTATCGCGTAGGTAGATTTTTGGCACCCTGTTGCTTAATCAAAATTAAGCAATTGCCTAAAACAAAAAAGGTCAGGCACTAGGTGCCTGACCTGCAAACTTCTGGTCGGGACGACTGGATTCGAACCAGCGACCCCTTGACCCCCAGTCAAGTGCGCTACCAAGCTGCGCCACGTCCCGAAGCTTTTGTTTGTTGCTCTGCTCTCGCTCGCAACAGGGAGTATATTAACCCGAAACTTTGCCCTTGTGCAAGAACTTTTTTACAAATTTTGAAGCAGGTCCAAAATTGTATCTGCGAGCTGGGGTTTTGTTAGCACGGGAAGTTCCTGCGTACCCGCTGTGCTAACAATCCAAGCCTTGTTGGTATCGGTTCCGAAGCCCGAATCGGCGCGCGAGACATCATTGGCGATAATGGCATCGCAACCCTTGCGCGCGAGCTTGCGCTGCGCGTACTCGACAACGTTATCGGTCTCGGCCGCAAATCCGATCACGCTTCGCTCGCCCTTTTGGCGCGAGAGCTCGGCCAAAATATCGACCGTCTCGACCAGTTCGATGCGATCCAAGCGCTCGTTGGCCTTTTTGAGCTTATGGTCGGCAGGGGCTGCGGGGGTGTAGTCGGCGACGGCAGCCGCACAAATGGCCGCATCGGCCGTCTGGAAGGCGCTCAGCGCCGCCTGCAGCATTTCTGCGGCGGTCTGCACGCGTACGCACTCTACGCCGTGGGGAACATCGAGCGATGTCGGTCCCAGCACAAGCGTGACCACAGCACCGCGGCGAGCTGCCTCCCCCGCAAGGGCGATGCCCATCTTGCCCGATGAACGGTTGCCGATGAAGCGCACGGGGTCGATCGGCTCGTGCGTGGGGCCGGCGGTAATCACGATACGCTTGCCCGCCAGGTCTTGCGGCACGGGATTGAGCACCCTGGAGGCAGCCTCGACGATGTCCTCGGGCTCGCTCATGCGTCCCGTGTCCACGTCGCCGCAGGCAAGGTAGCCGCTGCCCGGACCCACCACATGGACACCGCGCTCGCGCAGCGTGGCCATGTTGGCCTGCATCGCTGGCGCCTTCCACATGCCGTTGTTCATAGCGGGTGCGATCACGATGGGTCGCGGCGTCGCAAGCAGCGTGGTGGAGATGAGGTCGTCGGCGATGCCGTTGGCCATCTTGGCGATGATGTTGGCCGTCGCGGGCGCCACGACCACCAGATCGGGCTCTTGCGCCAGCGAAATGTGGTGGATAGGGTCGGAGGAATCGTCGAAGAGACCCACGGCAACGGGCTCGTTGGTGAGCGCACGGAAGGTGAGCGGGCCCACAAACTCGGTGGCATGCTCGCTCATAACGACCTTGACGCGCGCGCCGCGCTTTTGCAGCAGGCGCACGATATTGCACGACTTATAGGCGGCGATCCCGCCGGTAATGCCCAGCAGGATCGTTTTTCCCTCAAGTTGCATTGAATTGTTGGATGCCGCCGTCATCGCTAGGCTTCCTTGCTCGGGAGTACCAGGAGACGGTGGCAGTACGGGCAGTGCGTAATCTCGCTGCCGTCGTGGTTGAGGTCGCTCATGGACGATGCCTGCAACGCGGTGTGGCAGACCGTGGGGATGTTGCCCTGGATGGTCTCGACGGCCAGGCCGCGGAACTGCTTGAGCAGACGCTCGTAATCGGTGAGCACGTCGGTGGGCAGCGTGGCAGCAAGCGCGGTGCGCTCCTTGGTGGCGGCATCAATCTGAGCCTGCAGGTCGGCGGCCTTGGCGCGGGCGGCCTTGGTATCGGCCTTCACGCCTTCCTCGAACTTGGCGATGATTGCCTGCGCGCGAGCCTCGCGATCGAGCGCCTCTTTGTGGGCGACAACGACGTCCTTGCGGGTGTGCTCAATCTTGTCCAGACGCTTGGCCAGGGTGGCAAGCTCATTCTCCAGGTCCTGAACCTCGCGGTAGTCGGAGCCGTCGACGTGGCGCTTCTTGGCAGCCTCGATGGCGTTGTTGGTCTGAATCTCGGTGGTGTTGAGATCGTCGAGCTCAATGTCCAGATCCTTGCGCTGGGCGTAGAGCTTGGTCATCTCGGACTTGAGCTTCACATAGGTCTTGCGCTTGGAAGCGAGCTCCTTGAGCTCCGGCATATTGGCAAGTTCGCTCTTGTTGCGGGCGAGCTCCAAATCGATCTGTTGCAGCTTGAGTAGCGTAGCGCCGGCGCTCATAAGTTCTCTCCTTTTGTCACAGTCCACCATTGGCAAGGGTTTAGTATTTTAATCGCATGACGGGGGTTGACCCCGGCGTCAACTGCAGAGTTCATCAATATATCAACGAACGGCTCCTCAGAGCGGTCGTGGCCGAGCAAGATCACCGGCAGCCCGCGCAAGGCAAGGTCTTGCGCCACGTGGTAGCCCGCCTCGCCGGTTACGATGACATCTGCGCCCGCGGCGATGGCGAGCTCTCCAAAGTCGCCCAGGGAGCCGCCCAAAATAGCGACGGTACGGCATGCGTGCTCGGCTTCGCCCCACACACGCGGGTCGCTGCCGAAGGCCGTGGCAGCACGGGTGGCAAGATCGCGCAGCGTGCACGGGTCGTTGAGCGTTGCAAGCGCGCCCAGGCCGGTGGCCTCGGGGTCGTCCACGTGCTCCAGTGAGCTCACGGCTGCGGAACGCAGCAGCTTGCTCAGGCAGACACGGGCTTCGTGCGAGCGGTCCAAGTTGGTGTGGAGCGAGATAATGCTCACGCCGCAACACGCTGCCTCGTAGAGCGCCGCGCTGCATTGGGGGCGTGCGGAATCCGACGGACAAAACGCCTCGGGCGCCTTGATATAGATGGGATGATGCGTTAGCAACACGTTGGCGCCGGCCTCCTGGGCGCGGTGCACATTGGCTTCGGTCGCATCGAGTGCGCAGGCAACACTGGTAATCTGCGCGGCAGGGTCGCCGACGGAGAGTCCTACATGGTCCCAACTCTCGGCATCGGTCTTGGGATAGCGTGCCAGCAGCGCGCGCTCAAGCTCGGCGACGATCATGCAGCGCCTACGATCGAGAGTAGCGTCTGGGCAAACTCGTCCAGATCGCCCGGATTCACGCGGTCATCAAAGGAAATGCGCAGTGCGCCCAATGCCTGCTCGCGACCGATGCCCATCGCGCTCAAAACGTGGCTGGGGTCCATACTGCCGCTCGAGCATGCCGAGCCTGCCGATACCTCAAAGCCGGCAGCGTCGAGCTTGATGATAAGCTCCTCGGAGTCCATGCCATCAATGTAGATCGATACCATGCCGGGCAGACGGTCGACATGCGCATAGTCGACCATGGTGGCGTGGATGCGCGGGTGGGCCGTAAGCGTGGCGTAGAGCTTATCGGACAGGGCCTGCAGCGCCGCACGCTCCTGGGCCACATGGGGCGCCAACGTGCGGGCGGCGGCGGCAAAGGCCAACTGCGTGCGCAGGTCCTGCGTGCCCGCGCGACGTCCGGATTCCTGTCCGCCGCCAAAGATGCGGGGACGCAGTGGGGTGCGGGTCTTAAGGTAGAGCGCACCGGATGCCACAGGACCGCCAATTTTGTGGGCCGCGACGGACATAGCATCGACGCCCAGCTCGGTGACATCGAGCGGAATATGCAGATAGCCCTGGATGGCATCGGTGTGGAACAGGGCGTCCACGGTATGCGCGGCCGCGGCAAGCTCGCGGATGGGCTGTACCACGCCGGTCTCGTTGTTGGCAACCATGATGCTCACGAGCGCCACGTCGTCGCCGAGCAAGTCGCTTAGCGCGGCAGGCTCAATATAACCCGCACGGCAGGGCTGCACCAGCTCGACGGTAAATCCGGCGGCACGCAGCAGCGGAAGGTTGTCCAGGATCGAATCGTGCTCGATCGCCGACACGATCACGCGGTCGCGCTTGCGATCGCGCTGACGGGCGCCCTCGGCAAGTCCGAGGAGCGCAAGCTGGTTTGCCTCGGTACCGCCGTTGGTAAGGATGATCTCGGACGGGCGAACGCGTGCACCAAAGCTACGGGCTATCTCGCGACGCGCCACTTCTAGGCGTGCGGCGGCCTTGCGGCCGAGCGAATGCAGCGAGTTGGGGTTGACGCCGGCAAGCTCGCTGTCGTCGTATTCGCGCTGTGCAAGGAGCGCCTCGGCGCGCATGGGCGTCGAGGCGGCATAGTCAAGATTCACGGGTATGCGGTTTTGACCTGCGGTCATAAGGGTTTATGCCTCCTGTGCGGCCTCGTTGCCCAGCTTCTGCAGCAGCGCAACCTCGGCAGCGGGATCTTCGGACTTAAATACGGCGGAACCGGCTACGAGCACGTTGGCGCCGGCCTTGACGACCTCGGCGATGTTCTTGGAAGAAATACCGCCGTCGACCTCGATGAGGGGCGAAACGCCGTGACGCTCGCACATGGCTTTGAGCTCGTGTAGCTTGGCGATGGTACCGGGGATAAAGCTCTGGCCGCCAAAGCCGGGGTTCACGCTCATGAGCAGCACCATGTCGACAACGTCGATGATGCTTTCGAGCACGCAGACGGGCGTGGCGGGGTTGAGCACCACGCCGGCCTTGACGCCGCGCTGCTGCAGATGCGTGAGCGTGCGGTGCAGGTGCGTGGAGGCCTCGTAGTGCACGGTGATCATATCGGCACCGGCATCGGCGTACCAATCGACGGTCTCGTCGGGGTTCGACACCATCAGGTGCGCGTCGACCGGCACGTCGGTGGAGCGCTTGACCGCCTTGAGGATATCGACGCCAAAGGTGAGATTGCCGGTAAAGTGACCGTCCATAACGTCAAAGTGCACGTAGTCGGCGCCGGCGATCTTGTCGAGCTCGCCCTTGAGGTTGGCCATGTCGGCCGAAAGGACAGAGGGAGCGATTTTGATGGAA
Organism: Collinsella sp. AM38-1BH; assembly: GCF_003467545.1. Classification (NCBI taxonomy): domain Bacteria; kingdom Bacillati; phylum Actinomycetota; class Coriobacteriia; order Coriobacteriales; family Coriobacteriaceae; genus Collinsella; species Collinsella sp. AM38-1BH. Next base: position 25,743 of record NZ_QSHC01000017.1, on the reverse strand, counting down.
CCCATGGTAGTAGCCTTTCTGCGCTAGTCGTTGAGTCCGTAGAACTCTTGAGAGGGGACGCGGTCGGTAAGGATCTCGAGCGCCCTATCCAAAGTAACACCGTTGTAGAGCGTTTGCTCTACGGCAAAGGTGAGCGGAATGTCTACGCCCAGTGAACGGGCGAGCTCGCTCACACTGCGGGCCGCGACGGCGCCCTCCACCACCATATGCGTGCGCGTCTGGTACTCGTCGAGCGACACGCCATGGGCGAACTCGTAGCCAAAGGTGCGGTTGCGCGAATGCTCCGAGGTGCAGGTAGCGATAAGGTCGCCCATGCCGGCAAGCCCCATGCAGGTCATGGCCTGGCCGCCGCGGGCGTGCACTAGGCGGCTGATCTCGGCCAGGCCGCGCGTCATGATGAGGGCAAGCGTGTTGTCGCCCGCGCCCGAGCCGGCGGAGATGCCGCACACGATGGCGATAACGTTCTTCATGGCGCCGCATACCTCGACGCCGGTCATATCCTGCGACAGGTAGATGCGGAAGGCCGTGGACAGCAGGAGCTCCTTAAAGGTCTCCCCTACCTGCGGATCCTCGCTGGCGATAACGGCGGCAGAGAGCCCGCCGCGGCAGATTTCCTCAGCATGGTTGGGGCCCGAGAGCGCCGCCACGCGCGACTCGTTGCCGATCTCGCTGGCGATGACCTCGCTCATGAGCAGGCCGGACTCGGGCTCAATGCCCTTGGTGAGGCAGAGCGCCGGGGTATCGGCGGCGATAAAGGGAGCGGCCTGGTGGCACACGCTGCGAAGGTGCGTCGAAGGAACGGCAAAGATGATGGCCTCGGCGCCGTCGAGCGCCTGCGCCAGGTCCGTCGTGGCGACGACGTTGCCGGGCAGCTTGTAGCCCACAAGGTAGCGGGGGTTGCGGTGCTCGCCGTTAATGCCGGAGGCCGTCTGCTCGCTGTGGGCCCACATGGTCACGCGCTCGGCCCGCGCGGCGGCAAGGCCCGCGACGGCGGTTCCCCAGGAGCCGGAGCCAATCAGCGCAACATTCATGACTCTCTCCTACTTATCGTCGGGCTCGGTGACGCGCTTGGTAAACGAGAGCTTGGACTCCTTACCCGTCATGAGCTTTTTGATGTTCGCACGATGAGCCCACACCACAGTAATGCCGATCAGCGCCATGCAAAACTTAAGTCCGAGGCTGCTGTACGGAAAGACCGCGCAGGCAGCGATGGGAAGACCGATGGCCGCGGCAAGCGAGCCCACCGACACAAACTTGGTGATGGCGACGGCCACGATAAACATGCCCAGCAGCGAAAGTCCGATGGGCCAGTACCAGGCGAGGATGACGCCCAGACCAACTGCGATGCCCTTGCCGCCATGGAAGTTGAGGTAGGGCGAGAAGATATGGCCCCACACGGCTGCCAGGCAGATGACGCCGAGCATCCAGTCGCCGGCGGCACCGGGGGCCATAATGCTCACGGGGAAGCCATAGCCCAAGTCGGCAATGAGCGGACGCGCGATAAGGACGCAGATGGCGCCCTTAAGGCAGTCGAGCAGCAGCGTGAGCGCGGCCACCTTGGGGCCGGCCACGCGCAGGGCGTTGGTGGTGCCGATGTTGCCGGAGCCCGCCTTACGAATGTCCGTGTGGTTGAACATGCGGCCCAGGATCAGACCAAACGGAATCGCCCCGATAAAGAACGAGACCACGGCGCAGATGGCGGTCAGAAGAATCGGATTATGCATCCTTTTGCTCCTTCTTCCTAAAGAAGAGTCGAATGGGCGTGCCGGCAAAGTCGAAGGTCGAGCGCATGCGGTTCTCCACGTAGCGCTGGTAGGTGTCGTTGACCAGGTCACTGTGGTTGACGAAGAACGTGAACGTCGGCGGGTTGACGCCCGTCTGGGTCACGTAGTGCATACGCAGGCGGCGCTTGCCGTCCACCACGGTATGACCGAACTCGCGCAGGTCGGTGAGGAACGTGTTGAGGCGTGAGGTACTGATCTTTTGCGAGCGCGTCTTTTCGGCCGCGTCGACCATCGACCAGATCTTCTCGACGCTACGGCCGGTCAGGGCTGAGATGCGCAGGTACTGGGCCCAAGGGGCCATGACGCCCAGACGGCGGTCGACGGTCTCCATGCAGGCCTCGCGCTTACGGTCGTCGTCGAGCAGGTCCCACTTGTTGAGCAGCACCACGATGGCGCAGCCGCGCTCGATGGCCAAGCCCATGACCTTCTGATCCTGCTCGGTGACGCCCACGGAGGCGTCGACGACGAGCAGCGCCACGTCGGCGCGGTCGATGGCACGCAGGCCGCGGACCATGGAGTAGTACTCGATGTTCTCGTACACGGTGCTCTTTTTGCGAATGCCCGCGGTGTCGACCATGCGGTAATGCTTGCCGTTGCGCTCCACGACGGTGTCGATGGCGTCGCGCGTGGTGCCAGCGATGTTGGACACGATAGAACGGTCGGCGCCCAGGATGCGGTTGAACAGCGATGACTTACCGGCGTTGGGGCGGCCGATGATGGCGACGTTCAGCGCGTCGGGGAACTCATCGGCGACCTCGTCCTCTTCCTCCGGAAGCAGGGCCACGATATCATCGAGCAGGTCGCCCGTGCCGTGGCCATGCAGGGCCGAGAGCGGCGTGGGCTCGCCGATGCCGAGCGAATAGAACTCCCAGATGCTGTCGTTCTCGCGATCGGGGTTGTCGAGCTTGTTCACCAGCAGAAAGACCGGCTTGTCGCAGCGCTTGAGCATGCGGGCGACCGACTCGTCCTCCTCGGTGACGCCGGTGCGGCCGTCGACCACAAACAGGATGACGGCGGCTTCCTCGGCGGCGGCGAGCGCCTGGTCGCGGATGGACGTGGCAAAGACATCGTCGCTCTTGAGCGGCTCGATACCGCCCGTGTCGACGATGGTGAACTCGCGGCCGTTCCAATCGGCCGTGTGATACGAGCGGTCGCGCGTGACGCCGCGGGACTCGTGGACGATGGCGTCCGAGGTCTGGGCCAGGCGGTTAACGAGCGTGGACTTGCCCACGTTGGGGCGTCCGACGACGGCGACGATAGGTTTCATCTGCTCTCCTTTAATGGGTAGGGTCAGTGGAAGTGTTAGAGTCTGCGGGCACAATGCCCAGGATGCGCTCCAGGGTATCGAGCAGCTCATGCGGCATGGTCGACACCACATGAACCTCGGCGCCGCGACTGGTAAGGCTTGCGAGTAAATCGTCACGATGATACTCGTCAAGCGTCATGCCGTCAGCGTTGAACATGAGCTTAGGCACAAAGAGCATAACCCCCGACAGGTCTTGGGGCAGCTGCTCCAGAATGTCACACGCGACGATGAGGCCGGTCACGTCCACGTTGCCGCCAAAGTAGCGGTTCTTGATGGCCGTGACAGTGCCGGAGAGTCCCTGGGGCGACTCCACAAAGCGGGCCACGGTGTCGCGTGCGCTGGCGCCCGAGAGGCACAGCAGGTGCTGGCTGCGAGCGGCGATGGCATCGCGGACATGGGCCAGACGTTCGGCGTCGGCGGCAAGCACGTCGTCGGTCTCGTCCAGATACGAGCGGATCATGCCAATGCCGTCGTAGTACTGCGGGTAACCGTCGTAAAAGTCTGCCTCGGGAGGATCGATGCCGGCGTCCAGATAGAACTCGTCGCTCATCTGGAAGGTGTGGCGGCCAAAGCGCTCGTAGGCGCGGTCCTGGAATGGTCGGATCATGGCGATGGTCTCGCGCGCTAGCTCGGGTTTGTCGCTGTAGGACCAGCTAAAACGGTTTTGGTGCTTGGTAAAACCGAGCGGCACAATGCCCAGGCTCGTGATCTGCTCGTGATCCTCGCAAAAGCGCAGAGTCTTTTCCAGCTCCTCGCCGTCGTTCATGCCGGGGCACAACACGATCTGCGCGTGAATCTCTATGCCGGCGGCCATGATGGCCTCGAGCACATCCATGCCGCGCTGGGCGTTGCGGCCCATCATACGGCGGCGCACATCGGGGCTTACGGCGTGGACCGACACGTTCATGGGGCTCATGTTACGCTCGATGACGTTTCGCACGTCCTCGTCGGTGAGGTTCGTGAGCGTGACGAAGTTGCCCTGCAAAAAGCTCAGGCGATAGTCGTCGTCGCGGATGTAGAGCGTGGAGCGGCCGCCCTTGGGCAGCATGGTCATAAAGCAGAACACGCAGGCGTTCACACAGGTACGCATGCCGTCAAAGATGGGGCCGTCGAACTCCAGGCCCCAGTCCTCGCCCGGGAAGCGGTCGAGCTCGACGGGGGTGACGCTGTTGTCGCGCGGGTCGAAAACCTCGAGGTCGACGGTATCGTCGTCGGCCTCCCAGAGCCACACGATCATATCGGTAAGCTGCTCGCCGTTGACCGTAAGTACGCGCATGCCCGGCTCGATACCCACATCCCACGCGGGCGATTCGGGACGCACGTTCTTTACGAGCGCGCCCTCACCCGGCTCGGGGTCGCGGCTGCGCCCGTAATCGGCCACCTCGGCGGCGTATGCGGGTACGGTCTGGTCCATGATTAGCGGCAAAGCTCCTTGATGCGCGTTACGGCGCGCTCGATGTGTTCTTGCGGGGTGGAGGCTCCGGCGGTGATGCCGATGTGGTGAGCGTCGGTAAACCACGCGGCCTGGAGCTCGGAAGCTTCCTCGATGTGATACGTGCGCTCGCAGGCGTCTGCGCAAATCTGCGCCAGGCGGCGGGTGTTGCCCGAGTTCTTGCCGCCCACCACGACCATGCAGTCGCAGCGGTTGGCAAGTGTGGCTGCTGCCTGTTGACGCTCACTCGTGGCGGCGCAGATGGTGTTGATCACACGAAGCTCCTGCACGCGCGGGGTGATAGCGGCCACGACCTCGGCGAGGTTCTGCGCGGTCTGGGTGGTCTGCACGACGAGGCCCACCTTGCCCTTGAGCGGCAGCGCGTCCGCATCGGCGGCACAGCTCACGACCCGCGCATCATTGCCGGCGTGGCCCAGGATGCCCTCGACTTCGGGGTGGCCCGGCTCGCCCACGACTACCACGCTGTAGCCCTCGCGTACCAGGCGCTCGGCCGCCACATGGACTTTCTTCACGTAGGGGCAGGTGGCGTCGACGACGTTAAGGCCACGCTCGCGAGCGGCATCGATGACCTGCGGCACCACGCCGTGGGCGCGGATGATCACGGTGCCCGATGCGGCGTCGTCCAAGGTGTCGGCCAGACCGACGCCTGCCTCGGCGAGCTCGCGTACCACGATGGGGTTATGGATGAGCGGACCCAGTGTGTGGACCTGAACGCTCTCCCCTACCTGCGGCGCGGCGGCTAGCGCCATATCGAGCGCACGCTGTACGCCGTAGCAAGTGCCGGCGTGGGCGGCGATCTCGATGGTGGGCGCGGTTGCCTGGTCGGACGTAGTCGCGGCGGTGTTCGTTACGTTCTCGTTCATGGTTAGAACCTGCCCGGATGCTCGGCGCATAGATCGTCTCGCATGGCGTAGACGCGGTTCATGGCCTCGGACTCAAACCATTCCAGGCGCTCCGTGCGCTTAAGCCCGGCCGGTGCGTCGGAAAGCGAGACGGCCTTGCCGGCGCGGATCCAGCACTTCTTGGGACGCATGATCTTTTTGCCCGCGGGCGTGATGTCGGACCAGCCGCAGATGGCGAGCGGGTTGACGGGTGCCTTGCCCATCTGGGCGATGAGCGCAAAGCCGCCGTGGACCTCGGGCTTGATCTCGCGCGAGCGGATGCGCGTGCCCTCGGGGAAGATTAGGACGTCCTCGCCGCGCTGCAGCGCATGCTGAGCGGCGCGCAGGCACTTCATATCGGCAGTACCACGCTCCACGGGGATGCCGCCAACGCGACTAAAGGCCCAGCGCACGATCTTGCTCTTAGCGAACTCTGACTTAAAGATGGGACGAATGCGGCGGCCCCCAAAGAACAGCGCCGTCTCCACGGCCAAGAGCTCGGCCATCGAGGTGTGGTTGCAGATGACCACGCTGCCGCGGCCTTCCTGGCGCTCAAACAGAAGATCGGCGTCCTCGACCTTCCAGCGCCACATGAGCTTGGAGAAGGCCCAAAGGATGGCCATGACTACGACGACGGTGCAGCGGATGAGCGCTGGGAACTCTGCATAAGGAGCGTTGTAATAATCCTCGGGCGTCTGCTTAAACAGGCGCATGGGCTACCTCCTTTGGTTGATGAGGTCCTCGATAATGCGGACGACCTCGTCGATGGTGTGGGCGGTGGAGTCGACGTGCACGGCGTCCTCGGCGGGCACGAGCGGCGCGACCTCGCGGCTGCTGTCAAGCTTGTCGCGCTGCTTAAGGGCGTCGAGAGTCTCGTCGACCTCGGCCTCGAGCTGCTCGGCAGTAAGCGGCTGGGCGTCGTTTTGGTGACGCTGCAGCACGCGGCGGCGGGCGCGCTCGCGCGGGTCAGCGGTCAGGAAGATCTTTACTTGCGCGTTGGGGAATACGACGGTACCGATGTCGCGACCCTCGGCCACGATATCGCGGTCCTCGGCGGCGCGGCGCTGGTGAATGAGCATGGCGGCGCGCACGCCCGGGTAGGCCGAGACCTTGGATACGTTGGCGTCGACCTGCGGGGTACGGATGGCGGCCGAAGCGTCCTGGCCGTCAATGGTCAGGCGCGTGTCCTCGCCGGTGCCGTTGGTAAAGCGAATCTCGATCTGCTCGGCGAGGGCGTCGATGGCCGCCTCGTCGTCCAGGTCGATGCCGCGGTCGAGCGCGGCGAACGTGACGGCGCGATACATGGCGCCCGTGTCGAGCTTGTTAAAGCCCAGCTGGCGGGCGATCTCCTTGGCGATGGTGGATTTGCCGGAACCGGCGGGGCCGTCGATGGCGACGATCATGCAATGCTTCCTTTCGATGGTTGACGTGCTGGTATGGTTCGTGGGCGCTGGGGCACGGCGGGTTGCCTAGCCCGTGTAGCGCTCGCGGTAGGTGTTGCGCTTGGGTGCGGAGCCGTGGCTGCCGTGGTGACGCGTGCGGCTGGCGGGCGTGTCTTGGGGCTTGCCGCCGTTGCGCTTGGCGCTCGCCTGCTTGGGCGGGATGCCGCCGCTTTTGAGGATCTGCACCTCGCGGTCGGTGAGCTCGCGCCACGAGCCCTTGGCCACGTCCTTGAGCTCCAGGCCGGCAAAGTTGCAGCGGTGCAGACGAATCACCGGGTGGTGGATCTTGCTTAGCATGCGCTTGACCTGATTTTTGCGGCCCTCGCGGATAATGACCTCCACGGCGGTGGTACCGGGCTTCACACCTTGCGGTGCCACGGCCTCGGCCTCGCGTGCGGTGATGACGCGGCAGATTGCCGGCTGGCACAGGCCGTCGTCGAGCTCGATGCCACGGCGGAGCGGGTCTAGATCGCGGTCGGTCAGCTGCCCGTCCACGAGTGCCTGGTAGGTCTTGTAGACGTGCTTGCTGGGGTGCAGCAGATCCTGCGACAGGTCGCCGTCGGTAGTAAAGAGCAAAAGGCCCGTGGTGTCGCGGTCCAGGCGGCCCACCGGGAAGAGCCCCGGAAAGCGGTCGCGGGGGACCAGGTCGGCCACGCAAGCACGCTCCTGCGGGTCGCTCATGGTGGTGAGGTAGCCGGTCGGCTTGTAGAGCATCAAGTACACGGCGCCCTGGTTGAGCTTGACGGGCATGCCGTCGACCTCGATATGGTCGCGGTCGACATCGACCTTGGTGCCCAGCTCGGTCGCGACCTGGCCGTTGACGGTCACACGGCCAGCGGTCATCAGGTCCTCCGACCCGCGGCGGCTCGCCACGCCTGCGCGCGCCAAAAAGCGCTGCAGGCGCATGGTGTGCGGATAGACGGGCTGAGCGTCGGTTGCGGGTACTGCGTTGCCCGTGGCGCGCGTCTCCCCTACTTCGTTAGTCCTCGTCATGCATAACCTCCGAGGTCTCGTCGACGACCAGGGTTTCCAAGTCCTCGACCACCTCAACATCTTCAACATCGGTATCGAGCAGTTCGCGCTCTTCGTCCAGGTCCTCGGCCTGCTCCTCGAGCGTGGACTGAATGCTGCGGCCGCTCAGACGCTCGCGGATAAACTGACGCGACTGCTCGTCGGGGGCAAACTGCTCCAGGTCGGGCAGGTCGCGGGCGGAGCGCAGACCGAACTGTTCCAAGAAGGCGTTGGTCGTGCCGTAGATGATGGCCTGACCGCGCTGGGGGTCGCGGCCGAGCTCGCGCACCAGACCTTTGTCCACGAGCGACGCGATGACGCCGTCGGAATTGACGCCGCGGATGCCCTTGACCACCTCGCGCGTCACGGGCTGGTGGTATGCGATGACTGCCAGTGTTTCGAGCGCGGCCTGCGACAGCTTTTGCGTGTCCCAGCTCAGCACATAGGCCTCGACCACGTCGTGGTAGGCGGGGTGCGTAAACAGGCGCCAGCCGCCGGCGACCTCACGCAGCTGAAAGCCACGGTTGGCCTCCTCGTACTCAACCTTGAGCTCGGCGAGCAGCGATGCGCACTCGCCGGGGGCGATATCCAGTGCGCCGGCGAGCGCGGGCGCACTCACCGGGTCGCTCGACACTAGCAGCAGCGCCTCGAGTGCGCCTTTGAGGCTGTTTGCCTCCAGCGTGGAAAGGGTTGACATGGTTGCCGCTCCTATTCGGTGAGCTCGGGGCCCTCGCCGGGCACGTAGGCCTCGGCGCCCTCGACGCGGTTGATTTGAATGGTTCCGAAGATCTCGTCCTGGCTCAGCGTGAGCGAGCCGCGCTTGGCGAGCTCCAGCATGGCCAGGAAGGTGACGACGAGCTGCTCGGTGGTGGCGTCGCCGTCCAACAGCTCGCGGAAGGTGCAGGTTTGGTGTGTCATGGTAAAGCGGTCGACTGAGGCCACAGTCAGGTCGAGCGGCACGCGATGCGGCGCCACGTGCTCGGCTTCCAGTAGGAAGGTCTGGCGCTTGCCGTCCAGGTCGGCACAGATGACGGCCAGGCCGCGCAGGGTAATGCCGGCCAGATAGTCGGGCATTAGGCCCAAGAACTCGGGATCGGGGCCGGCCACACGCGGGTGCATGCGGCTTTCGGCCTGCATGCGGGTACCGAGGGCCGCAGCCGCGCCTTTAAACTGCTTGTAGGCAATCAGACGCTGGATCAGGACCTCGCGCAGGGCGTCGCCGTCGAGCGTGCTGAGCTCCTCGAGGTCTTCGTCGAACCCGTCATCGTCGTCATCGATTTTACGCGGGGTCTCCTGCGGCACCAGCGAGGCGGCCTTAATGTCCAAAAGGGTTGCTGCGACCAGCAAAAAGTCGCTCGCCACGTCTAGGTCCAGCGCCTCGATGCGCTCGGCCTCGGCCAGGTATTGCTCGGCCACCTCGCTGATCGAGATGGCGCCGATATCAACTTTTTGGCGGGTTACCAGCTGCAGCAGCAGGTCGAACGGTCCGCTGTAGACCTGCGTCGACACACGATACGACATCTTCGACCTCCTTTGACGGCGCCTTCTCGGCGCGGTTTGGGTGTATGTTGCGACCGTTTTGCGCGGTCGACCTGTAAGTTTACCTTAGATGCCGGCGATTGCGAAGTTGAGCAGCCATTCGGCCAGCGGATACACGGTAACGTCGAAATAGCGGCCGATCACATCGATACCGGTCCACATAGGCAGCAGGTACAGCACAATGATGAGGATGGGCATGGCGTATTGCTGCAGACGGTAATAGTTGTTGAGCGCCTTGCCCTTGAGGAAGGGCACGATGACCGATGAGCCATCGAGCGGCGGGATCGGGATGAGGTTGAAGAACGCGAGCGACAGGTTGACTACGATGAACGTGGCGCCGAAGTTCATGATCTGGGACGCCACGGCAAAGGACATGCTGGTGTAGAGGCTGCCATATGCCGCGTGCATGAGGGCGGCAGCGAGGCACGCGAGCGCGATATTCGATGCGGGGCCGGCCACGCTCACCAGAACCTCGTCACGCTTGGGGTGTTTGAGGTTGTTGAGGTACACGGGCACGGGCTTGGCGAAGGCGAACACCGGGCCGCCGGCGGCAAGCATGAGCAGCGGCAGGATGATGGTGCCAAACGGGTCGATATGGTTAAGCGGGTTGAGCGACACACGGCCGCGCGAACGGGCCGTCTTGTCGCCGAGCGCCCAGGCCGCGGCGGCGTGTGCGCTCTCGTGGATCACGATGCCCACGATGACGGCGACGGCGCTGGCGAGCAGGTTCATGAGGTAGCTGCTGGACATGGCGCTCCCCTAGCGGACGCGACGCGAGGCGCGCGTGAGCAGGTAGTCGATCACAAACAGGATCACGGCGACGATGGCGTAATCCAGGCGGAACACGCCGCCAAATGGCGACGTGATGACGCCGTAGCCGGCGATGACGCTCGGCAGCGCGCGCGAAAGCTCAACGACAAAGCCGACGATCTGCAGCTTGGCGGTGAGGCCGCTAAAGCACAGCAGCACGGTCATCGCGCTCATAAAAATGCCGCAGATGCGACAGGCGATGGCGATGATGCTCATCGCCACGGCAGCGGCCTTACGAGAGTTCACGCGCGGTCTCCTCTTCGATCTGGGTGGAAAGCTCCAGCCATTCGTCCTCGAGCTTGGGCAGCTCTTGCTTAAGGCCGTTATATTCCCCCAGCGCGGCGTTGAACTTGTCCTGATCGGCATAAAGCTCTTCGCTGGCCATCAATTCCATAAGCTCGTCATAGCGGGCGCGTTTTTTGTCGAGCTCAGCCTCGATCTTCTTGAGCTGGTTGCGCACGCCCTTGAGCTTTTTGTTGAGCGCAGCGCGGGCCTGGGCCTCGGCGCGCTTTTGCTCCTTGGTCTTTTTGCCCTCGGCAGGCTTGGAAGCAGCGGCGGGCGTATCGGGCTGGGCTGCGGTGACCTTAGCGGACTTGGTCGCGGCCGGCGTACTCTCCCCTGCTGCTTCGACGGCGGCGCGGGCTGCGAGGTCCTCGCGCTTGTAGAGGTAGTAGTCGTAGTCGCCGTCGTAGACCGTGACCTTACCATCGCGGATGTCGATGATGCGGTTGGCCACGGCGCGTACCAGGTGCTCGTCGTGGCTGATCAGCACAATGGTACCGGGGAAGTTTTGCAGGGCGTTCTCGAGCATGTCCACCGAGTCGATGTCCAGGTGGTTGGTGGGCTCGTCCAGGCACAGGAGCGCCTCGGGGGCCACGAGCATCTTGGCGAGCGCTAGCCGCGCCTTTTCGCCACCGGAGAGGACGCGGACCTGCTTCTCGATGGAGTCGTTGTCGCTAAACAGGAAGGCGCCCAGCAGGCTACGCTGTTGCGGCACGGTCCACTTGGGTGTGACGGTGTCGATCTCTTGCAGGACGGTGTTGGACTCGGTCATGCCTTCGAGCGCGTGCTGGGCATAGTAGGCGACGCCGACGTTGGTTCCCAGGTCGCGGGTGCCGGTGGTGGGCGGCTCCAGGCCGGCGAGGATCTTCATGAGGGTGGACTTGCCGGCGCCGTTAGGGCCGACGAGTGCCACATGCTCGCCGCGGTAGAGTTTGAGGTCGATGTCGCTGTAGATGTGCTTGTCGCCGTAGGACTTGGAGACGCCTTCCAAGCCCACGACCATGTCGCCGGAGCGCGGTGGGTCGGGGAACTTAAAGTCGATGTGCTTGTGACCCTCGGGCAGGATGACAAGCTCCTTTTTGATCTGCTCGATCTTGCGGATGCGCTCTTGGGCCTGGGCGGCCTTGGTGGGCTTGTAGCGGAACTTGTCAACGAAGACCTGCATGTGGGCGATGTCGCGCTCCTGGGCGGCGCGCTTGGCACGCATCTGCTCCAGGTTGTCCTCGCGCTGCTTGAGGTAGCTACTGTAGTTGCCGGTGTAGGTGGTCACGCGGCGGTTTTCGAGAGCGGCGACATGGTCGACGCAGGCGTCCATGAAGGCGCGGTCGTGGCTGACGATGAGGACGGCGCCGTCGTAGTTGGCGATAAAGCCGCGCAGCCATTGGACGCTCTCGAGGTCCAGGTGGTTGGTGGGCTCGTCCAGAAGCAGCAGGTCGGGGTGGCGCAGGAAGAGCTTGGCAAGCGCGATGCGCATCTGCCAGCCGCCAGAGAACTCGGAGCACGGGCGCTCAAAGTCGGTGACCTTAAAGCCCAGGCCGGACAGGATTTTGCGCGCGTTGCTCTCGAGCTCGTAGCCACCCAGGTGCTCAAAGCGGTCCTGGACCTGGCCGTACTCGTTAAGGAGCGCATCGACGTCTTTGCCCTGTTCGGAGAGCTCGGTGATCTGAGCCTGCAGCTCGTTGGCGCGCTCGCCCATGCGGCGGATTTCCTTGGCAGCGGCCATGACCTCGGCGAGGATGGTGGTGTCCTTGTGCTCGAGGTTGGTTTCCTGCTCTAGGTAGCCTACCTGGCAGTCCTTGGCGTACTGGACCTGGCCGGCGTCGGGGCTGTCGATGCCCAT
>NZ_QSHC01000017.1:0-13385 GCF_003467545.1 Collinsella sp. AM38-1BH | reverse complement strand
GGGCTGTCGATGCCCATGATGATTTTGAGCATGGTGGTTTTGCCGGCTCCGTTGGGGCCCACGAGCGCGAAGCGCTCGCCGGGGTTGATCTGGAAGGACGCGCCGCTAAAGAGGACGCGCGCGCCGAAGCTTTTTTCGATCTTGTCGACCAGGAGGATCATGCTGCCGCCTTTGACCTTGTGTTCCTATATGAAAAAAGGCCCCAACTTGCGTTGGAGCCTCATTCAATGCTCGGGTGGAGACGAGGGGGATCGAACCCCTGACCTCTTGACTGCCAGTCAAGCGCTCTCCCAGCTGAGCTACGCCCCCGTGCGAAGAAGTACTATACGGGAACTCGGACGGCGATGCAAGGACAATTTTGGAAAAACTTTCCGGGGGCGCCGTCGCGCCCCCGCGGGGCCGGGCCAGCCCGCGGGGGCGCCCGACCCCCGCACGGCCCGTACGCCGGCCGAATTGGCGCGCGGAACGTGACCCTCCCCGCGCAACCGGATTTCCTATGCGTCGCCAGTCCCATTATCGGGTCCGATTGCGAACCGTCCCTCATCTGCGCCTCAGAACTATGCCGGTTTACTACGATGAATCAGGAATGTTCGACCACGCACGCCTTTTCGTGTAACCGTCGGGCTTTCTACCTGCGGTTTTGCAAACGGAGAACACGCGGTGCTCGGGGGTCGCCGATCCGTCGTAGTAAACCAGCATGGTTTTGAAATGGCATCAGGTTGAATTCACGCAGAAATGTTTTGGAGCCCTGAATTTAAGGCCTTAACTTTTTATAAAACACTTTTTATCTGCGGCGGGCCTAGATTAGCTGTTGTTTAGCATCGAACTTGATCTTGCGTTGTGCGACTTGCTCGTGCATGGTAGTATTTCACGACGTGAAGCGAAGAAATTAGGCCTGAGTTGCCTTTGCTAGAATTGCATTCACCGTTCATAAGGGCTCTTGGCGCAACGGTTAGCGCAGGGGACTCATAATCCCTGGGTTCTGGGTTCGAATCCCGGAGGGCCCACCAGAGTATTTCGAAGCCGGGCATTACGCCCGGCCTCTTTGTTATTGGCGCTGCAGACTAGGTTTGCCATCCAGAAACGTAAAGTTATTAACATTCATATTCGTAATTAACAATGGGTATGTCGCCAAGATGCTGCCCAGTCAACACATGGCGTAAATCGATAGATATGAAAAAAGGCCCCAACTTGCGTTAGAGCCTCATTCAATGCTCGGGTGGAGACGAGGGGGATCGAACCCCTGACCTCTTGACTGCCAGTCAAGCGCTCTCCCAGCTGAGCTACGCCCCCGTGCGAAGAAGTACTATACGGGAACTCCCCCGCCGATGCAAGGACAATTTTGGAAAAGATTTTACGGTGCGTGGAACGGCGCGGGGCCGAAGAGACACACGATGCCCGAAATAGCCCGCGGGGCGCGCCCCGCGGGCAGCGGCAAGCTCGCCCTCCTTCCCGGGGTTCGGCATGTCGACCCAGGTGCCACCGGTCAGAACAAAGCAATCCGCGGTGCTTCCGCGGGAGGGTTTCGTCTGAGCCTCTATCCGCGCCTTCGGGCCAATTTACTGAACCGTGCGTAGCTCGCGCCAGCTGGTCGCTTCATAAACGGACCGGTTTACTACGACGATTCCCGGATTTCCGACCTCACGCCTGCTTTCGCAAAACGGGCAGGTTATCTACCTGCGGTTTTATGAGCGGCGAATTCGGTGTGTTCAGCCACCCTCAATCCAACGTAGTAAACCGGCATTGTTTTAAAATGGCACTTAATTACTGGCAGCATATAAAGTATTAAAAATGCTCACTAGGCCATTATTACTTACCAATACCAAGCCAATTGCACAGAACGTTGGCCCGTAATCTGGTTTCAGCACATCTCATCGCCTCGGTTTTTGGCTTGTAGCGCAACTCCAATCGCTTACACACACTGTGAATGATGGCATCAAGCTGTTCGTGATCATTGAGCATGTCATGAGTTACAAGAAATACGTCGTATCCCATGCTTTGCAATGCTGTCATTCGAGAGGCATCGTGGTCAAGCACAGCGCCCGATCCATGGATAACCTCTCCTTGAAGTTCGATAATCACAGCCTTCATTGTTATTGGGTTTACGATGACGATATCGCCGTAACAGACTTTCTGACCTGCGATTTTCCGAGCTGAATTCGACAGCGGTGTTAAGTCGTTGACGTATATGTTTTTAAACTCCGCTCCGCCGGCACGTCTCGGATGACTTAGCAACATGATTCCAGCAACTTCTAGCGGGGATGCCGCAATACCCATTACCTGCTGTGCGGCTTCGTAGAATTGCTTTCCCCACATCTCGCCCTTAACCTTCGCTGCAAATCTGTGCAGTTCTTCTATTTCAATAAGAGGCTTTCTCATCCAGAGCGATGTTCCCTTTCCGTTAGCTTTATTTCCGGATCCGTTATTCTGCTGCCCACTTTGATTATTCTCACTATCCTTCTGGTGCGCCCGAGCATAGACTCGCTTCCATGGGGCCTCGTCTTGTGTTTCGTCTAGTTCAAACAGACTTTCTGTGGTGTACTGCTCTTCTTCTGATTTTGCCTGCTCAAGTGCCATGTCGACCGCGGGCGATGGTTTAAAAACTGAGAACCATCCGCAGAACTCGTACATAGCCAGAACCAAGTCGCATGAAGAAACGCTTCGAGTCATGGTGTATAGCGTATTAAGAGGGTCTGTGACGCTAAAGCCCATACCCGTGTCGATGGAAACCTTCTCTATATAGGCGCTGTTCCATCGGATGGTCCGTCTTGTCTCGGAATGCAGGTTGCTTCGTGTTGATGCTGCTGTGATGACTGGCGTCTTGAGGACGTCGGTTACGAAAGGGGCTTGGGATAGGGCGCGCCAGCCGTCTTCAGAGTTGGGCAGACGCGGGTAGAGATCGCGCACCTGCGGTGGGCAGCGCCAGTAACGGAATGCGGTGTTTGCGCAGACAATCTCGTCCATGTGGACCTCCCCCTAGCTTCCGGCATGAGCCGTGTGACTTACGGGTCTGATTATCTAGGTGAGCATCATGCGGGTAAGTACCGGAAGCTGACCAAACACTGACCAAAAGAGGGATGGGTTGTGATGAAAGCAGGCGCGATTGATGGAATGCGCAGGTAGTGAAGCCGTGCGTCTAGTCTCAGTCTTCACAATTGCTCGTAGATTGCGCAGAGAATTCAAGGAATGAGCGCAGACGCTTTTCACAAAACGTGCGATGACGTCACCTAGCGTGAGCCGGTACGGGTGCTTTTATACATGTGTAGGAATTGTGAAGGGGACATGCTCAATATAAAACGGGACCCCATTTTAATAAAAATCAAAAATTTGGTGTCACTTTTGGTGTCAGCCTTGGTGTCAAAAAGAAAAAGGTCAGAAGCTTAACACCTCTGACCTGCGCTTTTGATGGTGGGCGATACAAGATTCGAACTTGTGACCCCATCCGTGTGAAGGATATGCTCTACCCCTGAGCCAATCGCCCGTCGCCTTTCGGCAAAAGAGATACTAACATAGCCGCGCGAGGTTTTCCAAGAACTTTTTGCCCTCGATTTTAAATTCGTGGGTGCTAGCCAAGTCAAAACAACCAAAACAATCGGCAAAACCGCAGCTAAATCACCCTTTATCGTTTAATCCACGAGGTTTCGGGGCGGCAGATAAGTCGCGCGTTGTTGTAGGCCATGTCGAGCGTGAGACAGGTGCGCGCGGCGTAGAAACCGTCCTCGCGTTGGATGGTCAGCGCCAGCTCGGGCTTGTCGCCGGTCAGGCACAGCGGTAGGAGTAGCTGGATCCGGCCGCCGTAGAACTGCGGCACCGCGAGCGTATATTTGGCTGCGGCGCGGCGGGCGGCCTCGACGACAGCCCCCTCAAAGGCGCGACGCAGCAGCAGCGAGTTGTCCTCCCCCATCAGGCTAGCAGGAATGCGCGTCAGGTTCTCCTCGTCGCCCAGAATGTGGTCGATGTTGGAGCGGATGGGCAGGCGGTAGTCAAAGACAAGCTCGGAGGGGTCCTCGGCAAAGCGCACGCGGCACGGCAGGTACTCAAACGAGACCAGCATGGGGTCGCTCTCCTTAAAGAAGCCCTTCAAAAACCAGCGCTGGCGCGCGTCGGGCTTGGTGTTGGGCTCAAACAGGCCGTAGATGGTCTCGTAGCGGCGCGTGTACAGGCCGGTGTTAAACAGGCATCGGTCGTCGTCGAACACCAGCGGCAGGTTGGACGGCGCGGTCTGGTCCACGTCGCGCTCGGTCAAAAATACTGCGCGGCTAAACGAAAACGACAGGTAGTTTTTGAGGATGCGGTTGCCGGGACCCCAGTCCTCGGGGTCGGCGAGGTCGGCCAAGCGGTCGTAGCAGGGCTCGGGGCAAAACGCGAAGTCGTATACATTGCTGCACAGGGTGTTGGGGATCTCCATGTGGCGTCCAATCCATCTCATAGCTGGCGTGCGGATGCTTTGATTCTGTACGTGCGACGGGTCGGCCATATCCGCAATGCAACCGCGGCGTAGCTCTTCGGCGAGCCCACTGGTCGTGCGGTTTCCGGATACGAGGTCTTGGATCCAGGCGTAGTACTGGTTGTCTTTGGGCTCGGGGCTGTCGGACAGCTCGACCGGAGTGCCGGCGAACCTTAAGACGGACAACGCAAAGACAAGGCTGGTTCGTTTGTTACCGTCTTCAAAGATGTGGTCCTTGACCATGTGCTCGGCCACGTAGGTGACCTGGTCAAAGATGTCTGCGAAGCGATCGGCCGGCGATTGACCGAATATCGTACAGAATGCACCCGCAAGCACGGACTCGACGCGTCCAAGCTCAAGCGCGGCCCGGTCGCCTGTGGCGTCGGTTGTATAGCAGCGCCCGACCGTCATCAGCGTGCTGTGCAGGCGCATCGCGGCCGCGGCCATATCTTCGAGCGAACCGGCATCATCGAGCACGAGCGGCGCGAACGGACGAGCGCTCCGCCGCGTAGCCGCCATCATGAGTTCTCCAAGAGCCTGAGCGCGTTGGGCATGCCCGTAATGGTTAACTCAACTGCATGGTCGATTGACATAGAGTCGTCGAGCGAAATCGGTAATGTTGAATTTGCCTCGTCCGCTATTGAATGATCTTCTTGTGCAGCTCGACCAGTACCGTCTTCTAGCTGAACATAGCTCCAAAGCATTGCTACCTCGTTTACAACTTTTTGAGTTAAAAGACTGCCCCTAACGCGGGTTGAATCACACTAGTTACCCGACCCAAATACGTCATCTACAAGATCAGGCAAGTCTGTCCATACTTGATAGGCGGCAACGTTGTCCGGATTCATTTCTCTTGCACGACGTTTATCATCCGTATTGTGCTTTGCGGCATTGGTCAAAGCCTGGCCCTTGTTGCCGTCAATTATTTCAAGATTTACCGACTTGAACTTTGACGCGGAGGACCTGTTGGGGTCAGTAGATTTTAGAACGCCAAGGTCGCGCGCTCTTTTCTCACATTGTGGCGTCGATGCAAAAGTTTCCGGGCATGGTGAGACATGATCGATAAGCCATACTTCAAAGCATGGATTGGAGATCGCGAGCCTAACTCCTTTTGTCTTTGCTTCTCGTTCTGCTGCGGTTAGGTTTCTGAACTCATCTGAATCGACTACGATCCATGCGGAACTCAATGCTTCGATTTCGCCTGCTTTAACGGCCTTTTTATCTGAATCGAGCTCTCGCGAGAGCTGCTTGGCGACCTTCAAGGGGTCTCCGTCAATATGCCGATAACGCACGCTTCCGCGAACGTCCATTTCATTAATAAGGAAGTTGAAGTATTCGGTTTCGGTCACCTTTCCATTAGACACAATTAGGTGGCGCTTTCTTTTGGCTCTTGTTTGCTTTTTGCGGCCGCGAGCAAGCCCTCTCCTTTCTGCCTTAGCCATTTATGTCAGCGCCTTCCTTCATGAGTTGGGCCACAAGTTGATGAAAACTTGGGTTGGGCAGCGGCACATAGACACCGTTTAAGTAATTGCGCCCCAGATTCTCATTTGCACGAGGCGAATACTCCATCGCAGCAATTAATTGCGAATCACCTTCAGAGTCCTTTTCCACAAACCAGACCTGGTCACGTTCAAGCACCGCTTCCATAGGGCTGGTTCGCGTCATCAAGGTGACATCATGGGTCGAGAAGATTAGCTGCGCGCCCTTTGGATTTGTGTCGGGATCGGCGAACAGTGAGACGAAGTCGCGCAGGAGCGTAGGATGAAGGCTCGAATCAAGCTCGTCAATTACTGTTGTGGCTCCACTGCTTAAAGAGCGTAAGGCAACCGAGAAAAACGCCAGCGCAGCTTTTGTGCCCTCCGATTCATGGGCGGAGTCCAGCCAAAAGCCATCTCCCGAGCCTTTGTGGTGGAAGAACAGATCATAGGCAAACGACCATTTAAAGTCTTCTGCAATTTTATTACGTGCCTCTTCCGGAATCTCATCTAGTCCAATGAGTGAGTCTTTTAAACCCATGACACCTTCCGATTGACGGACATCCATGCCGTCAATTCCAATGTCAGCATATTTAATGAGCTGTGATAGCATCTGAGCTCGTGCGTCATCGTTGATAAACAGCTTTTTAATGGTGGCGAGCTCTGCAAGATAATGCGTTGCATCATAGAGATTGATGTCATTGGCAAGGGCTGCGAATGCGGGTTGAATTACATCACTTCCAGCCGCCGCGGCGGCAGATAAGAACAAAGAATTATTGCGCGTGATATCCCAAAGTTGTTTTTTTGCACCTGTAAAGGTACTACCAAATTTAATTGACTGTTCCCCGTTTATCGAAGAGCGGTCATAGAGAAGGGACGGCTGTTTTGATCGATACACAGTGAGGTTCTCATATGTAACCTCATTTTTGTTCACACCAAATGAAAACTCATACTTTAAGTTGCTAGCGATAAAATCTATCGAGAATTCTGTGTCACTTGATCGCGATTCCGAGTCAAGTAAAAAGGGGACGATGGGTATTTGAGAATTCGCATCGCCTGCCGCATAACCTGTACGAATAAAGTAAGAGACAAAGTAAAGAGCATTTAGGAAATTTGATTTGCCTGACGCGTTTGCGCCGTAAACCGCAGCCACTCGCACAGGCCCAAGTTCCTTTTTGCTCGAAATCGGTTCAAACGAGAACTGTTGAGCATCTCGAAAGCTCTGAAAGTTCTTAAATGAAAAATTGAGGATCATCTTCAGAATCCTTTTCAAAAAAGTTGATTCACCGCAGACATTCTTTAATAACAAGGAAAATTATATTGTTTTAAAACCATTATTTGTTAGTTTCGAACAAATATCTACTTTAAATTGAGATTCAAACTAAAGGTCTCAGCAAGTCCATACAACATAATGTCTGAAACTGATTTTCTACACTGCTTTTAAGAACAATTTTTAATGATGTCCGCACGCGGCTTTAGATTTCTTTTGTCCATCAGAGCTGTAAAACGAAAGGGACGAAATGTTGTTTTGCAAGGACGGGTCCAGTTGGCTGGATGTTATAGATGATGCAGGCGTTCTGGTTCGCCGCCTAGAAATACTTGAGAACCTTCTCCGAAAGTGCACCTTCGATATGCCGAGAACAGAATGCAAGTTCGTGGATGATACCGCTGAGGGATATGACGGAAGCGAAATGTTGCTGTTTCTCGATGAGTCTTTATTGGAGCTAATTGAAGGCTATAGAACTCAGATTGAGAAATACAAAGTTGCATCTAAAAGGGGCCAGACCGACTTTGGAACCAGCACAAGCTTAGGAAGAAAGAAATCGAGGATCCCCGCTATTCAAATTGATAAAGCAGCATAATAAATTTGAATTTGGGTAGGGCTGAAAGGTAACACGGAGGTCATACCTTAACCCTGTTTGCCCTCGTCATTCATTCACTTGTGACGAGGGCCTCGCACCTTCTATAAAAGCGCGAGCTGAATTATGTTTTACTTATAAGGGCGGAGGATCCGGCATGAGCAAGAATAAAAGCGACCAGAACGCGCACGAAGAGCAAGTGTTCAATGATGTTCTTAGGCTATCAATGGCCTCGGGTGGATACAAGAAGAAAGCTGCCTTGAAGGTGTGTGGATCTATTAACGCAGGCAGCGAGTGCCCTGATATTGTTATTACCCGCGAAAATGGATCCATTGTTGGTTTGGAGCATTTTAGAATCGACCATAACATCAAACATGGTCGAAACGCTCAATCAAAATCTGCTGAGCTCACATCTGCGTTGAAAGCTGAGCGCGAAAAGCTAATGCCAAGGCTTGAAGCCGACGATGTTTTGCCGGAGGAATTGGCGAGCATCGTCGCAAACTATGTCTCGTTGGCAAAATATCATCAAAGCTGTGCATGCCGTGACGATCTGACGCGCTCTCTAGATGCCCGATTGTTTGGTGGAAAAACAGGTCATGCTCGCAAATTACCTAAATACCGCAATCACCTTACTGAACTTAGCGGTGATGATGGACGCATTGAATTGGGCTATTTAATTGAAATTCATTCAGATTTTCAGGGATTATTCATTCACGATGGAACAAGAGTGGCCCGCCTCGACAGTGGACAATGCCCACTTTATGCGGAAATTTACGATCTCCTTTGCAAGGCATCTTGCGAGGTCGATTGGATCCTAATAGGTTTTTACCCATGCCTGACTGACCAGATTGCGAATGCCGCCATCATAGATTGTCGTAACAATATGTTTAAGGAGAGCTGCCGCAGGCAGCGTCTTAAAAGAACGGAATATTTAGGTCTAGGTAAAACGGAACCCTTTCTCAAACAAAGCAGAGCCGGAGAAACAGAAATTGAGCTTTGCGCAGATAAGGTAAATATCACAATCGAAAACCCCGCTGAAGGGATTTGCCCTGAGCTTCTATTTGGCACCGCGATCATTGATGCTGCAAGAGCATTAAATCTTGATAGAAGCGGTGAACCGTATACAGCAACGATTTCTGTTCAATTGATTTACGAACTCGTGCGGATGAGGAGCAAGGGGATTCGAGGCATTGTGACAATTTACGATGTTATGCGGCTGCTTTTAGAAATTGAGTGGGCTGTATTAAAACAAGAGATTGACAGTTTTGGCGTACGGTACAACATTTCCGAAACACCAGACTTTTGCTTATAGACAATCCGGGATGTCACTAAGAAACCAGCTCATACAGCTCACCAATGAGTCCGGTTTAATATTTGCCCGCTTTAGCACCGTCGAATATTGCGAGGCAACTCTGATGGTCTTTCGCTTGGGCACCAGGGTCGACAAAGATCCCGGTGCCCTTTCGTTGCCTTCAGTCTAACCTGCGACATTATTGAATGCTTTTCTCATTCATGTGGACCTGGGTCGCATGTCACGATTCAGCCCATGATCACGTCCGTATGGCCTCTGCCTTCGATAATTGGGTGCCTATAGACAAACACGCAAATAGTTATACCTTGTGGATGTCTCTTTCTTCCAAATGGCAGCTATCTCAACAACGACATGCGGCAGCTAGAAGCACTGTCCCCAGCAGGAAAAGCGTCGCAGAAGCGGCTATCCAGTTGTTGTCGCCGGTCTTGGGGAGTGCCACAGTTGTTGCGGTGGCAGGCTTGGGCTTGACCGTCTTGGCGACCGTGGTCTTGGTTGTCGTAGCCGCGGGTTTCAGCGCGGGATTTTCCGTGGACCCCGTGGTGGGCTCTCCGGCAGCGGGGTTAGCATCGATGGGAGACTTATCCACGCTATCGCCAGGCACAACGACCCCATCGGTCTCCTCCGCCGGCGGCGTGGCCACATCGGGCTCAACCACCACGTGCGCTGCCACGACCCCTGCAGCATCCACCACGCCACCAGCACCAAAGACCCCGTCAGCAGGCGCCACAAAGCGCGCAGACACAAGCGACCCGCCCAAGCACGCAACGCCGCCATCGGCGCCGGCCGCATCAAGCCACGAGGCGTCGACGGAAAGCCGACAGCCGGCAGCACCGTCGCCAAGGCCCGCATCCTGCAGATACACGCCGTAGGCGCGCACGCCCGCTTCGGACCCGGCGCCCGCGGCAACGACGCGCCCGCCGCCGCGCACGGCCATGTCGCCGGCAATCACGCCGGCGACCGCCTCGTTTGTAATATCGGCCCCGTCTGCCCGCGCATCGACGGTGCAGCCGTCAACCACGAGCGCCTGCGACACGTGGATCCCGCACTGCGAGCCCGTCGCCGTCAGGGTCCCGGTGCCGCGAAGCGTCAGGTTGCCCCACACCTCCATGCCGCACAGCGTGATGTCCGCATCGGGCGCATGCGACTCCGTCACGGAGTTCTGCCCGGCAAGCGTCAGCACCAGGTCGCCCTCGCGCCGATGGCCTCGCCCGCGTAGCCATTAAGCTCCAGGTGGTCGGCATCGGTCCAGACCCAGCCGGGGCCCGACACGCCCGGCTCGTAGTACGTCGCGCCCGCGATGATGAGGCTCTCCGCGCCAGCGGCATAAGAAGGCCCGCCCAGCAAAACGCATAGGCAGGCCATGGCAACAATCGGAATGTAATGACGGCTGGTGTGGGACTTGGCAGCAAACATACCTGCTCCGATCTTCGCAGGAGCCAATAGAATGTGCACCAGAAAATGCCCTGGTAGCAGCAATTAATAGTTTAGCGAGATCAATGCGGGAGCAAAGAGAAATCGTGTGGGCAATGTCCACAATTAGGTGTAAATCGTTTTGCCAGTCGGTGAAAGGAGGGATCAACGGATTAGATATCCATCTTATTAAAGTCGATGGAATATCCCATGGACTTGAGTTCTTTCAAGAG
The DNA here is from genome assembly GCF_003467545.1 of Collinsella sp. AM38-1BH. Taxonomy (NCBI): domain Bacteria; kingdom Bacillati; phylum Actinomycetota; class Coriobacteriia; order Coriobacteriales; family Coriobacteriaceae; genus Collinsella; species Collinsella sp. AM38-1BH. The sequence goes on along the minus strand of NZ_QSHC01000017.1, from coordinate 2,649 downwards.
GCCGAACTCCCAACTGTCTGTTCCGGTATAAACGACGCCCTGTAGATCGGAGGGAATCTCGATACCTTTGTCAACAAGAATTGCAACGTTTTCCCTGCCAAGCCGACCAATAAAGTATCCGGCTTCAAATACAACATTTTGTCTAGCCCTGGGCTTTTCCGACTGTTCTGCCTGGGCTCTTCCTTCGTCGTCCGCCGTAAAAAGGCATACCGCTCCTGCTGCATCGCCTTCAATTTCCAGCTTTTCGATGATTGTCTTGCCCTGATTTGACTGCTCGTTTAGGACAACCGCCGTCAGGCCCTGCCTTTCGATGATTCTCGCGACCCTTTCTCTAAGCTCTCCGTTGTGACCATGAACGATAAATACCTTCGAATAATCTCCAACATTTGCAGTCGATCCGGTTTCCCCTTCGTCTGAAAACTCATCAAGGTATGTCTCCAGCACAGCTTTTGCACTGCGCAGGCCGTCCGCACAGGCTTCAACGAAAGCCGAGTCGGGCGTACCGGAGGTGAAAAAAGACAACGAGTAGCTGATTTTGTTAAAGCTTTTAAATTCGTAGCTGTCTTTTCCAAATCGCCTAATTAAAAGCCTGTCCGCCCTTGTCTTCCATGCTTTAAAGTCAGGCGAACTAGAGCTGATGTATTTCTTTGAAAGTTCGTCTGCTGTTTCGCACAACTGCTGCAAAATTTCAAAATCAGACATTAAGCCTTCTTTCTATAACCAATAACGGAGCTAAGAAGCATCTTATTCCAATGAGCGGCCAAATCTCTTTACTGTTTCCTCGGTGCCCCTATCGGAGATGGACTTGCCCAGTGCGAACTCAATAGCGTCCAGCAAAGCCATGACGCGAGCTTTGAAATAGGCATCAAAGTCATCATTAATGAACGCATCCCAGTCAATGAGATTCGATTCGATGACGGAGTTCACAGTGTTCGATGTCAGCTTTCTTAACGAATTTCGCTGAGTAGACGCTGGGGGCCGCGCCTCCAATTTCTGTGCCCGAATAGGAGTACGAGCACGTCGGTCAAGATGCATTCGGTGGTCAACATGGCGGGATCTATCTGCGAGCGGAAAACAAGCGGCGCTGCTAATGGTAGCGCCGCTCGCATCATCAAAGAAGAATCGTTATCGATTGTCTCTGGGACTTTTCGTTCAAAACCAGAGCATGTCGACTACTGCTTATCGAAGTACATCCACCCTACAGGCTGCATTAGATCGTAATAATCGACGGGCGTTTTGAAGCGAATCCTGCCCAAATAACCACGCTTTTCAGCAACCAACTGCATCTGTCTGCGTCACGGCAAACTCTTTGAATTGGCGTTGCGGCAAGTTTGTCTTAAGAAAATAAGGCTGTTAAGACAAACCCATTTTGACGTTTACGTAACGTCGACCATCGATCAAGCCGTATTATTCGGAGTTAGAATTATCGCCCAACGACGCTGAGCCGGTGACCATCCAATGATTTTTGGCATCGATATAGACATCGCCAATCTGATTGTCCAAGCATTCATCGGACTCGTTACCTTGGTGGCCTTGATTGTCGCATTCTGGCAAGGCAGCCAGAGCAAAAGGAACAGGGAGGACGACATCAAGCGGTATCAGCCATCCCGCATATCGGCATGGTACGAAGGGGGTCGAAACCGTACCGGTCAGCCCGAGGACAATCGATTCGTCTGGCAGTTCGTCGTGCTTCGAAACGAAAGCGAGTCCCCCGTCTACGACGCAATCGTCACCTGCGTCGGGATTAGCGGAGCCGGCCCCTCTTTCAAAGGAGAGGACAACCGCCCCGTTTTTCCCAACCGCGTCTGCGTCGGCACGCTTCCTCCTGGAGCATGGTACATATGGCTCCCGACGGAAGGGCACGGAATGGGAGTACGCACGGCGCCCGAAACGGCTTTCACCGACGCAAACGGAACATCGTGGGTTCGGCGAGGCAACGGAAGGCTCGAGGAGATTCCTATGGAGCCGGCCTCGTTCTACAGGCTGTCCCTCCCCTTGCCCTGGCGCGGATGCGAAAAGCTGACCGAGTAGCCCCTTGGCATCGTCGCTTCAAGCATTGGGTTTTCCGAACTGAGACGCGACCTTCTCCAGCCGTTCCGGATAACGGGAAAGTCAGAAACACTCGGGTCTACGGGGCGGGATCGCGAGGGCGACTCCGCCCTATTTTTCCGATGCACCCATGAATTGATGCGAGATCGGCATCGTTTCCTCGAAGCGCTTACTTACAGATCTATGTTGGACCATTTGCATGACTCCAAGTAGATATTAAAAAACCCGTTGCCGGAACAAGCCGGTAACAGGCTCACTTTGCTACAACGCTATAAAGAGTGCCAATATCGAAAGTCAATTTATAATCCTACAGCGATGTGAATTCACGATCGGACCTCGCATCGATGCACCGGGGCCGCTGTTCGTGACCAAGCCCGACCATGACGGCGAGGCGGTCGACGAGTTCAACGAACCGCGTTCGGGCATAAAGTTCAATTTGGTAACCGGTGAGATCCTGGCATAGGAGGCATGGATGGAAGTGAGGTCGATGTTGAGCGAAGACGGCCGAATCATCAGGGTGGACAACCCGTGGTGGTCGTTTTGGTGACGCATAATTTCTTTCGCAAATTGACAACCGCATAGCGGAACACGGCCCGCGCC
>NZ_QSHC01000016.1:50518-67464 GCF_003467545.1 Collinsella sp. AM38-1BH | reverse complement strand
CCGGGCCGCGCGGCAAGGAGATATATTGCCAGACCGGAGGGGCGCCGGGGGCGGGAATCGCGCACTCCATATTTTGTTCACAAATGAATAGGTCCCTCAGTCGCATCACTGAGGTTAAAACTGAAGCATTGGCTTCTGATATTGGCGATGACCAGCTGGTTTATAGGTGTTAAGGCATCGGTCATCTCTGGAGCGCCACTTTACTCCAAAAGCATCAGCTATTTGTTTCCCGTCGGTAAAAGGCAGGTTTTGTTCGCCAAGCGTTCTTATATATAGAGAAGTTCGGGTTCGAACCCGTGGCGCGGCAACAAAAAAGCGACCAGCCGGAGCCGATCGCTTTCTATTCTATGCTGGATCATCCAGAGGGCGCTTCCGAACTCATTTTCTCGCTGCCATTCATGCTTTCGAAGCATCGTTCGACCTCCACAGCCTCATGTTTTGAGGATCTGCCGTGTTTATCACTGTTATTAATGAGTGTGTGGAAGTGATCCTCATACAGATACGTGCGATCCGCCAGAGAACTGAGAAGCATCTCTCTGCAGCCCTCGTTGCCTATCCTCGCATCTCTCAGGTCTTCCGGAAATTCACAAGCAGTCTTAGAGTCAATTTGTTTCCGTTTTCAGAGACTTGTTTGAGAGTTTTTAAAGACAGTTCAAAACAATAAGTGAGACACCATAAAGCAGAGCAAGATGTGCCGGATAGAAAATGTAGAAGAAATATTTGAGCTTCAGCCCTCGCTTACCATTATAAAGATTGATAAGCAGCAACGAAACGACCGCGGCAGCAACATCAGGATTAAATACATTAGCTGTAGCAAACTCAAATCCGCCGCCAACTATATGGCATGACGAAAGGAGCACTGCACATACTGCAGCAAAGAACATCTTGGCCTTGCTGTCGTGGAATAAATAGAATGCAGCCACAAGCAGAATGCCATACACACCGCCATCTAGTTTAGTGTATTCAGCTGCCAGTGCTGTCAAAACAATCAGAGCAGTTTCTGCGATGTATCTTTTCCGTTTTGAAAGACTTTGTATCTTTTCCAGAACAATCAAAAAGACCAAGGAAAGCAGGAGCTCACACATAACATTTTGTTGCCGAAGGTCAAATAGTTGCCCGGTTTGGACGAAATCGTATATGGGCTCCGCAATGATTGCGAAGACAAGCATATTTCGCAGGTACCTCTTTAAGTCATGAGTATGCAAAAATCCCTCAACTATCAAAAAGCAAAATAAGGGAAATGCAATTCTGCCAAGAACATGAAGCACATCCGAAGCCTCGCTTAGAATCGCCCATTGTTCGTCTGATATCTGACTGTACGATGCGTGAGTCATGATTCCATTGGTCAGGACGATCCTGCTTACATGATCGAGAACCATCGAAATGGCCGCTATTATCTTTAATGTGCTGCCGCTAATTCCGTATCTATCTGTTTTCATTTCGTTTTCCTTTCTTTGGGTGGGCCGTCAGAGGTTCGGCCTGCTCTGCAGGCAGCCGCTGCGGCGCTTCGCGCCTCGCGCGCTGCACTGGCAAACGCTCACGCGTTTACTCAGCTCCGCGCCCTTTCGGGTTCGAACCCGCGTCGCGGCAACAAAAAAGCGGCCGGCATCCGCCAGTCGCTTTTCCATTCTATGGTGGGCCGTCAGGGGTTCGAACCCTGGACCTTGGGATTAAAAGTCCCCTGCTCTGCCAGCTGAGCTAACGGCCCGCGGGTGGCATTGTACCACGGTCTGGGACTATTCCCAACTCCATTGGCCGTTCTGGAAAATCACAACTTCACGTCCATCAGGCGTAATGCCCGTAATATCGATGTCGTCCATGCCAATCATAAAATCGACGTGCGTGCTCGAGACGTTAACGCCATGCTCCAGGAGCTCTTCCTTGGACATGTCATACCCACCCTCGATACATTCGGGGAAACCGACACCTAGCGCGAGATGGCAGCTGGCGTTCTCATCATAGAGCGTGTCATAGAACAAAACGCCACTTTCACGGATCGGCGTGTTCTTGGAGATAAGCGCGACCTCACCCAGATGAGCGGCACCTTCATCGGTGTCAATGATGCTCGCAAGCGTCGCCTTGCCCACGCGGGCATCGTAGTCCGCTACGCGGCCGGCCTCGAACTTAATCCAAAAATCGTCGACCTTGTTACCGTGGTGAATGAGCGGCATGGCCGAGTACACGATACCGTCGGCGCGCATACGATCAGGCGAGGTGAAGACTTCCTCGGTGGGAATGTTGGGGAAGAAGGGGTGTCCATCGGGCGTCTTGCCCTTGCCGCCGGCCCACTCGTGACCCTTCGTCATGCCAATCGTCAGATCGGTTCCATTTTCCGCGGTGTAATGCAGGCGGTCAAAACGATTGTCGTTCAGGAAACGCAGGTTCTTTTCGAACGCCGCGTCATGAAGCTCCCAGTCGCTCTCCGGGTCCTGGCCATCGGCACGAGCGGTGTGCAGAATCGCATTCCATAGCTTATAGATTGCAACCTCATCGGCGTCTCCCGGGAACACCTCGTGCGCCCAAGCCACGACCGGAGCGCCGGCGATGCACCACGGATTGATGTTGTAATCCAGTCCACGGCGGAAAGCTTTGCACTGCGTATTCCTCGCCTTGGATGCCGCGGCCGGCTTGGCTGGATCGATGCCCTTGAGGGCTGCAGGATCCGCCCCCTCGATAAAGATAAAGCAGGCGCCATCCTGGGCCAGGGAATCCAACTGCAGGCGCTTCCACTCGGGCGTCTGCTCAAAATAGCTTTTATCGACATGCTCGTACGTGAGCCTCGTCACGGCATCATCGGCCCAAATGACCGTCACGTGGCCAGCGCCGGCGGCATAAGCCTCCGCGACCACCACGCGGGCAAAGGATGCGCACTCGACCGGAGACTGAACGACAACCTCCTGGCCGGGCTTGACGTTTACGCCCTTGCGGACAACCAAGCGCGCATAGTTTTTAATCTTGGGCTCCAGGGCCTTCATGCCCTCCAGAGCCTCTTCGACCGTCAGGGCAGCTCGAATCATGTGCCACTCCATCTATCTATAGAACAGTAAAAAGGCGCGCCGCAAAAACGACGCGCCCTATATCTTAGCGATAAGTATGCATGCAAACGCTACTTCTTCTTGGAGTCCTTCTTGTCCTCCTCGGCAGCTGCGCGCTCGATAAGAGCGTTGAGCTTGTTCTCGGACATGCCCTCGGCCTGCGCGCGATACATGTTACGCAAGGGACGAATACGAGCGAAGTCGTAGATAAAGTCACCCAGGATGATGACATAGGACAAAACGATGCCGACCATCTGAACAGGACTGGACACCGTGCCGCCGGGAGCGAAGTAGAGCGAAGCCCCGATTGCCACGACGAGCACCATGCCGATAGCGAGCACAGCCCACCAAATACGGCGGCGCTTGGTGTAGTCCTCATCCTGCTTGAGAAGGATATTCGACACCGTGTAGATGCGGTCCTCCTTGGCGCGCTGCTTAGCCTTGCGGGCGCGCTTCTCCTCTTTAGAGAGGCCCTCGAGGTTCTCGCCCTTCTCGAGCTCTTTGCGGCGTGCCTTAGACGAAGCCGGCACGACGCGGACAGAGCTCGCTGCCTGACGGGCAGGCTTAGCAGATGCGGCGGACTTGCGCGCAACCCCGGTAACCTCGTGGGATTGCGTGCGCTTGTTCGTGGCGCTACGGGTACTCACTTATGCGTTCTCCTTCATGCTTGTGAACTGGGAGCCCGTGATGATCTGGAAGGCCTCGCGATAGCGCTCGGACGTGCCATCGATGACCTCGGCGGGCAGGTGCGGGGTCTCCCCCGTCATATCCCAGTTGGCCTTGAGCCAATTGCGGACGAATTGTTTGTCGTAGCTGGGCTGGATCTTGCCCTCCTCGTAGCTGGCAGCAGGCCAGAAACGGCTGGAATCGGGCGTGAGGCACTCGTCGATCAGCGTGACCTTGCCATCGATGACACCAAACTCGAACTTGGTGTCGGCAATGATGATGCCACGGGTCGCGGCGTACTCGGCAGCGGCCTTGTAGATCTTGAGGGAAAGGTCGCGAATCTGCGTGGCGATGTCCTCGCCCACGATCTCGCAGCAACGCTCGAACGAGATGTTCTCGTCGTGGTCACCGATCTCGGCCTTCGTGGACGGCGTGAACAGCGGCTCGGGAAGCTTGGAAGCCTCGGTCAGGCCCTCAGGCAGCTGGATGCCGCAGACGGTGCCGTTCTCGTCGTAGGTCTTCTTGCCCGAACCGGTCAGATAGCCGCGGACGATGCACTCGATAGGAATCGTCTGGGCCTTCTTAACCAGCATGGCGCGGCCGGCGAGGTAGTCACGATACTCAGCAAACTCCTCAGGGAAATCCGCCGGGTCGATGGAAACGAGGTGGTTGGGAACGATGTCGGCAAACTTATCGAACCAGAATGCCGAGATGCGGTTGAGCACCTCTCCCTTAAACGGAATCTCGTCGGGAAGAATGAAGTCGAACGCAGAAATGCGGTCGGTGGCGACCATCAGCAGGTTTTCACCGGCATCGTAGATATCACGAACCTTGCCACGGGAATCCGGACGACGCTCCATCGTTGTCACGTGAGTCACTCCTTACCAAAATACGACAGTAATGCGGGTTCTTTCCCGCACGTTTTCGCAAACTCGGAGCGGCAGGGACGAAACCCCTCCTTCACCGAATAGCGAAAAGCTAGTGCTCCATTGTAGTAGATGCCGCGTCCGCCGTGTGCTCGCGAGGCAGATGAATTGTAAAAGTCGTACCCTTTCCAAGCTCCGACTCCACGGATATGTAGCCGTGATGGCGCTCGACGATCTGTTTAGTCACGGCGAGGCCCACGCCCAGACCGCCCGCCTCACGGGCACGGCTGGCATCGGCGCGCCAAAAACGGCCGAAGATGCGCGACAAGTCATCCTTGGCAATACCGATGCCGGTATCAGAAACGGCGATGCTGACGTGTTTGCGGTCACTGAGCACCGACACCACGACCCAACCGCCCTCGGGGGTGTAGCGCATGGCGTTGCTCATGAGATTGATGACGCATTGTGTGATCATGTCGGGATCGGCTTCGACGACATCGTCGTGACCTTGGGTCTCGTCAGCAAAGCGCAAGCGCAGATCGCGGTCGACAAACAGGCGCTCCTGGGCATTGACGATGGAACGCACGAAAGGAACCATGTCCACCGGCTCAAGGTTGAGCGGAGCCGTGCTGTTTTCCATGCGCGATAGATCGAGCATCTGCTGCACCAGACGAGCCAGGCGACGCGTCTCGGAAGCAACGGTCTCCAAATGCTCATCGTCGGTGGGATACACGCCATCCTGCATGGCCTCGACCGTTGCGAGCATGGCCATAAGCGGCGTACGAAGCTCGTGTGCAACGTCTGAGGTCAGGCGCTTCTCGTGTTTCATATCCTTCTCGAGCGAAGTGGCCATCTCATCGAAGGTCTCACCCAGCTGATCGATCTCGTCATCACCGCGCAGTCCCGTGCGAGCCGACAGGTCGCCGTCACGGATTTGCTTTGCGGTACTGGTAATACGATGAATCGGCTTGGTGAGCATGCGCGACACGAGCGATCCGATAACGACCGAAATGCAGATTGCAACAACTGCGGCGAGGGCCATGGCGTTAAAGGTCTTCTCCCTAAACGCAGAGTCCGCCTTGGTGAGCAGAGCGTCGGAGCCGATGGCCCACAGCTTTACCTGTCCGACATGTTCGCCGGAAGACGTTACAATCTCGACGTTAGCAACGCTATCGGAGTCGGTTGGAGCAGACGAGACCGGGCTATGCGATGCTTTTTTACCGCTCGAGCTGCTCGACGCCGATTCGCTCTCGCGCACATCGGCGGTCGCGCTTGCCGAAGGCCATGAGTCGTCATAGACGACAACGCCCTTCTTGTTGACGACCTGCATACTCAGGTCGTCGGATACCAAACTCGATGTCGCGACCGTGCGCAGCTCGCCCGCAGTCCAGTTGCCGTTTTCCTCATACGACGTCGCAAGCTTTTCGGCAGCAGAATTGGCGATCTCGACGATATTGGAGCGCGTGTAATCCGAAAAGACCGTGCCCCACACAACAGAGACCACGCCCACCAGCACCAATACCGTCATGAGCGATGTCAGAGCAAAAGCAAGTGCCATGCGCGAGGGATAGCTCATCGTTGGCCGTGAATCGGAACGAGGCGTGTTCCAACTAGCCTTGGAACCCGCCTCGCTCTCCTGCTTGTGCTTTTGTCCGATTTCAAAGCGCGCAGGTGTCATATGTGATTTCCCTATTTCTCGTCCGACTTATCGGTCTTGGCCGGAGCCTCGAAGCGATAGCCGACACCGTGGACGGTGTAGAGCCACTTGGGCTTCTTGGGATCATCGCCCAGCTTGGCGCGAAGGTTCTTCACGTGGCTATCGATGGTGCGCTCATAGCCCTCAAAGTCGTAGCCGAGCACCTTCTCGACCAGCTCCATGCGGTTGTAGACGCGACCGGGGTGACGGGCAAGCGTGGTGAGCAGCTTAAACTCGGAAGCCGTCAGGTCGACTTCCTTGCCCTCGACCAAAATCTTGTGGCCCGAGATATCGATGACCAGATCGCCGAAGTCGAGTACCTCGACGGCTGGCTCGTCGGCCTGATGGGCACGGCGGAACAAGGCGCGTACGCGCGCGACAAGCTCGCGCGGCGAGAACGGCTTAATCAGATAGTCGTCGGCGCCGAGCTCAAGACCGATAATACGGTCCTCGATCTCGCCCTTGGCAGTCAGCATGATGATGGGGACATCCGAGGTATCGCGAATGGTGCGGCAAACGCGCTCGCCGGGGATCTTGGGGAGCATAAGGTCGAGCACGACCAGGTCAAACTGATGCTTCTCGAACTCCTCGATCGCGGACTGGCCGTCGCCGACACCCACAACCCAGTAGCCTTCGCGCTCGAGATAGGCAGCGACGGCGTCACGGATTGCCTTCTCATCCTCGACCAGCAGAATCTTTTTTGCATCTGAAGCCATAACACGGCCCCCCTGTCTCAATCAGCTAAGAACAAGCCCATTTTAACGCACCTGAGCCCGCCGGATGCCACTATGACGCGGCAGCTCGGCGGGCGGTACTCACAATTACAACGCGTTTATTCCCCTGTTGGCGCCTTTTTAACCCCTCTAAGCTTAAAGAGAGAATAGGCGTGCGGTGACCGTCTCGGGTATACCCTGGCTGTTGCGCACCGTGGCGTACGTAAGGAATGAGTCCGATTTTCCCGCCGTAGCTGGATAATCGCCATATTCCAAAGCGCGGTCGGGCGACAACAGCGAGCCATAGGTCTTGGCAGAGGTGTCGATGAGAAAATGCGATGCCTGTACCTTAACGAGATATTTATTCTTCTTGCCGGCAGCACATGCGAGCGGCTCGCGGGACAGAAAGAGGTATGGCCCTCCCTCATTACCGATATACGTGCCCATGTTGCCCAGGCTGCCCACGCCACTATAGGTCGCCTCGATAGAAAACACGAAGGTATCGCCCATATATACGGCCTCGAAAGGCGAGACTGACGAGGGAAGGACTAGCTGGGCACGTTTGGTGTTGTTGCCATCGGTCAGATCGATTGCCGTTATGCCGTAGTAGACGCCTTCGTCGTTGCGGACACGCGGCGAGATGGTCAAAATGCCGTCACTCGCGCGCGGGGCCGATGCAAAACGGCCCATCGATTTCCAAACTACCTCGGCCTTGGATTCATCAAGCGAGCGACGATAGCAAAACGAATCACTACTCGTTTTATTGCCGCCTGCCGAAGGCATTTTATACCAGATGACCGATGACCCGAACGCCGTAAACAGGGGCGGATCATAGTCCTTGCCACCTCGATCGAGCTCAGCCACGTCGCCAGAGAGCGAAGCGCCCGACAGATTTTGAGCGTAGAGCTTCCACGATGAGTTGGCAAAGTTCATCTCAACCCACGCAAACACGCCATCGCCGGCACGGACATCGTAAAAAGCATATCCCGTGCCCTCGATAGGATCCTCGATTAATGTGGTAAGCGAGCCATCGCCCAGGTTGAGCACACCAAGCGTATTGGCATGCAGGGCAGAAGCAGGCGCCATCATCGCGGCGGCGTAGTCGCCATCGCAGTAGTACAGCAGCGTGCCCAGCGGCAGCGTCCACGAGGCCGCGGGCTCAAGATCGATATCGACAGCTTCGTACTCATCAGTGATCGAGACAATCTTCGAATCGTCCTTGATAACCTGTGGCTCGCCAGCGGCGTCATCGCTGGTACCCGTTTTCTTTGAGCATCCGGCAAGCACCGTGGCAGCGCCCGCGGCAGCCCCTCCGAGCACAAAGCCGCGGCGCGATATTCCGTTCTTGATCTGGTCGGCGATACTCATTAGGCGATCTCGGCGCGAGCGGCCTCGATAGCGCGCGTAAGCTGATCGGCGCAAGAGGTCTTTTTCATACCGCAGGTATTACCGGCGAGAACCTCGATTACGCGATCGGCAGGAGCACCCTCGACTAACTTGGAGATTGCCTTGAGATTGCCGTCACAGCCGCCGGTAAACTCAACGCCCAGCACCTTGCTGCCATCGTCAGAGAGATTGAGGTGAATATTGCGAGAGCATACACCCTGCGGCTTGTAGTCAAAACTAATCATTGAGATCCCCTCTCAGAAAGAAATTTCAGACGTCTATTATCCCCGCCTGGGCCGACTTATTATCGCAAGCACCGATTCAACATCCTACGATGCATGGACTCGCGGGGGCAAGATTAGCAGTCCGCACCCTGTGCGTGGACCGTGCGCTTCTCCCGATACATATTGTGGTCGGCGACACGATATACATCGGCCAGCGTATTTCCAGCCGTCTCGACGGTCGCCACGCCAATCGATGCGCTGACCGTCAGGGCCTCATCGCTTACCGCGGCAAGACCGAGACGAAGATCCTGTTCCAGCCCGAGCGCAGACTCGTTGTCAGTATGGGGGGCAAACCAGCAAAAACTCGTCGCCGCCAAGGCGCATCGGCAGATAATCCGCACCAGCCACCCGCCGCAGCACGGACGCCGTCCGTCGCAGCAGTTCATCCCCCATCTCGTGACCATAGATGTCGTTGGTCCGCTTGAGATAATTGCAGTCCAACATAATCACGCTCACGGGCAAGTCCTCGTTTACCAGGCTATCTCCGCGCGATTCAAGATAGTTGCGGTTGCGAAGCCCCGTCAGTTTGTCTTGATATGACAGCTCCTCGGCATGCTTGACCATCGATATGTTGTGCGTCGCCACGACGACCGACTCCAGCCGGCCTTGCTCATCGCGATGCTGGGGGACAACCTGTAGCGAGTACCAAGCGCCTCGACAATCTCGCACCTCGGCAGCCAAGTACGGTACGCCCTCCATACGTTCACGAAGCGAACTTATATCTACGAGTCCCACAACCGCTTCGCGGCTTTCGGGGCTCACGATATCCCGGCAGACCGTGTCCATAAAGTCATATGCCTCGCTGTGCTCGGCAAATATCTTCGCTATCGCCGGCGACATATTGATCCCCTCGATCTCGAGGGTGTCGAGATGCAAAAGAAAGGTCGAATCGTAGATGGCGCTTATGGCATTGATAATGCCGAGCTGTTTATCCTTTTCGACCAAATTGCGGTGGTCAACGATATTTCGAGCCAACAGCACCACAACCCAAAACGCAAGACACACCAAGACGCCGACGGCGACAAATGAAATCCTGTCAGACATGACCTCAGATTTGGGATATAGCGCAAACAGGCGGTAGTCCTTATATGCCGCACGCACGGCATACCATTCGTCTCCTCGATATTCGATGCGCGTCAGGCCGTCGTCTTTCCACTCAACTCCTACGCTGGTGAGGAGTCGGGCGAGCGACACGTCAGCATCGGCACTGTTGGATGAGACAATCTCCGCATCCTCCATAACAAGCACCGTGGGACCCTGGTGGAAGGTACTGTTCGAAAGCACGTCGGCTATGGCATATGAATAGTCGTCCGCCGTATCGGAAACAAGTGAGCGGTATGCCAGGGCAACGCCGTCGCCATACGGAACAGCACAGACGGCAAAAACGACACCACGGCGCTCATCGACAGTTGAGTAGGTCACTTTGGAACCTTGATACATCGATGCGACCGGCGAACAGGCCAACTCATCTCGCCACAACATGAGCGGATCGCGACCATCGATGTCGTAGTGGGCAGCCATATGGCCATCGGAGTCCATGACCATCAGCCCCGAAAGGTTCTCGGCATGGACAAATTGCTCGATAAGATCGTCGTTAACCTCAACGCGATCAGAGGACAGGAACGTCACAAACGATTCGACCGCGGCGAGCAAATCGTGCGTCGCCTCGGTTTTTCTCCCCTGTTCGTAGCGGTCATATTTTTCGCAAGCGTTCTCCAAAAACACCATGGTTTCTTGGCCAAACCCAAGCGTTTTTTCGAGGCAGCGATGGGTTCCAACCGTATACAACAGGCCTAACAAGACGGCGCTGACAATAACGCTGGCAGCTATGACGTTCAGAGTCTTTCGACTCAAGCGGTGCTCATCAGTTGTCATGAATTTCCTCCTTGCCCGCCCGTCGTCGCTCCTGTCTTGTAATTGCCCACAATACGGTCAATCGTGCCATCTCGATCCATGTCGAACAGCGCGGTATTGAGATCCTTTACGACCGATCCTTCATAGCTGTCATCAAACGCGACGCCCAGGTCAACCGTCATAACATTGTCGGCAAACACACGGTAAACGCCGGGATACTGAGCAACGAGTCGGTCAAGCGACTGGACATCCGCCATCCAGCAGTCAACGTACCCTTTGACTAGAGCGGCTTTGCAGAGTTCGGCAGAGCCATATGATTTGATTTGAACGTCCGACGAGACCCCCAAATCCCCCGCAAGCAATCGGCGTTCACTCACCGAACCCGCAATCACCGCAATGGTCTTACTTCCATCGAGATGTGCCAAGGACTTGATGCCACTCGTTTTCTTGGCGGCAACCGAGACCGTCACGGTTAGATACGGCTCGGTCCAGTAATACTTATCCTCGCGATAACAGGGAGAATAGTCACACCACAGGCAATCGATATCACCGTTTTTGAGCAGCCGGTCGCGATCGTTCCAGTCAATATCGACAAACTGTGGCTTGAGCCCCGCACGCTTGCAGGCCTCGCGGGCGATGTCGATATCGATACCGGCGTAATCGCCCGTGGTATCGACATACACATAGGGGTCGTTATCCGTAACGCCGATTTTGAGCACCGGGAGATCTCTATCGGCTTCATTCGAGGAGGAAGAACTGCTTCGAACGGTATACGTCAGGGCGCCCGCACAGACGGCAACAAGGAGTATGAGCGTAAACGAGACGATGGTGGCCCGCTTGATGCGTCTGGGCACGTGCCCCCTTTCATCGAAACAGCAGTCGGAGTTCATTTTATTACCCGGGCGCATATGCGACAGTAAAAAAAGCGCCTCGCCCAAGACGGGCAAGGCGCCAAAGGTTGAAATGCATCCGCAAGCGGTCGAATTAGGTTAACCCTACTCGAAGCTCAGCTGCTCCAGGCGATCGAAGACCGTATCGATGCGGGTGAGGAAGTCCCACGGATCAAAAATCTCGTCGAGCTTCTCCTGGCTGACGGTGCAGCGCGGATCGGCCTCGAGACGCTCCTTAAAGGTGGGGCCAGAGACACAATCCTGCACCTCGTGCCAGGTGGCCATGGCGTTCTCCTGCACAATGGCGTACGCATCCTCGCGGGTGATACCCGTATCGACGAGGGCAAGCAGGACCTTGGAGGAGAAGATGAGGCCGCGGGTCTTGTTGAGATTGGCCATCATGCGGGCCGGATACAGCTGCAGGCCGTCGATAACGCGAATGAGGCACTGGAACATATGGTCAAGCGCGATGAAGCTATCGGCCTGGGCGACACGCTCGGCGGAAGAGTGCGAAATGTCGCGCTCGTGCCACAGGGCGACGTTGTCGAAGGCGACCTGGGCGTTGGACTTCACGACGCGCGACAGACCGCAGACCTTCTCCATGGTGATGGGGTTGCGCTTGTGCGGCATGGCGGAGCTGCCCTTTTGGCCCTTGCGGAAGGGCTCCTCGGCCTCGAGTGTATCGGTCTTCTGCAGGTTGCGGACCTCGGTCGCGATGCGCTCGCAGGTGGCCGCTGTAGTGGCAAGCACGCCGGCAAGATAGGCGTGGTGATCGCGGCTGATGACCTGCGTGGACAGCGGGTCGTGAACCAGACCCAGGTGCTCACAGACGTACTCCTCGACGAACGGCTCGATGGAGCTGTAGGTGCCGACGGCACCGGAGATGGCACCGAAGGCAACGTTCTTGCGAGCATCCTCAAGACGATCAAGGTCGCGCTTGAGTTCCCATGCCCAAGAGCCAAACTTCATGCCGAAGGTCATCGGCTCAGCGTGGATGCCATGGGTGCGTCCGGCGCAGAGCGTATTGCGCTCCTCGAAGGCGCGGCGCTTGCAGATCACGCCGAGCTTCTTGACGTCCTCGATAATCAGGTCACACGCCTGAGTAAGCTGATAGCACAGAGCAGTATCACCCAGGTCGGAGCTGGTCATACCGTAGTGAACCCAGCGACTAGGCTTGGGCTCGCCCTCGGGAACATCGGCGTCGATATATTCCTTCATGTTGGTCAGGAAGGCGATGACATCGTGGCGCGTGACCTCCTCGATCTCATCGACCTTCGCCTTCTCAAAGTTGGCATGGTCGCGGATCCACTGGGCTTCGTCTTTAGAAATGCCGATCTTGCCGAGCTCCGCCTGGGCCTCACAGGCCAGGACCTCGATCTCCTGCCAAATGGCGTACTTGTTCTCGAGGGAGAAGATGTGTCCCATCTCCGGGCGGGTATAGCGATCGATCATAGCGGCTCCTTTTTGGTTATTGGCACGTTGGTCGTAACCCAACCATTGTACCGTGCGCAGGTGCAAGTATGGGCAGCAGGCATTAACCTAACATTTTGGAATTGGAGCGGGCAACGGGACGTCCGCGTATTTGCTTCGCAAATCCGCACCGGCTGCGGTCGCCTATCGGCGACCTTGCCTGCTCGCTATAAACGCTTCGCGTTTATTTAACGCTCGCACCCTGTCGGGTTCGAGTCCCGGCACTTTATTGAAGAAGGCACAGTAACGAAACGTTACCGTGCCTGAAATTCGAATGGAGCGGGCAACGGGACTCGAACCCGCGAGTGTCAGCTTGGGAAGCTGATGCCTTACCACTTGGCGATGCCCGCATATGTGGGGGATAGTATAACGCGGTTGTCTTGTTCGATACAAGGGTGGCGATGCTTGTTTTAGCTGTGGAGATTCGTTTGAAAATCGCGTCAATTGTGGAGACGAGGACCTTTGACTTCCTGTTCACCTTATCTTCTACCTGCGCTTTTGCTTGATTGTTGTATTTGAGCTCAATTTGTCAGGAATTGGGCAAGCTTTTGGTCAGGCTCCGGTACTTACCCGCATGAACCTCGGGGGTAGCCTCATCCTACGCGTCGCAGCCTCCCCGTGCGGCGCACGAGGGATAAGGAGCAGCCATGTCCAACGCACCCACGCACTCTGTCCACAGCGCAATCGCAACAGGTCCGCTGCTCCTGCTCCTCTTCCTGCTTTTCGGCTGCCTGGCACCGGGAGCCGCATTTGCCGTCGATGGCTACGACCAGCTCGGCTTCCGCACTATCAGCGATAATTGTGGGCCCTTCTTTATCGGCAAGTATGAAGCTCAAGACGCCTCGATTGCCTACTGCATGAACCAGGAGCGTCCCGGCCCCACCAAGCCGGGCGGCCCATGGCTCAACTTTGATCAAGGCTGGGTGTGGCTCGACGACGAGTTCGCAGCAATCGTTTGTCACGGATATCCTACCGCCGCGTCGTTTGGCGGTTACCATCTTTCACCCGATCGCGCCCGCGCCGCCACCCAGCTTGCCGTATGGATGCTCAACGGCACTACCCATGTCGACGGCACCTACTCCTACACGACCGCTCAGGGCAAAACCAAGAGCGGGCACTTTACCGCCGACAATGAAGTCGTGGCGGCTGCGCGGTGGCTCCACGACAGCGCAAAATCAGGAAGCATCAAAGCCGCTCCGCACCGCGCGCGGCGCTATCTAGGAACCGTATCGGGCGGCAGCAGACGTCAAGACATGCTCTATGTACTGCCAGCGGTCTCTGTTTCCTTCCAAAAGCAGTCTGCGAACACTGTTATTACCAGCGGAAACAATACCTATCAGTTTACCGGGGCAACATTCGATATTTTTGAGAGCGCCAGCGACGCATGTGTCGGCACCATCCAGATGGACGGCAACGGTCGAGCACAGGCAACACTCCTACCCAACACGGCATACTACCTAGTTGAAACGAAGGCGCCGGCCGGCTATGTCCCCCGCCCCGATCGCGTTGCCTTTACCACGGGGAATGACGGCGGGCAGGTCGCCATCGATGAACAACCCGGCGCCATCACCCTGCATGTCGTAAAACTCGATGCCGCGACGAATGCCGGCCCCCAGGTGGGATCTTCACTCGCAGGAGCAGAGTTCACGTGTGTGTCGCAATCAACCCCTGGATGGTCGCAAATTCTCACGACTGACGAAAGCGGTCGGGCCACCCTCACCGATGTCCCCCTGGGAACCTTTACCATCTATGAATCGAAGGCGCCCGAGGGCTATTTGCCCTCCGGTGACAGTTGGTCTTACACCGTTGGAGCCGACCAACTCGGCGATTCAGGCGTGGTCGAGATCGAATCTCGCGTTTCCGATATCCCCATTGCGTTTGACCTTGAGATTTCAAAATTCAAGGACTACGGCAATAGCGATCAATCCGGCCTGGAGCAGCCGGCAGGAGATGTTGTCTTTGAGGTTGTCAGTAACAGCTCTCAGCAGGTTGTTGGCACACTGACCACAAACATCTATGGCTTTGCCTCCACCAAAGATCAGCCCGAAGCATGGTTTGGCGCAGGCAAGCGACCCGCCGGTGTCCACGGAGCCATCCCATACGACCGCGCCGGCTACACGGTTCGTGAGGTTCCGGAAACCGTCCCAGAGGGTTTTAAACGTGCAGGGGAATGGACCGTCGAAGCCAATCAGATTTCCGACGGCGCCGAGCTTCAATATATCGTGGACAACCACGCTCTGTCGACGCATCTCCAGATTGTAAAACGCGATGCCCAAACAGGCGCTTCTGTTCCCCTAGCCGGATTCACCTTCCAACTCCTCGACAGCAATCACAAACCTGTCTCACAAACTTGCTGGCATCCAGCACATAACGTAATGGACACCTTTACGACTGACGCGACCGGGACCGTCACACTGCCCGAATCGCTCGTGCCGGGCACCTATTATGTACGCGAAACCTCGGCCAAAGAGCCCTATCTTGTCGGCAAAGAGATCGAGGTAAACATACCCGCCGACATGAACCTAACGCCCGTTGCAATCGCCTCGTATTATGACCACGCCGCGACCGGAAACATCAGGATCGTTAAAACCGATGTCGTAGACGGCAGCAGCCTCGCGGGCGCCATCTTTGAGATCCGTGCCTCGGGTGATATCGTGCGCCCCGACGGTAGCATTGCCGCGCTCGACGGTGAGACTGTCGCTACCGTCACAACGGATGAAACTGGAGAAGCACGCGCGGACGACCTCCCGCTGGGATCTGGCACCGCACGCTACGAGGTTGTCGAGACTCAAGCGCCGGCAGGCTTCTTACTCGACCGGACGCCCCATATCGTAGACCTCGCTTATGCCGACCAGAAAACACCCGTTGTAGAAGCACGGCTTAACGTATCCGACAATTACACCAAGGTTGATATCTCCAAGGTCGATGCAAGCGGAGAGCAGGAAGTGAAAGGCGCACAACTCACCTTATATGGTCCCGATAAAACCGAAATAGACTCCTGGACCTCATCCGACAAGCCGCACCGCGTCGAACATCTTGCACCCGGCACCTACTCGTTGCGCGAAATGATGTCTCCGCGGACCTATGACCTTGCCGAGGAGATAACGTTTGAAATAAAGGATACGGGAGAAGTCCAATCCGTCGCGATGAAGGATGCGCCCATCGAGATCAAAGGACAGGTCGACAAGCGTCAGGAGCTTGTCCAACCTATCGGGAAGGGTCTGCTGGCCAACGGCGATGGTAAAAATCGCGCCGCAACGCAAACCAATACGGACGGTCTTTTCTCCTATACCATCGACGCTCGAAACGATTCCGCTACCTGGGTTGATGAGTTCACAATTACCGATGATCTTGAGTGTGCCGAGGACGATACGGCGAGATTCGTCTCAATCGAAACCCCCGTCGCCATCGGCGACCTCAACGGTCTGTGCAACGTGTGGTATCGCACGACGCCGTTGGACTCGACAGACGTCGATGAGCCGGCAAACGCGACGCTTGACGATGGGCACGAAAATCCTTGGCTTGAGTCCGACGAAGTAAAAGAGAGTCTGGGTGAAGATTGCCGCCTCGTCGATTACGACGGCTGGCACCTCTGGAAGGCGGATGTCTCGACCACGGAATCCGCCACACTCGAGGCGAAAGAACTCGACCTTGCATCCAATACCGTCGTAACGGGCATTCGCATTGAATACGGTGCGGTAGCCGCCGACTTTACGACTCGAAGCGATACGGATTCTTGGACCCGCGATGATCTCAAAGATGAGCACGACGACCTTGACGATGCCAAAGCAATCCTTGGCACAGATGCTCGGGGCGCAGTCGTGCACATGCAGGCAACGTCGGCTTATACACCCCAAACTGCACTCACCAACAGCGCACGCGTCGATCTTTGCCGCAACGGCGGCGGCGATAAACTTGAGTCACATGACGAGGACCGTGTCATTCAACGCTGTACCCTACCGCAGGACCTACCGGCAACAGGATCAGCTCCCATCGCCGCTTGCATCACCGCGCTCCTGACCTCGGGTGCCGCAGCCCTATGGTTCGCTCGCCTTAGGTCAATCCCAAAGAAGCGCTAGCGCGATG
>NZ_QSHC01000016.1:0-50508 GCF_003467545.1 Collinsella sp. AM38-1BH | reverse complement strand
AAAAAGGGGGGGGAGCCAGTCCCCCGGCTCGCCCGCTTTCAATCATTTAAATCGCTGTATCTACTCTGCAGACGAAGATCCACCATCAACGATTGCTTGCTCGGACTCAGGAATCCCATCGGCACCCGTGCTCTGTTCTTGCTCCACCTCTTCGCTGATTGCGGAGGCGGGGGTCGAGCCCTTCGCGCCCACGATATAGGCGGCTCCAAACCCCAACGCAATGGCAATCAAGGTCAAAATCACGTAGACAGGCCAATGGCGCTTAATATACGAAAACACGTTGACTCCTTAGAGCTCCGTCTACGAACGGCGGATAACCTCGGTCACGACCTCGGATACCGTGGCAATGTTCGTCGGGTTGACATTGTGGGGCAGGTCGTCCTCGGTACGAGCACAAGCCAGGCGCGTGCCGTCCACGCCGGCGATGGTGAGGGCTCGGCGGCTCGCCTCGAGCGCGGCATAGGCATCGGTCTTGGCATAGGGCATCTCGAGCGCGCCACAATCGACATGGAACGACTTGCACACCTTGCTGACCAGGTTCATGATGCGGCGATCGCCCTTGAGCAGCTGCTGTTCGCCCTCAACCGTCACCACCGAAAGCCTACCGGCGCCGACGGATTCAAGATTGATGAAGAATACGCCGCGGAGCTTATCGCGATGCGAAGCCAAGAAGGCCTTCACACCGGCGCCATCACAATCCGAGGCGCCCGTTGCCACAAACCAGATATCGTGACCGAGCAGCTCATCGTCACCCATAGAGGCAACAGCCGAGAGCATATCTTCGGAAGAAGCGCCGTCGGAAGACGTAGCGCCGCCCTTCCAGCCATCGTTATCGTCCTCGAAATTATCCCACGAACCGATGCCGCGACCGGACTTCTTGGCATCGTAATCGTCTTCGACGCCCAGCCAGTCACTCATGCTGTCCTGTTCGTTTTTCTTTTTACGACCGAACAGGCCGCCCAGGCCGCGCTTGCGAGACTTGGGTGCCGCCGGGGCGGGAGCCGAAATGGTCTCGATCGGCTGTGCGCCCGACGCAACGGGCCTAGGAGGCGCAACGGGTGCCGATGTGGGTTCGGGACCCTGAGCGGTAGCAAAGGGGTCGTTGACCTGTGCGGAGGGGTCGGGAAGGTCGAACAGCGACGTGCGAGACGCAACGTTTGCCTGCTTCATCGACGGCAGCGACGGATCGGGGACCGAAGCTAGCGGAGACGAGGAAGGTGCAGGCGACGGAGCCGACGCCGGATCGGGAACATTCACCTGCGGACGCGGTGATGCCTGGGAGGAAATCTGGGCCATAAGGGAATCGACCGTTTCGTCCTGGGTGGGAGCAACATCGGCAACCGTGGCACCGGAACCACTCGGGGTCGGCATGGTGAAAATCTGCGTGGAGTAAGGCCTCGACTCATCTGTCTCGGGAGCCTCGGAAACCGCAGGCACCTCCTCCTGCTCGACCTCGGTCGAATCACCTTGATCGGCTGCCGCGTATTGCTCTTCGTCACAGTTGACCTCGACGGGCTCGTGCCCGGCGACATCTTGGATTTCGGCAGCATCAATAGGCTCGTCATCGTCTGCCGCGTCGCCCTGCTCATCGGAAACAGGAAGGGGCTCGGCAATCGCGGTGCCTTGCTTTTCAAACGTTATCGTGGAATCGAACTGCGCGGCATCAAACGACATGGTGCTATCGACGTGCTGCTGAGCCTCAAAGGACGTCGTAGCTTCGGCGGCGTCGACAGGCACGGACTGCATAGCCTCGTTCTGCTCGAACTCTTGCGCCGCGCGCTCACGTGCCGCCTCGGCTGCCTGCTGCTGAGCGATAGCCTCCTGCTCGGCAGCCTCGCGTGCGGCAGCGCGCTTCCCCTCGAAATCGTCGACAAATTTCCTGCCCTTTGCAAGCGCACCCTTAAAGAAGTTGGAAGCGCTGGCGCCAATCGAAGAGAACGCGGATGCAATATCGGCATGGGGCGTTGCCGCGGGAATCTCGGCCGAGAAATCAGTATCGCTCTCGTAAGACACGCGCCTCGGCTGTTCAGCGTAATCGTCGTCAGGCTCGTCCGTAACGTCTTGCGTCGGCGCGGCGGGAGCCAAAATGTCCAGTCCTGCCGCGGGATCGATCGCGGACACCGCCTCGGGCTCGGCAACGGCAGCGGCAACCGCGGCAGACTCATCATCCACGGCGACAACGGGCGCAGATGCAGTCACGACGGGGGCAGGCTCGGGCTCAAACGTCGGCTCCTCGCCTTCCTCGTAATCGAGCGTGCAGGACTCGGGAAGCATTCCGAGCGCACGGATGGCATCCGAACCAAAGCGGATGTTGCCGGCGGCATTGCGATAGAGCCTGGGCTCGGGCTCGGCCGCGACAGGCTCCTCCGCCGGCTCGGCAGTGGGAACCTCGTCATTGAACTCTTCGGCCTGGACAGCCTGATTCTGATCCTCGGGCACGATGGCGCCAATCAGCGTCTCGTCGGCAGACGCACCCTCAAAGCCCTCGATCTGCTCGTCGAAAGCCTCGCCCTGTTCGGGCTCGGTCTGAGCGTCGGGAGCAATCGGCTGACCGAACTCGTCCTCGGCGTAGGTAGGCTCTTCATACTCGATGGTGTTGCCGTAGTCGTTTTGCTGTTGGGCCGCGGCATACTCCGCTGCTGCGCGCGCCATCTCCTCGGCACGACGCTTCTGCTCCCCAAAATAGGTATCGAACGGAACATCGTCGGGAAACTCGTTTTCGCCCTGGAAGGGAGCAACGTTGTCCATAACGCCGAGCATAGCGGCGACAGAAGACTTGTTGCACACTGCGCCGGACGTATAGGGAAGCACAAAACGGTTAGAAATGATGTTTGCCGCGTTGGCGAGCGCAACGAGGGAAGCGAGGATCGCGACAATCCACAGCAGAACCTTGAGCGCGCCGGGGAGCGGCAGGATACGCAAGATGGCAACGGCAGCAGGGGCAACCGTGGCAACGGGCAACAGCTTGGCGATGAGCGCACGATACGAAGCATAGGGCTCGCGGGCGAGCAGCTCAGCACGGGGAGAGTCGTAGTGTGCGACAACGACCACCGGGCGGTTGCGCGGAGACGCGAGCGGGCCCGAGGCCTTGTGGTAGGCGATGACATTTTGGCTCACGCCCGTCTTGCCCAGGCGCGAAACCACGGGGTGGCCCGTGCGCTCGAGCACGTAAAGAACGGCACCGACAATGGCCAGCAAGGTGCCGACCAAGCCGATGCCGCCGCCGATGCCCATCAGCAGGGCGCCGGCAAACGCAAGAATACCGGTAACGGCAAATGCCAACCTGCTGGGCGCCGGGGCATTGAACTCCTGAACCTCGGGATCAAAGCCGTGGTTGCGGAAGATCTGAGCGATATCCTCGGCAGCCAAGCGCTCTTCTTCGCTGCATGCCGGCGTGATGCCGGTGTTCTGCAGCAGGTGGTTAATATAGTTCTGGGTGTTCGCCATGTGCGCTCCACATCCATAATCCGACAAATAGGCCCAATGCATGCACATTAGAACCGTATATAGTCGAAAGTATACCCCGAGCGAGCGCAAACGACCGAATTCGGGCCATCTTAACGCCCCGAGCGGACAAGGATATAGCCTAATCTCCATATCGGACTAAAATCATGGCAGCAAACCACCTTCTCATGCGAGGACTCTATGACGGCAAGCGACGCGACCGCGACAATTAAAAAGGGGAATTCGGAGCCCAGTTTCGATAAAACGACTCAGCGCATCCTCAATCTTTTCTTTGTGCTCAACAGCTCCCCCAAACCGCTGACGACCGAGCAGATCGTCTTGGATTCTGACCTGGGATATGGCTCGGGCAATATCGACTCGGATAAGCGCAAGTTTCGGCGCGATCGTGACAAACTGCTCGAACGCGGCATCTTAATCAAGGAGGTTCGCCCCGCCGGCGCGCAGGAGACCGAGGAAAGCTCATGGACAATCGACCGCGAGCACACGTTTGCGGCAGGCGGCCTCATCACCGCAGACGACGCCGATATCCTGCTCAACGCTATCGACCAGACAATAGCGGCCGGCTCATCCACTTTTGCCGCGCCGCTTGCCGATATTCGTTCCAAGATTGCCTACCTCACCGGCAGGACGACGGCGGACGAAGCACCGATCCGCCGCTCTCCCACCGTCGATGCGGTATGGAGCGCCTTTGCCGAGCGATGCGCGCTGCGATTTTTATATCAGAACGGACGCGGTGAGCAGAAAGAGCGTACCGTCTGCGTCTACGGCATGTTCGAGCGCGAGGGCGTTGCGTACTTCTGCGGCCTCGACAATGCCACCGACGACATCAGGACATTCCGCTGCGACCGTATCGTTCGCGCTTGGCGTCCTTCGAAGGCCTACGCCATCCCTGCAGACTTCAATCTCAACGACTACCTGTTCTTTGAATTCGATTTTGCCGACCGCCCGCCCGTTGCGGCTACGTTCTCGTTCGCCCCGCAGACGCAGATCGATATGATCAACGGCCTCACGCGCGGGCGAGGTGAGCTCGCACACACCGATGCGGGATGGATCTGGACCGTTGACGTGCGCGACCTTGAAGCCGCCGCCTCATTTTGCATGGCCCGCGCCATGGACGGCATGAGGCCCATGGCCCCCAAATCGCTCAAGCAGGCGTGGAACCGCCTCATTGAAAGGACGGTGCACGAGCATGCCCGTGCGTAAACTCACCAGCGAGCAGAGACTCTCGCGCGCCATCGACATCATGGAGGCCCTCTACGCCTCCGGCGAGAGCGGCATGACACGAACCGAAATTTGCGGCCGCTTTGACATCACGGGAATATCGCTCGACGAGATTCTCGAGATCGTCTCGACGCTCGCGGACCGAGAATCGGGTGCGCGCATCATCTGCGAATGCCACGGCGAGCGTGTGGTCCTCACCGGTGACGCCGGACGTGTGCTACCGCTGCGCCTGAGTGCCGCCGAGGGCGCTGTGCTCAACCACGAACTTGAATCGTTGGGGATCGAGCCGCAGACGGCAGCTCGGATTCGACACGCTCTTCTACCCGAAGAGCTCGGCTATAACCAGTGCGTCTTTGACACCGTCAACCACGGGTCGCACTGGCAGCAGCTGAGCTGCGCCATTCAGGACGGCGTTCGCTGCCTCATCTCGTATCGCTCGATGGACGATGCACGGCCACGCGAGCGTCTGGTCGACCCCTTGCGCATTACGGCAAACGGCGACCAAACATACCTGATTGCCTGGGACATCGCAGTCGATGAGCAGCGCACCTATCGCATGGATAAAATCGAGGGACTCACCTTGACGGAAGACTCCGTCGTGCCTCACGCACCGGACGTCGCATCCCTCCACGATTCCCTTGCCCGGACGCAGCGTAGCGCAAAGCTCTTGATGCCATTCGATATGGCGGAGCATCTGGACTGGGCCGGCATCACCCTCATCGAGCGCAGCGGGGCAGACATGGCAACGGTAACCGTGCATTACGGCTCCGAGCGTTGGCTACTGAGCCAGATAATCGCAGCGGGCGGAGCCATCCGCATCTTGGATGACCCCACCCTGTCAAAGCGTCTGTGCGATATGGCAAAAACTCTCGTCTGTCCGCTTTAGCGCCGCCGCTCGTGGCGTGCGCGCCACAGTTGCAGATAGTGACCGATCTGTGCCGATTCGATGCGCTGGTAGGAGCTCGTGGGCAGCGACGTTAAGAACTTCTTTCCGTAGCCCTTCGTCACCAGGCGAGGATCCGCCAAGATCAGCACACCGCTATCGGTCGACGAGCGAATCAAACGCCCCGCGGCCTGCTTAACCTCGAGCACCGCCTCGGGCAGCGAATAGCGCGCCCATGCGCGGTCTTCGCGCAGGTTGCGCTCGCACGAGAGCGGGTCCGTGGGGCTCGAGAACGGCAACTTGGGAATGATGACGCAGCGCAGCGTCTCGCCGCTGGCATCAAACCCCTCCCAGAAGGCCTTGAGCGCAAAAAGCGACGAGGTCGGTTCGTTGATAAACCGGTCGCGCAGGCGACGAGGAGATGAGTTGCGCTGCTGGCAGTTGAGCTCCAGACCCGCACGGGCCATCTTGGGCTCAACGCGGGCGTATAGGTCCTCCATGTCGCGCCGATTGGTGAACAACGTGAGCACCGATCCGCCCATGGCAAGATGGGCGTCGACCAGTACGCGCTCGAGCGCCGTAAGATAGCTCTCACGATCGCGCGGATCGGGGATATCGCCCGCAACGACTACAGCCATGTTCGAATCGAAGTCGTAGCTCGAATCCAAGTGCAGCGATGACGACGTTGAAGCACCGATGCGATCAAGGCCGACCGCATGGTTAAAGTGCTCAAAGCTTTTGGACACCGTCATGGTCGCCGAGGCAAAGATAGCCGTGTGAACCTCGGGCAGCCACTCGGTTGCCAAGGCCTCGCCAATGTCGATGCGCTCTGCGGTCATTGACTCTCCGCCGGCACGCAGCCTGCGATTGACCTGCAGCGAATACACGTAGTGTTCATCGGTACCATCAATGATGAGTTTTAGGTTCTCGGCCAGCTCGTGCAGGCGGCGCGAGATATCACCCAGGTCGACAACAACCTCTGGCTTGTCGGCGGCGACGGCTTGCACCAGCGCGTCGACGCTCTTGTCAGCTTGTTCCAATGCGTCGATGCCAGTGTAGGCCGACTGTAAGAAATCATGCCAGTCGTCAGATTCGCGCAGCTCGGGGCCAATCCATAGATTGGCATTGTCATAGCCCCCACGGGCACGGCGACCGAGCTCGCGAACGCCATCGAACACGCCGGCGATCGCCATGCTCGCGCGCGCAACCGTCGACGTCGCCTTGGCGGTAAGGCCCAGATAGAGCGTAGAGCCCTCGGAGGTTGCCAAATCACGGGAAACCTGGCTTAGCGCGCCGGTGCTCGAGCCACCCAGACGCTCAAACAGAACGCGTGATTCGTCCGCCGACACCACACGCGCCCACTGACGGCGCGCCTCGCGCTCGATGGAATGGGCCTCGTCGATTACCCAATGACGAATCGGCGGCAAAATCCTGCCCTCGGCCGCGACGTTGCGGAACAGCAGGGAATGGTTGGTGACCACCACATCGGCATGCGCCGCACGACGGCGAGCGCCGTGGACCAAACATTTATCAGGGAAAAACGGGCAGAGGCGACGAGCACACTCGCGCGAGGCCGTCGTAAAGTCGGGACGGTTGACGCTGCGCCACCGAATGCCGAGCGAGTCGAGGTCGCCATCGGCTGATTGGCAGACGTACGCCATAATGACCGCGACCGCCGTGAGCGTGTCCGCCGGATCGCGCTTGGTGGTAATCTCGACCTGGCCGCGGCTCATGCGCTCGAGCTTGCGCAGGCACGGATAGTGGTCATACCCCTTGAGAGCGCAAAATGACAGACCACCGTCCAGTTGCTCGGCAAGTTTTGGCAGCTCATGGTACATGAGCTGGTCGGCAAGATTGTTCGATTTGGTCGCAATACCAACCGTGATGTTGTTACGGCGTGCTGCCTCGGCAAAAGGCACCAGATAGGCCATCGATTTGCCGACGCCTGTGCCTGCCTCAATTACTCGATGAGTGCCCGTGACCAGCGCATCGCGGACCTCGAGCGCCATCGCGATCTGCTCATCACGCGGCTCGTAGGTGGGATACATGCGATTGACCAGGCCACCTGGCGCATAGTCTGCCTCGATCTCCTCACGACTCGGCATCTTGAGAACCGGCAGCTCATCGGCGTCCACCCGATCGTCGGCGCGATCGGCCTTGAGAACGTCAGCACGAGCGGCGCTGAGAGAGAAGATAGAACCAGGGTTCTGCCCTGCCAAGAATGAGAAGATAGGACGATAGGACCAAGGCACGTCCGGATGCATGTCGGCTAGGCGCGCCATGAGGCCCTGGGGCAAGTCGGTGAGCGCCACGAGCAACACGCGCCATACGCCACACAGGGCGTCGACGTCGGCATTGGCACGGTGTGATACCGAGTCGCAGCCAAACAGATCGGCCATAAAAGACAGCTTGTGCGAGGCCAGGCGCGGAAGCGCGATGCGCGACAGCGCCAGCGAATCGATCCAAATATCGCTCACGTTGACGCCGCCTTTGATCGACTCGATAAACGAGCGGTCGAACGTGGCGTTGTGTGCGATCACCGGGCAGCCACCGACAAAATCGGCGAGAGCGGCGACGGCCTCAACCGCCGACGGGGCATCTGCCACATCGGCATTTGTAATGCTCGTGAGCTCGGTAATCTCGGCGGGAATCAGCTGTTTGGGATGCACGAAGGTATCGAAGCGGTCGATGACCTCGCGGCCCGAAAGACGGGCCGCCGAGATCTCGATCAGCTCGTTGTCCTGCACCGAAAGACCCGTGGTCTCGGTATCGAGGACAATCACATCTTCCTCGATAAGGCCGAAGGACTGCGTTTTGGCGCGGTCGGCAAGCGTGGCATAGGAGTCGATGACAAACTGCGGCGTTCCTGACGAAACCGCGTCCTCGATTAGCATGCAATGCCCGCTCGGCGAAGGCCCATACGGATCAGGCTGTCACAGACCTGCGGGAACGTCATGTCGTCGGTGTGGCGGATCTCATCCGGATACAGCGACGTATCGGTCATGCCGGGAATGGTATTGGTCTCGAGGATAACGGGGCCGTCCTCGCTCACAATAAAGTCGCTGCGCGAGATACCCAGGCAACCGAGGGCCTTGTGAGCGGCACAGGCAAGTTCCTGAGCGCGAGCGTAATTCTCGGGTGAAATCTGCGCCGGAATGCGATGGATATCCGTAGGGTCGACATACTTCACGTCCAGATCGTAGAACTCGCAGTCCTCGGGCTTACGAATCTCGACAATCGGCAGGGCGCGTACGTCATCTTCGCCGTATACGCCGACGGTGATCTCGGTACCATCGATGCACTTCTCGACCAGCACTTTGTCGCCGTACTCAAACGCCTTGGCGATTGCCGCGGGCAGCTCGGATGGCTCGTGGACCAGGGAGATGCCATAGCTGGAGCCGTTAACGGCCGGCTTCACAAAGCAGCGCTCGCCACAAACCTCGACAATGTGATCGATATCGACTTCATCGCCCACCTCGAGCGCAAGGCCGGGGGCAATGGGAATGCCCGCCTTGGCGTATAGGAGCTTAGAGACCTCCTTGTCGGCACCGCAGGCGCTCGCGAGCACGCCCGAGGCCGTGTAGGGGATACCCAGGGTCTCCATGGCACCCTGCATGGCACCATCCTCACCGCCGGCGCCGTGCATGGCGATAAATGCCACGTCGAAACCACCGGTCGCCATGGTTACCATAAAATCATCGGCAGCCGTGTCGAGCAGCTTCACCGAAGTGTAGCCAGCCTCCTTCAGGGCCGCCACGACGTTCTTTCCCGAATTGAGCGAGATCTCGCGCTCAGCGGAATGACCGCCCGCCAAGACCGCTACGTGCATGTTCTCTAGGCTTTTACCCGGCATGGGCAGACTCCTCCTCTATAATTTCTGCAGCTGATACCATATTGTAGCGATACCCTCTACGTTTCCCCAAAATCGAAAGGCTTCCATGAATCCCAGGACTAAATCTCAGGACATTCGCGACTTGAGCCAAAACGATATTCGCGAGCTCGTGGCAGAACTCGGCCAGCCCGCCTTCCGCGCGAAGCAGCTCATCGAATGGGTCTTTGAGAAGAACGTTTGTTCGTTTGATGATATGACTAACCTTCCCAAGGCTTTCCGCGAGCAGCTTAAAGAGGCTTTTGCCTTTGACACGCCGACCGAGCTCACCAAGCAGGTTTCCAAAGATGGCTCTCGCAAGTATCTGCTCGAGTACCACGACGGCATTTCCGTCGAGACTGTCGGTATGCCCCGTCGTAACAAGCTTTCCGTCTGCGTTTCCACCCAGGCAGGCTGTGGCATGGGCTGTGCCTTTTGCGCCACCGGCCTTAACGGCCTCAAGCGCTCGCTGACAGCTCAGGAGATCGTCGACCAGGTGCTTCATGTATCCAACGACTTTGGCGAGCGTGCCACGAGCGTTGTGTTCATGGGCCAGGGCGAGCCGTTTGCCAACTACGACGAGGTTCTCAAGGCACTGCGTATCCTCAACGACCCCGATGGCATCGGTATCGGCGCCCGTCACCTCACCGTCTCTACCAGCGGCGTTATTCCTGGAATTCGCAAATTTGCCGACATCCCCGAGCAGTTCACGCTTGCCGTGTCGCTGCATTCCGCCATCCAGTCGACGCGCAATAAGCTTATGCCCGGTGTTAAGAAGTACACGCTGCTCCGCCTGCACGAGGCGCTTCAGCTCTACACCGAGAAGACTGGCCGCCGCCCGACCTATGAGTATGCCATGATCGAAGGCGTCAACGATACGAATCCCGAGATGCAGGCGCTCTGCGACTTCTGCGAGGGAACGCTGTGCCACGTTAACCTGATTCAGCTTAACGACATCGAGGGCAGCCCGCTCAAGCCGTCGCCGATTCATAAGGTTGAGGATCTTCAGCGTCGTCTTGAGTCCCGTGGCATCGAGACCACGATTCGTAACTCCCGTGGTAACGATATTGACGCCGCTTGCGGACAGCTGAAGCAGCGCTTCAAAGTTCAGAAGAACGCATAGGGGAGTCGCACCCCAAAACGTTTCATGTGAAACATCGAACGGCCCCGGTTACAGGAGATGCAACCGGGGCCGTTTTATTTATTGACCTTAATTTTGAATCAGCTGCTACCTGTCCCATTTTTTACGGCCAAAATAAGGGGTCCTTGCCTCGTGAATCAGACAAGGACCCCTCAAAATATGCTAAGTAATTGTTAGGTACCTAATAGCCTACATTTTCCCATTGGTTACTAACCCAACCTTGATTAATCTTGGGATTCTTCGTTACCTGAGCCGTACGCATGGCAACATCTTCTGTCATAACATCCATTTTCTTCTTGGATGTATCGACAATATCTTGCGCACTACGAAGCAAACGACCTCGAAGTTCATCGTCTGTCGCGATCTTATAGCCAGCAAAGGCACCAGCCGCGACAGTCGTCGCCAATGCAATCGCAGTTATAATCCTATTCCTCATCTTGGCCTCCTTGATCAAACTGAATCATTTCGCCAAGAATACGAGAGAGCTCTTCCTCGTCTTTAAACTCAATCTCAATCTTATTCTTTCCACGCGAGCTCTTAACACGCACGTTGGTATTAAAAACCTGACGAAGCACGCGGGCAGCCTTTTTAAAAGACTGAGGCGTTGCAGGCCTCGGCGTCTTAGGTGTCTCTCCGGCAGAAAACAACGGAGCAAGATTTTCTGTCGCTCTTACGGAAAGGCCCTCTGCAACAACCTTCTCTGCAAGTCGAATTCGAGCGTCCTCATAGGGAACTGCAAGAATCGCACGTGCATGACCAGCAGTAAGTTTGCCCTCAAAAATCATCTGCTGAACAACTTCAGGGAGATCGAGAAGGCGCAGCGAGTTTGTAATTGCAGAGCGTGATTTGCTTACTGCCTTCGACAATGCCTCCTGGGTCATACCGCTGGCATCGATAAGCTGGCGATAGCCCTTAGCCTCTTCGACGGGATTCAGATCAGAACGCTGAAGGTTTTCGATCAGAGCAAGAGCCAGCATCTCTTCATCATTAACATCTTTAATGATGACAGGCAGCTCCTCAAGACCAGCAAGCTTTGACGCTTGGTAACGACGCTCACCAGCGATGATCTCATAGCCGTTTCCATGCTTGCGAACCAAAAGCGGCTGCAAGACGCCATGTTCTTGGATTGATTCGCTCAACTCACGAAGTTCAGTTTCGTTAAAGTGAATTCGCGGCTGATTAGGGTTGGGAACGATATCCTCAATAGGTAGTTTTGTTTCAGATGCGGCATTCGAAGCCGATGCAGCCGAACCACCGGTCTCATACTCGGCCTCTGAGACCAAAGCATTGAGTCCACGTCCCAATCCGCCACGTTTCTTTACACTAGGCACGCTTGATCACCTCTTTTGCAAGGTTCATATATGCTTTTGCACCCTTATTTTGAGGTGCATAGGTAATTACCGGTTCCCCAAAAGACGGAGCTTCGGAGATTTTAACCGTACGGGGGATCAACGTCTTAAATGCCTTATCACCAAAGTACGATTGAACCTCCTCAACAACCTGATTCGATAGAGAAGTACGCGAGTCATACATGGTCATAAGCACACCGTAGGTGTCTAAGCCCTTGTTCAGACGAGATTTGACCATCTTCATTGACTCAAGCAGTTTCGTAACGCCCTCGAGTGCGTAATACTCGCACTGGATCGGAATCAAAACGCTGTCTGCTGCGGTCAAAGCGTTGATAGTAAGCAGGCCGAGCGAAGGAGGGCAGTCAATGAAAATAAAATCGAACTCGTCCTGAATCGGCTCAAGCAAATCTTTGAGGCGGGTTTCACGAGCAATTGCGCTTACGAGTTCAATTTCCGCGCCTGCAAGCTGAATTGTAGCCGGAATTACGAATACCTTTTTGCAATTTGTATCAAGAACAAGCGATTCTGCCGGCACATCATTCAACAATGCATCATAGATGCAGTGATCAAGGTCTTCTTTTTCAATTCCGAATCCACTGGTGCTGTTTCCCTGCGGATCAAAATCGACAATCAGTGTCTTACGACCCTGCTCACCCAGTGCTGCTGCAAGGTTTACAGCCGTCGTTGACTTACCGACGCCGCCTTTTTGATTGATGATTGCAATGATACGCGTGTCTTTTGCGCTCTTAGAACGCTTAACGTCGCGAAATCCCACGGTCCCTCCTGGTGTGTATTAAAGCTGTCAAACGGAGGATGTTTCACGTGAAACATTCCGATTCGATATCAACCGCCATGTTTCACGTGAAACACTGCAAGTTGTTAGTATCCATTATGTTTCACGTGAAACATCTAGGCAAGCGGATTCTTCTTTGCCATGCCATTTGCACGAGGCAATGAAACGGATGCCGGATGACTCTTTTTAAGAACAATGAACTCCCTGTGGCCCAAGCCCTCAGGCAAATCGATTGCGTCATTCAGAAGCAAAGTGAAGCCGCAAATTTTAGCTGCTGACATGCCGGAAGCAAGCTCCTCATCCGAAGGATTACCCTTGGTGATAACAAATAGCCCTCCGTCTTTGAGGAACGGAGCAGCATACTCAACAAGAATCGGTAGAGGGGCAAGTGCGCGGGCGGTTACGACAGAAAACTGCTTCTTATGGCTTCGAGCATATTCTTCAAGGCGATCATGAACCGCATGAGCATGTTTCAATCCAAGAACATCAACAAAAGAATTGACAGCATCAACCTTCTTACCAACAGAGTCAATATAAGTAGCTTTACGATGCATGGTTATGGTTAACGGAATACCAGGGAAGCCCGCACCTGTTCCCATATCGAGCAAAGCTCCCTCAGGAGCCTTATTGATATAGGGGAGCAAAACAAGTGAGTCGAGGATATGAAGTACCGCAGCATCTTCTATGTTAAGAATACGGGTGAGATTGGTTGTCTTATTTGTTTCCAGAACCAAATCCAAATGTTGAATACATTTCCTCAGCTCAGTATCAGTTACGCTCAAGGAATACTCTTTGCAATAGGAAGTTAGACGACTCAACATCTCGTCAGCCCGCTGATCAGTAAGTACTAACAACGAAAGCTCCTTTCTGACAAAAATCAGTGTATCGAGAACTTTTGACAAAAAAAAGGGGACGTGGAAACCACGTCCCCTTAGCATAAGCTCGAGTAGATTATCGAGCAACAATCACCACATGGCGATCGGGGTCAGAACCCTCAGAATGAGTATCGACGGCGTCATTGCCACGAAGTGCAATGTGAACCAGTCGGCGCTCGTAGGCATTCATGGGCGGAAGCGAAACACTCTTATGAGTGCGGATGGCACGCTCGGCAGCAGACTGAGCCATGGAGGCAACCTTGTCCTGACGGCGGCTCTTGTATCCCTCGACGTCCACTACAACCGGATACCTAAAGCCGAGCTTGCGGCTCACCAGCAATGAGAACATAACCTGAAGGGCATCAAGGGTGCGACCATGACGGCCAATGAGAACAGCAAGATCAGGAGCGGTAACATCCAAAATCAGCTCGCCCTCGTCGCCCTCATACTCATCGATAGGAGAGTTGGCGGCATCGAAGTGCGAAAGGATGGAACGCAGGATGGAAATCGCGACATCGGCAATGGTGTCGAGCTCCTCGTCGGTCAGCTCTTCACCAGCCTTGTAGCGCTGTGCAATCTCGGGATAATCGCCCGCGACCTGCGGGGCAACCTCCTCAAGCATATCCTCGATGATCTCTTCAGACATAACGTACTCCAAAAGTTAGGTACCTAAATAAGATTGATATCCCACTACTTCTTCTTGTGCGGGCGCGGCTTCTTCTCGCGACGAGTAACCTCAACCTGCAGCGGCGCGTTCTTAAGGCGCTCCTCCTCATCGGCCTTCGCCTTGTCGATGACCTTCTGCGTCACAAAAATCTGCTGGATAACCTGCCAAGCAGACGAGACGTCGTAGTACAGCAGAACACCAACGGGAAGGCTCCAGCCCATCCAAAGCATCATGACCGTCATGACAACGGCCATCATACGCATGCTCTGAGCCTGCTGGCCGGTCTGGTTGCGCGACATATAGAGCTGCGGAATCAGGGTCAGGACAGCGAACAGGATCAGGCAGACCAGCGCAGGCAGCGCGACCATAAAGCCATCGGCAAAGGAGGCACTCGGCGTGGTGGTCAGGTCGGGCAGAATATTAAAGAACGAGAACGTGCCGTCGTTAAAGTAGTCCGGCAGGTTACGCAGCAGCGTAAATAGGGCGAACAGGACAGGCATCTGAATCAACAGCGGCAGACAACCAGCCATCGGGTTGAACTTGTTCTCGCTGTAGAACTTCTGCATTTCCTCGGCCTGACGCTGGGGATCGTCGGCATAGCGCTCCTGGATCTCGAGCATCTTGGGCTGCAGCACCTGCATGCGTGCCGTCGACTTAGTCGACTTGAGCATAAGCGGCGTCAGCAGCAGACGGATGATGACCACCAGGATGATGATGGACAGGCCCCAGTCGACCGCAAAGGTCTGGATGAGCTTGAGCAGCTCGAAAAGGATGTTAACGATCCAATCCCACATGTAAGTTTTCCTCCGATAGCGAGTGCCCGCTAGGGCACAGGGTCATAACCGCCGACGTGCAGGGGATTGCAGCGAGCGATGCGCCTCACGGCAAGCCAGCAGCCTCTCAAAACACCGTACTTCTCAATCGCCTGGACGGCGTATTGCGAGCACGTTGGGTAATAAATGCAGGCGTCAGGCAATAAGGGCGAAATAACCTGTTGATATATGCGAATAGGAGCGATGGCAACACGTCGCAAAACGTGATTGCTCATCGCTCCTCCCCGGCAACGCCGGCGCGTTTCATAAGCGAACGCAATGCATTGTCCATCTCCTGAGGCGAAGAAACCCTCGTCTTGGGAGTTGCGAACAAGATGATGTCATAACCCGCAACGGGAAATCCACAGCTGCGGGCGGCCTCGCGCATCACACGCTTAGAACGGTTGCGCACGACAGCACAACCGAGCCGTTTAGCACCAACGAAGGCGACCCTTCCGGAGTCGCCTTCGCCAACCGATTCACATATGGTCATTCGAATCAGAGGGTGATTGAAACGACGCCCCTGACTGAACACATGCTCGAAATCTTGCCGAGACTTAATAGTCTTCATGCGAGATGTGTGTATCGCTGCTAGACAGTGAGACGCTTGCGGCCCTTGGCGCGACGACGGGCGAGCACGGCACGACCACCCTTAGTGGCCATACGGGCACGGAAGCCATGGGTCTTGGCACGCTTACGCTTATTAGGCTGATACGTACGCTTCATCTTAAGTTCCTCCTGCTGCATTTCGAGTGTCCGCGGGGGCGCGGACGCAGATATAGACACGTGAGCTTGAAGATTGTAGGGAAATCAATGTTCAAATGTCAAGAAATCAAAGGTAAAAGGTTACGCAGTTCACACGGTTCCCCCATAAGCCGAGCTCGATTTAGCGGTGCATGGCAACTTTTCACGATATTTCATCGAGTTTTCAACAGGTCATGTTGGCAATGTTGAGAACTTTTCGTCCGTTTTCCAAAGTTTTCAACAGGTTTTGAAAAGTTGTCGAAAGATGAGAAACATTGCACAGTGAGCTACTATTTGTTCGAAACCTTTTGAAAGATTGCGAGCGGCATGTCTGACGACTTTTACACCATGGTCGATTCCGGAGACCCGGCACCCGACAACGAGCACATCACCGGCGTGCGCGAAGAGCGTGAGGAAGGCGAGCAGACGACCACGCAGGCGCCAAAAGCCATGTACGCCGCGCGCATCGCCGTCTATGACGACATGCTGTCGACACCGCGTGTGATCGTCATTGATCCGCAAGATGTCCGCACGTATTTGGAAGAGACGACCAACACCGTCTACCAGTGCATGAAAGAACAAGGTGGCCATATCTCGCTCATGGTCATCCGCGAGATTGTCGAAAACTTTATCCACGCGCACTTTGCCGAGCCCATCATCTCGATTCTGGACGGCGGAGACACCATCCGCTTTGCTGATCAAGGACCCGGCATCGACGACAAGGAGCGCGCTTTCGACTTTGGCGTTACCAGCGCAAACAGCAAGATGAAGCGCTATATCCGTGGAACCGGAGCAGGGTTTCCCATGGTGCAGGAGTATTTGGAAAACGCCGGCGGGGCCGTGTCCATCGAGGACAACATGGGCAACGGCACCGTGGTTACGGTAAGCCTGGATCCTAAACGCGTGCAGGAAATCGAACGCGCCGGCGGGCGCGGTGCTGCCGTGCGGCCCGAGACGGAGCAGTCCGCATATCCCCTGCCGGGAGCTTTTGCGCAGCAGCCCATGGCAACGCAACAGATGCAGCCCCGCGTGGGACAGATGCAGCAGCCCGGAATGCTTCCTACACAAGAGTCCCAGGCGGCGTCGATGTCGATGCCGCCAAACGCGCCAGAGGCCATGCCGCTGGCGGATCAGGATGCAGCAGCAATGCAGCAGGCGACGGGGGCACCGGGTGGCCAGCAAATGGGATATCAGCCGTACCAACAGGGATATCCATATCAGCAGATGCCGCCACTGGGGTATGGCCAGCAGTTCCCACAGCAGTACCAGCAGGGATATCAGCAGCCGTACCAGCAGATGCCGCAGCAGCAGTACAACCCCTGGGCCCAGCAGATGACTCCGCAGCCTTACCAACAGTGGCCTCAAAGTTTTCAACAGCAAATGCCGCCGATGCAGAGTTCTCAACAATCAGCAGCTCAAATGATGTATC
The DNA here is from genome assembly GCF_003467545.1 of Collinsella sp. AM38-1BH. NCBI lineage: Bacteria > Bacillati > Actinomycetota > Coriobacteriia > Coriobacteriales > Coriobacteriaceae > Collinsella > Collinsella sp. AM38-1BH. Next base: position 33,261 of record NZ_QSHC01000016.1, on the reverse strand, counting down.
CTAATGCAGCAAATCAGTATGCGCAGCCACAGCCGGACGTGTTCGTAAGCGATCGCGGCAACGCCGCGCTGGGCTATCTGGCGCAAAATCAAGCGTGCGGTGCAACCGATCTGGCGAGGGCGTTTGGAAACTCGGCCCCCACTTGGTCACGCACGCTCAATGACTTGGCGCAGGCCGGCTTGGTCATCAAGCATGGCCAGAAATACCATCTGACCGAACTCGGCGCCGCTCGCGTGCGAGCTCAGAGCTAAAGAACGGGAGAGACAGTGGACGAGGAAGCAAGCATCATCCTGGGGGATGCCATCGCCTTTTGCCAGCGCGACGGCCAAGATGCACGCCTCATCAACATGCTGGGGCAATCGCGCGCCATAAGCCTGACCGAAGATACGCTCACGATCGAGGCCCCCTCGCGCTTTGCCATCGCGCAGCTCAAAAAGCATCAGCCGACTATTGAGGCCTATCTGGAAGAAATCGCCTTTGCTCCGATCGCGCTCGACATCGTGGCACCGCAAGGCGCAACGGCCGAATCTGCTGCCGCGACGGTGCCCGCCACGGCTCCCGCTGCTTCCCCTGCGGCGCCAGCCTCCGCAGGCGACGTGCCGACAATCGAGCACCAGCACAGCGATGTTTCCCGTGAAACCATGGCACCGTTGCCGACCGCCGCTGCGACGTCAACGAACGCACCCGTCACGCACATGCCCATCGCTCATGACGCAGCGGCGGGCGCGGATTCGGGCATTGCAATCAAGAACACGCTCTCGGCCGATGATTTTCGTCGCATGATGAACCAGATGAAGGGCGGAGCGCCGACTAAGTCCACGCAAGCCGCGACCCCCGCTTCACCCATGCCAGCACCGACCGTGCCGGCCGAGCAGAATACGGATGGAGCCCCACTCGTCGCGAACTCAAAATTTACCTTTGAGAACTTTGTCTACGGCCCCGAGAACAGCCATGCCTATCGCTCGGCACTCAAGTTTGCCGCCCTCGCGGACGAGCGCGGCACGTGCACATCACTGTTCATCTACGGCAAATCGGGCCTGGGCAAGACGCACCTGCTGCTTGCCATCAAAAACGAGCTCGCCGAGAAGTCGCCCGAGATCAAGGTCAAGTATGCCAACTCCCAGGCATATCTGGACGACCTGATGACCGAGTTCGACCGCCAAAAGAAGAGCAACGCCCCTATCATGCAGGCATACCACGGCGTGGACGTGCTCATCATCGATGACATCCAAAACATCATCGGCAAGCGCGCGAGCGTGGACTACTTTTTCCAGCTCATGGACGAGTTCATCCGCAACAACAAGAAGGTCGTCATCGCGGCAGACCGCGCCCCCAAGGACCTGAGCATGGACGAGCGTCTGACCAGCCGCTTCAACGCCGGCATGCTCTGCCTGGTCGCAGAGCCCAGCTACGAGATGAAATACAAGATCTTGCAGCGCTATTACGAGAACACCATCGTCGCCGCTCCCGAGGCAGGCGACGACTCGCTGCTGGCGGCCTATGGGGGCGACGGCGGGCACCTGACCGACGAGCACTTTAAACACATGGCCGAGGTCTCGGGCACCAACATCCGCGAACTCGAGAGCTTCTGCGAGCGCTGCGCCGGCGAGGCGGGCGACCGCGAGCGCGAGGGCGGGGAGCTCACCTTTGACGATATCGACGCCATCGCCAGCCAGTACTTCGACACATCGGCCAAAAAGATCAACGTCCAGACGGTTCAGTCCGTCATCGAAGAGCAGTACGGCGTGACGCACGAGGAGCTCATCGGCCCGCGTCGCAACGCCAATATCGCCAAAGCACGCCATATCGCTATCTACTTGGCCATCGAGATGTGCGAGATGACGACCACGGCGGTGGGCGCCGAATTTGGCAACCGCAACCACTCGACCGTCAGTACGAGCTACAAAAAGGTCCAGAAGATGATCCAGGAAGACCGCACCGTCACCGAAGACCTCAAGTCGCTGCGCGATAAAATTACACTGCGCTCGTAGGGAAATAGAGACACCTGTTGAAAACTTGTCGAAACCACGGGCATAAGGTGTCTAAAACCCAACCTGCGGTGATGAAAAGTTTTGCGCAGGTTTTGAACGTGGAAAACCACCCCTGTTGCACACAGGTTGCTGTCGATTCTCTTTCTGGGTCTGACCTGCGTCTTTGGGAGTAATCAACAGTTTCGTCAGTGCTATTACTATTATTAAGATATTTATATCTATAGAAAGGTATTAAAAGATGAAGTTCACCGTCAGCCAGAGCTCGCTTACACAAGCCATCGGCGTCGTTATGAAGGGTGTCGCTTCGGCATCCACCCTCCCCATCCTGTCGGGCGTGCTCGTTAAGGCCCAAGACGGCATCTTGGAATTCCAGACCTCTAACTACACCATCTCGATTCGTCATCGCATCGCGGCGCATGTCGAAGAAGAGGGCGAGATGGTTATTCCCTGTAAGATGCTCTCCAATATCACCAAGACCCTCCCCGATGCCCCGGTTACCTTTGAGCTGTCCGAGCGCCAGGTGCTGATTGGTTGCGAGAAGAGCTCTTTTAGGCTGAATACGCTCGATGCCAATGACTTCCCCGAGTTTCCGGCCTATGCCATCGAGAGTGCCGTGGAGCTGCCGACCGATGTCTTGTCCGAAATGGTCGGCCGCGTGTGGCGCGTCACCTCGACCGACAAGGCTCGCCCCATCCTGGGCGGCGTGCACATGAAGGTCGAGAACAACACCGTACGCCTGGTGGCGACCGATTCCTTCCGCTTGGCCGTGTGCGATACGCAGGTCGAGACCTCGACCCTCGAGGGCTCCTTTGAGCTCAACGTTCCGGCTGACGCCTTTAACGACGCGCTGAACATCATGGCCAGCCAGGCGACCATCATGATCGGGGCTACCGACACCCAGGTCGTCTTCGAGGCCGGCAACACCACCTACGTGTCGCGTCGTATCGAGGGCGTGTACCCCAACTACAAGCAGCTCATCCCCGATTCGTGCGTGACGAGCGTCAAGATCGACGTCGCCGCCTTTAACGCCGCCCTCAAGCGCGTGGCCGTTATTGCGAGCGCCAACCCCGCCGTCAAGTTCGAGATCGATGTCGAGAACGGGCAGATGGGCCTGTCCTCCATTTCCAATGACCAGGACCTTGCGCAGGAGACGATCGATGTCGAGGCCGAGGGCGAGTCAGGTACCATCGCCTTCAACTACCACTACATCTTCGGCTGCCTCAATGCCCTGTCCAAGGAGAAGGAGATCACGCTGGAGCTCAAGAGCTACTCGCAGGCGGGCATCTTTAAGTCCTACGATAAGATCAACTACCTGTACCTGGTCATGCCGGTCCGCATCTAGCGCTGCGCTATGACCATGTTCGCCCGCGATCTTTCCGTCGCGCACTACCGCAGCTTCGATAGCTATCGCCTTGCCCTGGACGAGGGCGTGACGATACTTGCGGGACCCAACGCGGCGGGAAAGACCAATCTCATAGAGGCCCTGCAGCTGCTGACGAGCGGCGCCTCGTTTAGGCATCCGACCGCAGCGGAGCTCGTCCATGACGGCGTGGGCTCGTGCAAGATCGAGCTGAGGCTCGAGGGCGACGGCCGCGTGCTTGATATGGGATTGAGCGCGGAGGACGGTAAGCGCTCGTTTAGCCGCAACGGCAAGAGATGCTCTGCCGCTGGTGTGCGCGGGGTTCTGCCGAGTGTGCTGTTTTGCCCCGACCATCTGGACATGGTTAAGCGAGGCGCCAGTGTGCGCCGCGCCGCCCTCGATGACTTTGGCATGCAGCTGAGCGCACGCTATGCCGATCTTGCGAGCACCTATGGGCGCTGCGTGACCCAGCGTAACGCCTTGCTCAAGGAGACCTGGTGCTGCCGCGAGATGCTCGGCGCGTGGAACGATTCGATTGCCCGCGCGGGCTCGGCCCTGCTCGTGCACCGGTTGGCCCTGCTCGACCGGCTGGCGGGCCATGTGCACACTGCCTACGGGCAAGTGGCGTCAGGTGAGGCCGCCAACGTGTCCTATGCGTCCACGCTGGGGGATTTACCCCAGGTCGAGGATCGCGAAGAGCTGAAGGGCTGGGCGTACGAGCGCATGCTGGCTGCCCTTGATGAGCACGCCGACGAGGAAATTCGCCGCGGCGTGACGCTGGTGGGACCGCATCGCGACGAGATTGAATTTACCGTGGCGGGTCGCTCCGCCCGTTCATTTGCCAGTCAAGGACAGCAGCGAACGTTGGTGCTGTCCTGGAAGGTGGCCGAGGTGGCCGTGGCTCGCGATGTCCTGGGCACCGCCCCACTGCTGCTTTTGGACGACGTGATGAGCGAGCTCGACGGCGAGCGTCGCGGCGCTTTCCTGCGGCTGATCGGCGATGATATCCAGACGGTCATAACCACGACCAACCTGGGGTATTTTACCGATGACCTGCTTGATCGAGCCAAGGTGGTGAGCATGGGTGAGACGTGCTAATTACGAGCGCGAGAGCGAGACGGTCGCCTTCAGTGGGTTTTTGAACGCAGAGCGCCAGCGTATCCTGGCGGCTGCGACCCCTGAGCGCCGTGCGCAGATGGAGGCCGCCGAGGAGTCGCGCGCGGTCTATCGCGCGTGGAACGCGGTGTGCTCGGGCACGCGCGAGGGGCGGCATGTGACGGGCCTGCGCTACCTGCCCGAGTCCAATGAGCTGCTGGTATATCTCGACTCGCCCTCGTGGACGCAGGAAATGACGCTGTTGCGCGAGATCATCCGCGCGCGCATGGAGCGCGCCGGTGCGCATGTGGACGGCCTGGTGTTCAAAACCACCGCGCCCGGTCACACGCCACCCGCCGCCAAGGAGCGCCTGCGCCCGGCCGTGACCGAGTGCCCGCCGGCCCCGCACGCCGATCTAAGTGAGGCCGAGCGCACCGAGATTGAGCGCCAGGTGGCGCCCATCGAAGACCAAAAACTGCGCGAGGCCCTCGAGAATGCCATGAGAGCCAGTGCCGAGTGGGCCAAGGGCGTGCAAAGCAAAAAAGAGCCTTAAATCGCATCTGGTGGCCTTGTAGAGCCAAATACCCTCGTTCCCGAGGGTATTTTTTTACGATAAACTGGTAAGGCTGTACACATTTTCTTGACTGAAGGAGGACGTGTGGCAAACGAAAACGATTACGATGGCGGCGAGATTAAGATTCTCGAAGGTCTCGAGGCCGTTCGTAAGCGCCCGGGCATGTATATCGGCTCGACGAGCGCCAGCGGTCTGCATCACCTGGTGTGGGAGATCGTTGACAACTCCGTCGACGAGGCCATGGCCGGTTTCTGCACCGAGATCCAGGTGACGGTCCACGCCGACAACTCCATCACGGTCGTCGACAACGGGCGCGGCATCCCCGTCGACGAGCACCCTGTTAAAAAGATCCCGACGCTCGAGGTCGTCATGACGATCCTGCACGCCGGCGGTAAGTTCGATAACTCGGCCTATAAGGTCTCGGGCGGCCTGCACGGCGTGGGCATCTCCGTCGTCAACGCACTGTCCAAGCGCGTGGTCGTTCAGGTTCGCCGCGATGGCAACACCTACGAGATGGAGTTCTCGCGCGGCAAGACCGTCAAGAAGATGGAGGTCGTGGGCACCTCGAATTCGACGGGCACCACCGTCACCTTCTGGCCCGACGATGAGATCTTCGAGACCTGCATCTACGATTTCGATACGCTGCACAACCGTCTGCAGGAGACGGCGTTCCTCAATAAGAACCTCAAAATCGTGCTGACCGACGAGCGCGAGCCGACTCCCCACGTGGAGGAGTTTTGCTACGAGGGCGGCATCATCGACTTCGTCAAGTTCCTCAACGAGGGCAAGGACGTCCCCGAGGCCTTTAAGGAGCCCATCTACATCGAGGGCAAATCGGACCCGGACGCGCCTGTGGCCAAGATGGGCGAGGTCGAGGTTTCCCTGCAGTGGAATAGCGGCTACGGCGAGAACGTCATGTCGTTTGCCAACGACATCTACACTCCCGAGGGCGGCATGCACCTTGAGGGCTTTCGCACCGCGCTCACCCGCGTGATCAACGACTACGCGCGCAAGCAGAACCTGCTCAAGGAAAAAGACGCCAATCTGACCGGCGACGATGTGCGCGAGGGCCTTTCGGCCGTTATCTCGGTCAAGCTGCCCGATCCGCAGTTTGAGGGCCAGACCAAGGCCAAGCTCGGCAGCTCCTATATGCGCGCGCTGACGCTCAAGATCGTGACCGACGGCCTTGCCGATTACTTGGAGGAGCATCCCAAGCCTGCCCGCGAGATCGTCAAGAAGGCGCAACAGGCCTGCAAGGCGCGCAATGCCGCCCGCAAGGCGCGCGAGGCGACCCGCCGCAAGAGCCTGCTCGAGACGGCGTCCCTGCCCGGTAAGCTCGCTGACTGCTCGGTGCGCGATGCCGAGCTGACCGAGCTCTTCATCGTAGAGGGCGACTCGGCAGGCGGTTCGGCCAAGGACGGCCGTCGCCGAGACATTCAGGCGATTCTGCCCCTGCGCGGCAAGATTCTGAACGTCGAACGCGTTGGTGACCATCGCGCGTTCTCGAGTGACACCATCCAGTCGCTGATTACCGCGATCGGCTGCGGCGTCACGACGAGTGCCGGCGACGGCGGCGACTTCGATATCACCAAGGCGCGCTACCACAAGATCATCATCATGACCGATGCAGACGTCGACGGTGCGCACATCCGCATCCTGCTGCTGACGTTCTTCTACAAGTACATGCGTCCGCTGATCGATGCCGGCTACGTCTATGTTGCCTGTCCGCCCATCTTTGGCATTAAGGTGCGCAACAAGATCCACTACGTGTATCCCAACGGCCGCCAGCCCGAAGACGAGATCCTGCGCGACACCATCCAGAGTCTGGGCCTGAACCCCGACGATAACGACGAGGACGGCAAGGCCAAGGATGGCAAGATCACCAAGAAGCGCAAGGGCTATACCGTCCAGCGCTACAAGGGTCTGGGCGAGATGGACCCCAAGCAGCTCGCCTCGACGACGATGGATCCCAAGACCCGCATCCTGCAGCGCGTGTCGATCGAGGATGCCGTGGTGGCAGACCGCGCCGTGCGCGAACTGATGGGTTCCGAGGTCGGCTATCGCCGTGAGTACATCGAGAAGCACGCCCACGACGCGCGTTTCCTTGACGCCTAGCTTTCCCAGGCACCCCATCTTGCCCTTCAGGATTTCGGGCGCCGCACGCAAGGCGTGCGCCCTCATCCTTCAGGGCAACCTGGGGCACCTGGAAAACCTAGGAGGGTTATCCGGCATTCCCGGTAATCCGTCTCCGTGGTAGGGAACTAATGGACCACGCAAACCATGAGGAGGTAACGTGGCAGACGATATCAACAACAACGAGGGTATGGGCGAGGCCGGCGATGCCGGCATGCCCGACGATCTGAAGCGCCTGCTTGCCCGTGCTGAGCAGGGCGAGGACGGCGATCCGGACGCCTATAACCCCGATGCCGATGATGATGAGGAAGAAGACGACGACGGCGAGCTCGAGGAGAGCTTTGGCGAAGTCGACCGTGGCGCCTCGGCCGGCGAGGATATCAATGGCGGCCAGCTCCAGATTTCGGAGTTCGGCCGTGAGATGAAACAGTCGTTCATCGAGTATTCGATGTCGGTCATCACGGCGCGCGCCCTGCCGGACGTGCGCGACGGCCTAAAGCCGGTGCACCGCCGCATCCTGTACGCGATGAACGAGAGCGGCATCTACCCCAACCGCCCGCACAAGAAGTCGGCCTGGACGGTCGGCGAAGTTATCGGTAAGTACCACCCGCACGGCGATTTCGCGGTCTACGAGGCAATGGTTCGCCTGGCGCAGTGGTTCTCCATGCGCACGCCGCTCATTGACGGTCACGGCAACTTCGGTAACATCGACGGCGACGGCGCCGCTGCCATGCGTTACACCGAGAGCCGCCTGGCAAAGCCCGCCATGGAGCTGCTGCGTGACCTGCAGAAGGATACCGTCGACTGGCAGCCCAACTACGACGAATCGCTCGCCGAGCCTCAGGCGCTGCCTGCGCGCTTCCCCAACCTGCTGGTCAACGGCAGCCAGGGCATCGCCGTCGGCATGGCCACCAACATCGCCCCGCATAACCTCACCGAGGCGATCGAGGCCACCTGCTACCTGATCGACAATCCGGACGCCACCGTCGACGAGCTCATGCAGATCATGCCCGGCCCGGACTTCCCCACCGGCGCCATCATCATGGGCAGCGCCGGCATTAAGCAGAGCTACGAGACCGGCCGCGGCTCCATTACCGTGCGCGCCAAGGCTCACGTGGAGTCCACCAAGACCGGCCGCAGCCGCCTGGTCTTTACCGAGATTCCCTACATGGTCAACAAGGGCACCCTGCAGGAGAAGATCGCCCAGCTCGTCAACGACAAGCGCATCGAGGGCATCTCGGATATGCGCGATGAGTCCAACCAGAAGGGCATCCGTCTGGTCATCGAGCTCAAGAAGGGCGTCATCCCGCAGGTCGTGCTCAACAACCTGTACAAGTACACCTCGCTGCAGACGACCTTCGGCGCCAACAACCTGGCGCTCGTCAACGGCGTTCCCAAATGCCTGAGCCTGCGCGAGATGCTGCAGCACTACATCGACCACCAGGTCGACGTCGTCACCCGACGCACCCGCTTCGACCTTAAGAAGGCCCAGGCCCGCGCGCATATCCTCGAGGGCTACCTGATGGCCCTTGACCATATCGACGAGGTCATTAGCATCATCCGTTCCTCGCAGACCGACTCCGAGGCCAGCAGCCGCCTGATCGAGCGCTTTGGCTTTACGCCCGAGCAGACCACGGCCATCCTCGAGATGAAGCTGCGCCGCCTGACCGGCCTGGAGCGCGACAAGATTCAGGAAGAGCTGGACGGCCTGCGCCGCGCCATCGCCTACTACGAGGACCTGCTGGCGCACCAGGGGAAGATCCTGGGCGTCATTAAGGAAGAGATGCGCGAGATCTCCAAGAAGTTCGGCGATAAGCGCCGCACCGAGATCAGCCATGTCGAGAAGGACCTGGACGTCGAGGACCTCATTGCCGACGAGGACATGGTCGTGACCATCACCCACACCGGCTATGTCAAGCGTATCCCGGTGGCCGCCTACCGCGCCCAGAAGCGCGGCGGCAAGGGCGTCTCGGGCGTCAACCTCAAAGAGGACGACGTCATCGACGAGATGTTCATCGCGTCCACGCACGAGTACGTGCTGTTCTTCTCGAGCAAGGGCAAGGTCTATCGCCTGAAGGTGCACGAGCTGCCGGTTGGCACGCGCCAGGCCCGCGGCACCGCGATCGTCAACCTGCTGCCTTTCGAAGAGGGCGAGAAGATCGCGAGCGTCATCAGCTGCCGCGAGTTCCCCGCCGACGAGTACCTGATGTTTGCCACCAAGAGCGGCATGGTCAAGAAGACCGTGATGAGCGCCTACGACCGTAGCCGCCGCGACGGCCTGATCGCCATCAACCTGAGGGACGACGACGCACTGCTCGCTGTACGTCGCGTGCGCGAGGGTGACAAGATCATCATGGCAACCACCGCGGGCAAGGCGATTATGTTCCCCGAGGACCAGGTGCGCGCTACCGGCCGCGATACCAGCGGCGTTCGCGGCATTGGCATGAAGGAAGGCGTGTGCGTTCTTGGTATGGAGATTACCAACGGTAACGGCGACCTGTTCGTCATTACCGAGCGCGGCTACGGCAAACGCACGCCGGTCTCGGATTACCCGGAGCAGAACCGCGGCGGTCAGGGTGTCTACACCATCCAGATGACCGAGCGCAAGGGTAACCTCGCAGCCATGAAGACGGTGGGCCCGCAGCATGAGCTGTTCATCGTGACGGAGGGCGCGACGGTCATTCGCGTCAAGACCGACGAGATCAGCCAAACCGGTCGCGCCACCCAGGGCGTCAAGATGATGACCGTCGACGACAACGACCGTGTATGCGCTGTCGCCCGCATGACGGCCGCCAAGGAGAAGCCCGAAGCCGAAGCCACAGAAGACGGCTCTGCCTCCGAAGAAACCCCTGTCGATCTAGGCGACGGCAACGACATGCCAGAAGATCTCCTCGACGAGTAAGAGGCCCTAGCTGATAGAAAATATCAGACCCCATATATCGGCGGTCGGCGCCCCTGCGCGCCGACCGCTTTTTTGAAAACCTTGGGACCCCATGGTCGCCGGGCTGACGAGATGGTTTTGGTTTGTCGCGAGTTCCGCACGCAAAGAAGGCCACTTAATGTGGCCTTCGTCTTGCGCAGGACTGTCCGAGCAGCAAACCAAAACCATCTCGTCAGCCCGGCGACCACCCCTCTCAAAGATTTTCAAAAAAGTTGTTGACGCGCGCGTAACGACTCGTCTAATATATCCCTTGCGCGATGGACCTGTAGCTCAGTTGGTTAGAGCGTCCGGCTGATAACCGGGAGGTCACAAGTTCGAATCTTGTCAGGTCCACCACTTTCTTTCGCAATAAACACCCCAGCGAGAGCCGAGTCGCCGCTGGGGTGTTTATTACTGTCTCCGTGGGGGTTTAGCTCAGCTGGGAGAGCGCGGGCTTTGCAAGCCTGAGGTCAGGGGTTCGATCCCCCTAACCTCCACCATGATGGACCTGTAGCTCAGTTGGTTAGAGCGTCCGGCTGATAACCGGGAGGTCACAAGTTCGAATCTTGTCAGGTCCACCATCAAAATTGTGAAGAGCCTCGAGGGTTTCCTCGGGGCTTTTTTCTTACCTGCTGGAGTAGTCAAAAGAGCCCCGTCCCAAAAAGACTACTTTGATTTTGTGTGCTGTGCGAAAGTTTGGGTAGTATAGCTATTCAATGCGGCGGGCTGCCGCGTGTTAACCGCTACGTACCGGAGGTGTTCCATGGTTCGTGTCGACATAGAGACCATCGTCATGGCCGCCGGTCCCGTGCCATCGCTTATCGTGCTTCGCGAGCGCTGCAGCAAATCGGACTCGCCCGCGCCGCTGCGTTCCCTTTCCATTCAGACTGGTTCGTTTGAAGCTGCTGCCATCAGCCGCGGCATCGATAGCGGTCGCGCCGAGCGCCCGATTACCCATGACCTGTTGCTCGATACCGTTGACGCCTTGGGCGCCAAGCTCGAGCGCATCGAGATCGTTCGCGCCGAGCCGCCGGTGTTTTACGCGACGATTGTCGTACTGGCCGATGGTGACGAGCGCAAGATCGATGCCCGCCCCAGCGATGCCATCGCCCTTGCCGTGCGCAGCAATGCTCCCATGTTTGTGGAGGACGACATCATGAATCGCCTGGGCACCGTTTCTACCCATGCCGAGGAAGTCGACGACGAGCAGGAGTTCGAGAAGTTCGACGAGTTCGTCCATACGCTCTCCCCCGATGACTTCTAAATGCGGGGCGTCCAGGTTGCGGAGCGTTCGCTGATGGCCGGTGGCATGTCGGCTGAGGCGGCCGCCATCGCGCGTGAAGCCCAGATGCGCTCGGAAGCATCCGAGGCGGCCCGCCTCGCCTATGTGACACAGGCCCGTACGCTTCGCGAGCGCCGCGGCTCGTTTATCAAGATGGTTGTCATCTCCGCCCTTGTCGCGGCAATCTGCTCGCGCCTTCGTGGTACAGTTGGTGCGCTTGGGTTTTCGATCTCTACGGGCCTGGTGATCTGGGGCGTGGTCGACGCGGTAATGCTGACCAGTCAGATCAAGGTGCTCGACAAGCGTGCGGTGGATATGATGCACGCCCGCGACGCTGCCGCCAAGATCGCTGCTGAGGCACAAGAACTGTAACGACGCCGGACTCGATGGGAAGGTCTAAAGATGGCACAGGATATGCAGGACGCCGGTAACGTCTCCGCCGAGCTCGACGCCATGGTGTGCGATCTGATTGGCGCCTTCTTGGACGACCTGGCCGCGGGCGAGAACCCGGGCGTGGTTGTGGCAATTGAGGACGCCGCTTCCAACCGTTATCTGGCCGCACTCGACGAAGATGGCGAGGAGGCATGCCTGGAGGCTGCCACCAACTTTATCTCCGAGCACAAGATGGGTCTTAAGGACGAGGGCCTGGGCCGTATCGCCCGCTATGCCATCGGCTACACCGGCTGCGTCGAGATTGACGGCGGCTATCACGATGCTCTGCTCGTGAGCTTCTTCGAAACCACGCTCGAGAGCGGTTTTTCGGCATACGTGCTGTATGAGGGCATGGGTGCCGGCGATGGTTTTATGTGGAGCGACCCTGAACCTGCAGGTGAGGAAACCCCTCTTATCTAAAATCGCTAAAATAAACGAGTTTTCGGTAAAAGGCTCAATATTCCCGCTGAGCGTTGTATCGCTGGGCGGGTCGCATACGCGTGCCGTTTGTATATGGATAGAAGATAGGGGAACTACATGCGCGTAGACAATCTGAGGAACATCGCCATCATCGCCCACGTCGACCACGGCAAGACGACGATGGTCGACAAGCTCCTGCGTGCCACGGACGCCTTCCGTGCCAACCAGCAGGTCGAGGACCGCGTCCTGGACTCTAACGACCAGGAGCGCGAGCGCGGCATTACGATTCTCGCCAAGAACATCTCTATCGAGTACAAGGACGTTAAGATCAACGTCATCGACACCCCGGGCCACGCCGACTTTGGCGGCGAGGTCGAGCGCGTGCTGCGTATGGCCGACGGCGCCCTGCTGCTGGTCGACGCTTTTGAGGGCCCCATGCCCCAGACCCGCTTCGTGCTGCGTCACGCTATCGACACCGGCCTTAAGATCATGATCGTTATCAACAAGATCGATCGTCCGGGCGCCAACCCCGAGAAGGCCTACAACGACTGCCTGGACCTCATGGCCGACTTAGGCGCCACCGACGACCAGCTCGAGTTCGCCATGGAGCACGTCGTCTACGCCAGCGCCATGAACGGCTTTGCCCGCCTTGACCCCAACGACGGCAACATGGACATGTATCCGCTGCTCGACATGATCATCGACGACATGCCCGCGCCCGAGGTTGACGAGAACGCCCCGCTGGCCATGCAGTGCGTGACCATCGACCACTCCAACTTCGTTGGCCGCATCGGCATCGGTCGCGTGTATTCCGGCGCCATTCACCAGGGCGACCAGATTCTGGTTGTGAAGAACGATGGCTCCAGCGCCACCGCTACCGTCAAGCAGCTCTTTACCTTCGACTACCTGGGCCGCACCGAATGCCAGGAAGTCGGCGCCGGCGACATCGCCGCCGTCGTGGGCATCGACCGCACCGATATCGGCGATGTCTACACCGATCCCGAGAACCCCGTCGAGCTCGAGCCCATCGAGATCGACCCGCCGACCCTGTCCATCGTCTTTGAGGCTTCGACCTCCCCGCTCGTCGGTCGCGACGGCGACATCGTGGGCGCCCGTCAGCTCAAGGAGCGCCTGTTCAACGAGGCCGAGAACAACGTAACCATGAAGATCGAGGAGCTCGAGGACAAGAGCGGCGTCGAGGTCTCGGGTCGCGGCATCCTGCACCTGTCCGTTCTGATGGAGTCCATGCGTCGCGAGGGCTTTGAGTTCCAGGTTGGCCGTCCTCGCGTTCTGTTTAAGAAGGACGAGAACGGCAACAAGATGGAGCCCGTCGAGCAGGCCGTCGTCGAGTGCCCGGACGAGTACTCGGGCAAGGTCGTTGAGGTCTTCGGTACCTCCGGCGGCATCATGACGAGCATGGATACCTCGGGCATCGTGACGCACCTTGAGTTTAAGATCCCGACCCGCGGCATCATGGGTCTTAAGAACCGCATCATGAACGTCACCCACGGCGAGGGCGTGTTCTACCACACCTTCCTGGAGTATGGTCCCTACGCCGGCGAGATCGGCAACCGTCAGAACGGCGCCATGATCTCCATGACCACCGAGAAGGCCGTTGCCTACGCCCTGGGCACGCTGCAGGAGCGCGGCCAGCTCTTCGTTGAGCCGGGCACCGAGTGCTACGAGGGCATGATCGTGGGCGAGCGCAGCAAGGCCGGCGACATGGTCGTCAACATCGCCCGTACCAAGAACCTGGGCAACCAGCGTTCCTCGACCTCCGATATCTCCGTTCAGCTGGTGCCGCCCCGCACCTTCTCGCTGGAGGAGGCGCTGGAGTACATCGCCGACGACGAGCTGGTGGAGATCACTCCCAAGAACATCCGCCTGCGCAAGCGTCTGCTCAACGCCACCGACCGCAAGAAGGCCGCCGTCCGCGCCGGCCAGGTCAACAAATAAGCGCTGGGGCTTATAACCGCCAATAAGAAAGGGCGTCGACCGCGATGGTCGACGCCCTTTTTGTGCACGGGGATTGAGGCGGCCTACGCCACCACAAAGGTGCCTGTCCCCTTTGTGGTGGTTGGTGGTTAGGCGGTGGGAAGGCCTGGCGTGTTAGCCGGCTGCTGCGGCTTGAGGTGGGCGTTGTGCCAAATGATTTGGATGACGTAGCCGAGCGTGAAGACGAAGGCTACGCCGCTGACAAAGTTGCCCATAAGAGGAAGTGCCGTGAGTGCGCCCGCGACGATACCGCCCGCGGCGGCCATGGCGAAGCGGTTTTGGTTGTGTCCGACCATGCGTGCGATCGCGGTACCCGTAAATGCCGCCGAGACCAAAGCGATGCCGATGATGCTGCACATGAGGGCTCCGGCGAGCGACAGGCCTGCAATCGAGATGATAAGCAGCAGGACGGCGGGAGCGATGGCGACCGTGCCCAGAAGGCCACTTACCCACAGTGGCATGGGATGCTGATGGAGCATGCCGGCGGCGCTGGCGGTTGCGCGCGGAAAGACAAGCTCAAGCAGGATAGCGACAAAGCAGGTGGAAAGCGCTGCGGCAACGATGCCGCCGATCATGTCGTTGACCGTAGAGGTGTTCTCGTTCTCGGTCCGGTCGATCTTGAGGGCTCCAACCTGGGCGCCCTCGGCCCGCTCGGGGTCCTGTGAGACGTGGGCGTTCACCGTGCCGGTGATGCGGGCGTTTTTACCCAGGATGAGCTTGTCGGCCCAGACTTCAACATTGCCATCGACGGTGCCGTCGATGGTAACGGTGTCGCCGGCAAGCGCCGCCGATTTGGCGGAGCCGCGCAGGGCGACCGTTTCGCCCGCCGCGTAAAAACAGTTAGCGGTGCTGCCGGTGTTGAGCACGACGTGCTGGCCGGCCACCGTGACGCTGCCATCGATTGCGGTTTTGGCGATATCGATGGTGCGTGCCGCCAGACGAACGGCGCCGCCTACGGTGCAATCGCGAATCGACAGGCTCTCACCCGCCGCGATAATATCGCGGCCGATGGAGGCGTCGTCTAGGTTGAGACTTTGGCCGGCCCAGTACAGGTCGCCTTCGATACCGGACGGAGTTGAGTCAACTTCGGTTGCGAGCACGTTTCCCGCGGTGTCGGTGCCGGCGAACGACACCGTAGGAAGTGCGGTGAGCGCGAGCGCAATCAGCGCGAATAGGATGGTGATGCGGGCCTGCGTTTTGTGGCGCCGGATCGACGGTACTTGGTTGCAAGGCATAGTGAATCCTTCGTTAGATACTCGACAGGTATCTAACAGGGTACCCAACGCGCGGGCGCTCTAAAAGAATCTCTCGGTTGCATTTCGAGGGGTTGTGCTGTGCTACCTACTTTTTACGGTGCAAAAAGCGCGCGATGTCTTCCTCGGTAGGGCTTTTGATGTCAAAGCGCAGTGATAGCCAGCGCAGCCCCATGGTCACCACAACGCATACGACCAGCGCGGCAACATTGCTCATGAGGCCGCTCATGACGAGGGCTACATAGCTTGCTGATCCGGCGATGGCCGCGATGGCATAGAAGTTGGTGCGTTGGAAAATGCCCGGGACCACGCCCATAAAGCCGTCGCGCAGCATGCCGCCGCCCACGGCGGTGAAAAAGCCCATCATGATGCACACGGCGGGTGCAAATCCGTAGACCAGCGCCTTGTCCGCGCCGGTGGCCGCATAGATGCCGACCGAGATGATGTCGAGCAGGGGAATGAGTTTTTCGGGCTTATCGACGATTGCCGGGAAGATATAGATGATGGCGGCTGTGGCGATGGAGAGCGGTAGTGCCATGGGCTGGTTGAGGATGTAGACGTTGCCGACCTGGAGCGTCATATCGCGCAAAAGACCGCCGCCCAGACCGCAGACCACCGCGAGCGCGACCGCGCCCACCAGGTCGAGCTTGTGCTCGCGAGCGACCAGCACGCCCGAGATCGATGCCGCGACAACGGCGAACATCTCGAGCCAAAATGGGATAGCGACCATGGCATCCGAGGCGTGTGAAGTAACAGTCATAGCGGCGACGACGGGCAAGATGAGGTCCTTTGATTCTCGGGTTTGAACAATGCCCGTACATAGTACATGGTTGGAGGCGATTGAGACCCTATTGCTCGGCAAACGGTAGGGACTGGGCGCGGGCGTGGCGTTACTGGAATGCCAGGGGTCCAAAACATGTACGTCAGCCTCCAAAAACGACATTTTTCGACATCTTTGGAGGCTGACGTACATGTTTGGATTGGGTTCACAGCATGAGTGAGTTGATTTACTCACATCCGGTATATTTCCCCACTTCAACGGACATAAGAGTTGGATACCGGCTCAGAGCGAGAGGCCCTCAATGGATACCCCTGTTCTCATTTCGCATAAAACCGCATGGCTTGTTCATCATGCACCCCAGAATTTGGTTCAGTCTCTTGCGCGGCACGACTACCAGATAGGCGCACAAGGCATCTCCACCCAACAACGCGCTGCGCGCATACGACAGGCACTTATCGACTGCGGCATTCCGTCCGATATGCTCAAGACTATCGATATCTCGGTTGTATTCGAATTCGAGCGAATTCGCACCAAAGGCGTCATTTGCCACATTCTTGGACAAAATCTTCCCTACGAGCATATTAACGAGTTGACGCCCGGCATCTTTATCACCGACGAAGCCTTCACCTTCGTGCTCGCAGCCGAATGGATGGATAGGATCGAATATCTCGAATATGGCTATGAAGTTTGCGGCGATTATCGCATGAGGCTCAATCCCGCCGACCCTTATACCGAGCAACCAGCCACTTCCTCCAAGGATGAAATAACCGAACTGCTCGATCGGCACCCCGGCAAACCCGGTGCCACGCGTGCACGGCTCGCGCTCAGGCACATCTACGATCACTCGGCCTCGCCTATGGAGACCGCTTCGGCAATCGCCCTCTCGCTCCCAACAAGCGAAGGCGGCGTTGGCATCCGAGGTATCGAACTCAACAAACCGCTCGAGATCCCTCAACGTCTCTGGCATTGCGCCAAAGCTCGAACACTCAAAATCGATGCGATCGTTACCTACAAGCGCAGGGAGCTCGGTATCGAATATAAGGGCGGCTTTCACGATGAGTTCGAGCGCAAAGGAGCAGATGCGGAGCGAGAGGCCGTTCTCTCCCAAATGGGATATCGAATCGTTACGCTCACTTCGGCTCAGTTCGGCAGCCAGCTCGCCTTTCACCGCGCCATGAACAACATTCGCGAAGCACTCGGCATGCCTCGCTGTACCGATACCGGGCACCAGCGAGAGCAAAACGAACTACGCAAGGCGCTTATCCGCAACTGGAAAAGCATGCGAGACGAAGAGGTGCCTTCCGAATAGTGCCACTCCCGTGAGCTCAATCCAAACGTGTACGTCAGCCTCCAAAGATGTCGAAATATGTCGGTTTTGGAGGGTGACGTACATGTTTGGGGAAGCGTGGGATCGAGACGTATTTCGATAACAAAAAAGCCCCCGTTGCCGGGAGCTCTCTCAACCTAAATGGCGGAGGAGGAGGGATTCGAACCCTCGTGACCTTATACAGGCCAAACGGTTTTCGAGACCGCCGCATTCAACCACTCTGCCACCCCTCCGCGTGGGGTAAAAACAAAGCAGGCTCGAAGGCCTGCTTTGGAATTAACTGGCGGAGAGTCAGGGATTTGAACCCTGGAGACGCTTTTGACGCCTACACGATTTCCAATCGTGCTCCTTCGGCCACTCGGACAACTCTCCGTTAAATGCGAAAGTCAGTATACACGAGGAATCGCAAAGTGCAAACAGAAAAGTTGGCATTTTTTAAAACGCTTGGCCGCGCTTGTCGTTGCAGTGGGGTTTGAGGTGCCAAAAAACGGCTTCCGACCAGCGTGGTTGATTAACTCAATTGTTCAAAAGGGGTATTCATAAGCGACTTGGCAATGAATTTAAAAATCTTTGGGTGGCGCTGTGGACCACTGGTATGCATTTTGCGACCACGGCCTTGTGCCCGTTAACCTGCGGCTTGGCTCAGCTTGTCCCCGCGGCATCGTATCTTGTCCACAGATCCGTCAAGCTTTTGGTCAGCATTTGGTTGGAATGTGCATGAAACGCCGTGCGAGTATGGACATATGTGGAGGTCATGAGGTTGTAGCTGCATATTCTTGCAGCCTGGGAGGTTGAAAGATATTATTACCAAGTCTTTTCCTGCTTCAGGCGCACCTTCACGACCTGAAGCCACATTTGCCCAGAGGAGGTGACAATATGAAGGCTTATGAACTGCTGTTCTTTGTTGACCCGTCGCTCGACCCCGAGACTCGTCTCGCTGTTATGAAGCGTATCGATACCACGATCGCTGAGGGCGCTGGCAAGGTCGACTCCGTTGACGAGTGGGGCAAGCGCAAGCTCGCCTACGAGATCAACGACCTCACCGATGGTGACTACACCCTCATCAACTTCCACGCAGATCCTACCCAGATCGCCGAGCTTGATCGCGTCCTGCGCATCACCGACGCTGTGGTCCGCCACATGATCGTCCGTCGCGACGACCAGGAGTAAGACTGTCGTTTTGGACTGGGCTTGTGCCCCAAGAGGAAGTAGTGAGTAATGAGCATCAATCGAGTGAACATCACCGGTAACCTCACCCGCGATCCCGAGCTGCGCGCCACCGCCGGCGGAACCCAGGTTCTGTCCTTTGGCGTCGCCGTGAACGATCGTCGCCGTAATGCGCAGACTGGCGAGTGGGAGGACTATCCCAACTTTGTCGACTGCACCATGTTCGGCACCCGCGCCGAGGCCGTGAGCCGTTTCCTGGCAAAGGGAAACAAGGTCGCGATCGAGGGCAAGCTGCGCTACAGCTCTTGGGAGCGCGACGGCCAGCGCCGGAGCAAGCTTGAGGTCATCGTCGATGAGATCGAGTTTATGAGCTCCCGTGGTGGCCAGGGTGGCTACGATCAGGGCGGTTACGCCCCCGCAGCTCCCGCGCCCGCAGCACGTCCTGCCGCACCGGTGGCTACGCCGCCCGCGGTCGACGTCTACGATGAGGACATCCCGTTCTAAGGGTTGTTCACCTATTTTTGAGTGAGAGGCGGCTTCGGTTCGCCGAAGTTGCCAAACGAAAGGTATTTTGACATGGCTAATGATTTTTCTGCACGTCAGCCGCGTCGTAAGTACTGCCAGTTCTGCAAGGAGAACACTGAGTTCATCGACTATAAGGACACTCAGCTTCTCCGTAAGTACATGACCGACCGTGGCAAGATCAAGCCCCGTCGCGTCACTGGCGCTTGCACGCAGCATCAGCATGACATCGCCAACGCCATCAAGCGCGCCCGCGAGATGGCTCTCCTGCCGTACACCGTCCCCGTGGTTTCCTCTCGTGGCAACCGCGACCGCGGCTAAGAAGGGAGACGCATCATGAAGGTTATTCTTCTCGATGAGATCAAGGGCAAGGGCGGCGAGGGTGACGTCGTAGAGGTCGCTCAGGGTTACGCTGAGAACTTCCTGTTCCCCAAGAAGCTCGCTGTTGCCGCCACCAAGGGCAACCTCAAGCAGCTTGACGAGCGTCGCAACAACATCGCCAAGCGCGAGGCCGTCCGTCTGGCTACCGCCAACGAGACCAAGGCTGCCTTCGAGGGCAAGACGGTCACCGTTGACGTCAAGGTCGGCGACGAGGGCATCCTCTTTGGCTCCGTTACCGCCGCTATGATCGCTGACGCCATCAAGGCTCAGCTCGGTATGGACATCGACCGCAAGCGCGTCGAGCTCGGTAAGCCCATCAAGGTTGCCGGTGCCCACACCGTTGCCATCTCGCTGTACCGCGAGATCAAGGCCGAGGTTGTCGTTCTCGTCGGCGTTACCGCCGAGGAGCTCGCTGCCGAGGCTGAGGTCGAGGAGGCCGCTGAGGTCGCCGAGGCCGAGCCCGCCGAGGTCGAGACTGAGGCTGCTGCCGAGTAGCATTTGCTGCAACGCAACAATCTTGTTCTAAGAAGGGCGCTCTGGGAAACCGGGGCGCCCTTTTTGTTTTTTTGCGCTGAGTGAGTGTCATGGCGAACGTTGCGTCGAAGTCCTATATACGGGACCGTTCATCCGTTTCGTTCGGTGATGATTGGCGGCGTGCGGCCCGTTTTGGGACCGTGGCTGATACTATGGATGCTCGCAAGCGATATGAATGAGGATGCTCATGGCATACGACGATAGGGAGACGGGGCTGACGGTCGAGGACCGTGGCTCCAAGTTGGGTCTTCCCCAAAACCAAGATGCAGAGGCCAACGTACTGGCCGCTATGCTGCTATCGCCCGAGGTGGTCGAGGAGGCCCAGGTCGAGCTGCAGCCCGATGACTTCTACCGGCCTATTCATAAGACCATCTACACCGCGATGGTCGATATGTACAACAGCCGCATTCCCATCGACTCTATCTCGCTGATCGATTACCTGCGCAGCATCAACAAGCTCGATGCCGTGGGCGGCGAGGCCTACATTTTGGAGCTGATGGGTCAGACCCTGTCGCTCGTGAACTGGCAGCACCATGCCGCCATCGTCCGTCGCGACTCGATGCTGCGCGAGCTGATCGGTGCCACCAACGAGATCAACGCGCTGGCCTATAACGCCCCTACCGACACCAAAGAGGTCGTGGAGCTGGCCGAGAGCAAGCTGCTCAAGGTCACGGCACGCGAGGTCAAGTCGAGCTACAAGACGTTGACCGAGTTTATGGTCGAGGCCTATAACGAGGCCGAGGAAGTGTGCCAGGCCGGTGGCCAGGCTG
The DNA here is from genome assembly GCF_003467545.1 of Collinsella sp. AM38-1BH. Lineage (NCBI taxonomy): Bacteria > Bacillati > Actinomycetota > Coriobacteriia > Coriobacteriales > Coriobacteriaceae > Collinsella > Collinsella sp. AM38-1BH. The sequence goes on along the minus strand of NZ_QSHC01000016.1, from coordinate 12,324 downwards.
CGGGCGTGCCCACGGGCTTCCCGTCGCTCGACCGCATGCTCATGGGTTTCCGCGAGGGTCAGCTCATCATTATCGGCGCTCGCCCTGCTGTGGGTAAGACGTCGTTCGCCCTGAATCTGGCGCTCAACGCTGCCGCTGCCGGTTATACCGTCGGCTTCTTCTCGCTGGAGATGTCGGGTAAGGAAATTGCCCAGCGTCTGATTTGCGCCTATGCCATGATCTCGATCAGTGACTTCCGCATGGGCCGCATTAGCCCCGAGCAGTGGGCCAATATCAACGAGGCCACGCAGACCTTGTCTAAGCTCGACATTTTGATCGACGATACGCCCGGCACCACAGTGACTGAGATCCGCGCAAAGAGCCGCCGCATGCTCCACAACAAGGAGAAGGCCATCATCATCCTGGACTACCTGCAGCTGGTGAGTCCTCCGCCGGGACGTCGTTCCGAGAGCCGCACCGTCGAGGTCTCCGAGATGTCGCGAGGTCTGAAGATTATGGCCAAGGAGCTCAAGATTCCGCTGATCGCGCTGTCGCAGCTGTCGCGTCAGGTTGAATCCCGTACCGGCAAGCGCCCGCAGCTGTCCGACCTGCGTGAATCGGGCTCCATCGAGCAGGACGCCGATATCGTTATGTTCTTGGACCGATCCGCCGACGAGGCCGAGGCCTCGCGTGACGATCGACCCGACGAGGGCGTTACGCGTATCGTCGTGGCCAAGAACCGTTCGGGCCCGATCGGTGACGTCGACCTGATGTTCCTGCCGGCATCCACCAAGTTCTATGAGCTTGATGGGGCGCATACCGAGGAGTAGGACAGGCGCCCGTTACACGGGTATACTGGGAATGTTTTGTGCTTCTGCGTGCCGGCGTGGCACGTAGACAGTCCATGAATGTAAGGAGTAAACATGCCGTCAACCGTTTTGGTCGGTGCCCAGTGGGGCGATGAGGGCAAGGGTAAGATTTGCGACCTGGTCGCCGGCGACTTTGATGCCGTCGTGCGCTACTCGGGCGGCAACAACGCCGGCCACACCATCGTCGTCAACGGCAAGAAGTACGGCCTGCACCAGGTGCCCTCCGGCATCATGTATTCCGACCATGTGTCGGTGATCGGTAACGGCTGCGTCGTCAACCCCAAGGTTGTCCTTGAAGAGATTGACATGTTCGAGGCCGACGGCATCACCACCAAGAACCTCAAGATCAGTGGCAACGCGCACATCATCATGCCGTACCACATCGATCTGGATGGTGCTTTTGAGCAGAAGCTCGGCAAGAAGAACATCGGTACCACCAAGCGCGGTATCGGTCCGTGCTATCAGGACAAGATGGCCCGCATTGGCCTGCGCATGCAGGATATGCTGGACGAGACGCTGTTCCGCGACAAGCTGGAGACCGCTCTCGCCCGCGTGAACCCCGAGCTCGAGCTCATCTACAACCTGCCCACCTACACCGTGGACCAGATTTGCGACGAGTACCTGCCGATGGCCGAGCGCCTGCGCCCCTACATCACCGAGACGAGCCTGCTGCTCAACAACATGATCGATGAGGGCAAGGACCTGCTGTTTGAGGGCGCCCAGGCGACGCTGCTCGACATCGACCACGGCACCTATCCGTACGTGACGTCTTCCAACTGCACCGCCGGCGGCGCCATCACCGGTTCCGGCGTGGGCATGAAGAACGTCGACCGCGTGCTGGGCGTCATGAAGGCCTATATCACCCGCGTCGGTTCGGGCCCCATGCCCACCGAGCTTTCCTATGAGTCCGAGGCCGGCCACACGCTGACCGAGGAGGGCTATGAGTACGGTGTGACCACCGGTCGCCGTCGTCGCTGCGGCTGGTTCGACGGCCCCATCGCCAACTACGCCTCACGCGTCAACGGCCTCACCGATATCGCCCTGACTAAGCTCGACGTGCTTTCGGCCTTCGACACCATCAAGGTGTGCGTGGCCTACGACGTCGATGGCGAGCGCTACACCAGCGTGCCCGAGCATCAGGTGCGCTTTGAGCATGCCAAGCCCATCTACGAGGAGCTCCCCGGCTGGAAGTGCGACATCACCGGTTGCCGCAGCTTTGATGAGCTGCCGCAGGAGGCTCAGGACTACGTGGCGTTTATCGAGGATCTGGCACACACCCGCGTGACGTTCATTGGCGTCGGCGCCGGTCGCGAGCAGATCATCAACCGATTCTGGAAGTAATCGGGACTATTTGGTTATTGCGATATACCCCTTTGCAGCCCAAGCGGGCGGCCGAGGGGTATATTTGCTTGCAAAGGGCTCGCACGGAGCGGGCCATTCATCCATAGAGGAGGCACCCTTGAAGGCGGACACTCAAACCATCGACATCCTGTTGTTGGGCAGCGGCGGCCGTGAGCATGCTTTGGCAGCTAAGCTCGCAGCATCACCGCGCGCCGGCAAGCTCTACATCGCGCCGGGCAACGGCGGCACCGCGAGCTGCGGCGAGAACGTTGTTCTCGACGACTGCGATCCTGCGGCCGTGGCGGCGTTTGCGCAGAGCCACGGATGCGGACTCGTGGTAATTGGCCCCGAGGCTCCGCTCGTGGCGGGCGTGGCCGACGCCGTGCGCGCGGCGGGTATTCCCTGCTTTGGCCCGGGTGCCGAGGGCGCCCAGATGGAGGGCTCTAAGCTGTTCTCCAAGCAGCTCATGGAGCGCGCCGGTATTCCGACGGCAGCCTACGGCTCGTTTACCGACGAGGCTTCGGCTCTTGCTTATGTGCGTGAGCAGGGCGCTCCGCTGGTCGTCAAGGCCGACGGCCTTGCCGCGGGCAAGGGCGTTATCGTGGCGACCGAACTTGAGCAGGCCGAGGAGGCCGTGCGCGAGTGCTTTGGCGGCACCTTTGGCGATGCCGGCAACACCGTGGTTATCGAGGAGATGCTGACCGGCCCCGAGTGCTCGCTTTTGGCCTTTACCGACGGCAAGACCGTGCGTCCCATGGCCACCTCGCAGGATCACAAGCGCGCGCTCGAGGGCGACAAGGGCCCCAACACCGGCGGCATGGGTGTCTACAGCCCGGTGCCCATCGTGACCGACGAGGAGCACGCCACCATGGTGGCGGTCATGGAGCAGACCGTTGCCGAGCTTGCTGCCGAGGGCATCGACTACCGCGGCTGCCTGTACGGCGGCTTTATGCTCACGCCCGCCGGCCCCAAGGTGCTGGAGTTCAATGCCCGCTTTGGCGACCCCGAGACTCAGGTCGTGCTGCCGCGCCTTAAGAATGACCTGGTCGAGGTCATGCTGGCTTGTGCCAACTGCGAGCTCGATCAGATTGAGCTCGACTGGCGTGACGAGTGGGCCGTGGCCGTTGTCCTGACGAGCGCGGGCTATCCCGGCAGCTACGAGAAGGGCAAGGTCATCACCGGTATCGCCGACGCCGAGGCCATGGAGAACGTGACCGTGTACCACGCGGGCACTGCCGTGGTGGACGGCCAGCTCGTGACCAATGGTGGCCGCGTGCTTGCCGTGACCGCGCTGGGCGACACGTTCGAGAACGCTCGCAACCTTGCCTACGAGGCCTGCGAGAAGATTGATTTTGAGGGCAAGACCCTGCGTCACGACATCGGCCTGCGCGCGCTGCGCGGCCGCGACGCCTGGGATGCCTAAAATCCGAGAGGAATGAGACGGATGGACGAGAAGAACGAAGAACTCGTGGACGCGCAGATCGTCGAGGAGGACAGCCGCATGTATGGGCACGCCGAGGGCGAGCCTGGTGGCGAGGTCGCTGACGAGCCGGCGCTGGTGCTGGGCGACGACGACCCGCACGATGCCGAGCTGCACGAGAAGATTCTTTCGGAGGAGTGCGCCTGGAAGGGCAAGATCCTCGACGTCCACCGTCTTGAGGTTGAGCTGCCCAACGGTCGCCGCAGCGCCCGCGATATCGTTCGCCATCCGGGTGCGGCGGCCGTTGTGGCACTGACCGAGAGCGGCAAGATCGTACTGGTGCGTCAGTACCGCACCGCCATCGACCGCGTGACGGTCGAGATTCCCGCCGGCAAGCTCGACCCGGGCGAGGACCCGCTCGATTGCGCCAAACGCGAGCTGCATGAGGAAACGGGCTTTAGGGCCGGTCGCATTCGCTTTTTGACGTCGATTGTCACGTCCTGCGGTTTTTGCGATGAGATCATTCATGTCTACCTGGCCACCAAGCTCGAGTTCGACGCGCCCAACCCCGACGATGACGAGTTTGTCAACGTGGACCTGGTGCCGCTGCACGAGCTGATCGACGCCGTACTCGACGGCAAGATCGAAGACGCCAAGACCGTCGTGGGCGCGCTTGCTTGCGACAGCATCGCGCACCGACTAGGCGGGGCCGATCTTTAACGAGCGGGAATGATCCCGCAGGTTTGTGTAAGTCAGCGAAAGTGCTCCATTTGAGACAAGGTGGCCTAAAAGAGGAGGGAAGCGTATGGATATACGCGACCGACGATTGAAGGCCAGATTGTCCAAATGGAGCACTTGTAGCGTCGAGACGAAACGCGGTTTGGTAAAACCGCGTAAGGTGATTATGCTGAAGCGTTTTCTGTCTTATTACAAGCCCCAGATGGGGCTTTTTGTTGCTGATACTGTTTGCGCTCTGGTGCTTGCCGCCATTGACCTGGCGTTCCCCATTATCCTGCGCAATTTGACCGGTGGGCTGTTTACTCAGGGTCAGGCTGCCATTATGCAGGCGCTCGGCATGATCGCGGTGGGCTTGGTGTTGATGTATGCCGTCCGCTGCGCCTGCCGCTACTTTGTGAGCTATTGGGGTCACGTGATGGGCGCGCGCATGGAGTCCAAGATGCGCGAGGACCTGTTTGACCAGTACGAGCGCTTTAGCTTTGCGTACTTCGACCGTAACAGCTCGGGCGACATGATGAGTCGCGTGGTCAACGACCTGTTCGATATCTGCGAGGCGGCGCATCACGTGCCCGAGTGGATCATCATCTGCGGCATCGAGATTATCGGCTCGTTTGTGATCCTCTTTACCATCGCCCCGGTGCTGGCGCTTGCCATGGCTGTGGTGACAGCAGCGTTTGCGGTCATCATGTTTTGGCAGAACATGCGCATGCGCGAGGTCTTTAGCGACAACCGCAAAAAGATCAGCGGCATCAATGCGCAGCTGCAGGATTCGCTGGCGGGCATGCGCGTGGTCAAGAGCTTTGCCAATGAGGAGACCGAACGCTTCAAGTTCCGCGCCTCAAACAATCGCTATCTTTCGTCCAAGGAGAACATGTATCACGCCATGGGTGTCTATACCGCGACATATGGCCTGCTTTCGGGTGTGCTCTATGTGATCGTGGTGCTGCTGGGCGGCTGGCTGGTCGCCCAGGGGCAGCTGCAGGCGGTCGATATGGCGACCTTTGCACTCTATATTTCGCTGTTCTGCACGCCGCTCGAGACACTCGTCAATTCGGCCGAAACGTATCAGAAGGCCATCGCCGGCTTTAAGCGCATGGACGAGGTACTCTCGACCGCGCCGGATATCCAGGACAAGCCGGGCGCCACGGATCTGCAGGTGACCGCCGGCGCCGTGGAGTATCACGACGTGTGCTTTAACTACGAGGACGTTGAGCTGGGCGAGGGCGATGCCGAAGAGCGTCCCGTTATCGACCATATGAATCTGTCCATCAAGCCCGGGCAGACCATCGCTTTGGTTGGTCCTTCGGGCGGTGGCAAGTCCACGACCTGTTCGCTGCTGCCGCGCTTTTATGACGTGGCTGCCGGATCCATTAGCATCGACGGCCAGGACGTGCGCGATGTGACGCAGCAGAGCCTGCGCCGCGCCATCGGCCTGGTGCAGCAGGATGTCTACCTGTTTGACGGAACAATCGGCGAGAACATCGCCTACGGCAAGCCGGGCGCTACGGCAGAAGAGATCGCCGAGGCCGCCCGTCGCGCCAACATCGATGCCTTTATCGAGTCGCTTCCACAGGGCTATGACACGGTCGTGGGCGAGCGCGGCAGCCGTCTTTCGGGCGGCCAAAAGCAGCGCGTTGCCATTGCGCGTGTGTTTCTCAAGAACCCCAAGATCCTGATTTTGGACGAGGCGACGAGTGCTTTGGATAACGAGAGCGAGGAGGCGGTGCAGGAGTCACTCGAAGAGCTGGCACGCGGCCGCACCACGATTATCATCGCCCATCGTCTTTCGACCATTAAGCATGCCGATGAGATTGCGACCGTTGAGCATGGTCGCGTTGTGGAGCGTGGCACGCACGAGGAGCTTCTCGCCCGTGGCGGCACCTATGCCCGTTACTATCGAATGCAGTTCGAAGGTGCGCGTGCGCACGAGCTCGACTGATTGATATGACAGGAAGTTTATGGCTGACAAGAACCCTTTGACTCCGGAAGAAGTGACGGAGTTATTCTCCGAAATCGATGCATCCGGCGTCTTGGATCCCACGCTTGCCAAAAAGCGAACCGAGCGCATGCGTGAGAAGGAGGCTGCGGCCAAGCGCGGTGACAAAGCGGCGCTAGCGCAGCTGCGCAGCGAGGACCGCGCGAGCCAGGCAAAACATATCGACCCGCTGTCCGAGGACGATCCTTCGGGCTCGCAGGTGAGCCATACCATTACGAAGACCGCGATGGCCGTAGTCATTGGTATTTTGGTGCTGATCGTGGGCATGCAGATCGGCTACGGCGTGATGCGCCGTCTGAATACCGCCAACCTGTCCGAGAGCGTTTCGGTGGATACCGTCTCGACCGCGCTCAAGGGTGGACTCGAATGGGGCAACGGCTTTACGCAGTTCCCGCTCGATTTTTCTGTCGACGAGGCCGATGAGCGTACGGGCACGGTTGAGGTGACGGTGTTGGACACGTCGTCTGCCAATGAGCTCGAGCTGCTGTCCAACGGGCAGATCCAGGCCGCGGCGCTTGCGACCAACGCCCTGCTCAACGACAAGATTGACCGCGTGGTGTATAACGTTCACGCCTATATCGACGAGGATAGCAACATTCAGCACGATTCCTTTTTTGGCATGTTCCCCGCGCGGGGTCATCAGAGCGCCATTTTGACGTTTGTGTGGACCAAGAGCTCATCCAACGCCACGAGCATCGACTGGAAGATGCGCATCGTAAGCATGGACGACACCATTGCCGAGCGCATTCAAAAACAGGTGAACTCGGTTTCGTCGCTGATCGAGGACCCGGTGGTGAGCCAGACCAAGATTGACGAGGAAAAGGCCGAACGTGACCTGGAGCATCGTCTGCATGGCCGCGAGATTTTCCGCGGCGGCAAGCCCGATCGCTCACCGTCCGATCTGCTGGAACAGGACAAGAAAAAGTAAGACGCCATCATCCCGCGTGAGCCACAAGCCCCGCGGGATGATTTTTCTGGGACGGGGATTAAATAATCATTATGCATAGAAAGTCATAATTATCATTTCGTAAACAATTTGATGAAATTAACGCCATGAGGCATGCTTGCGGTTACAATACCGCGAGGCCTAACTACACACCTTTAAGCCGGTCCTGTGAGACCGGGAAGGAGAATTATGGCGAACAACCATACCGCGGGCGCTGCCGCCCGCACCTTCGCGCCCAGCGAGCTTTGCCAGCATATGCTGGCCAAAACCAGCAAGGGCACCTGCGGTCCCTGTATCCTGTATCTTGAGGATGGGACCATTTTTTATGGACGTGCATGCGGCGCCGAGGGCACCGCGACCGGCGAAGTCTGCTTCAACACCTCGCTCGAGGGCTACTTTGAGGTCATGACCGACCCGAGTTATGCCGGCCAAATTGTAACCATGACCTATCCGCAGATCGGCAATTACGGTATCGACGAGACCGATGTCCAGTCGGCCTTCCCTGGCGACGCCGTGCGCCCTGCGAGCGCTCCGGCTATGCGCGGCATGATCGTTCGCGACATGTGCGCCACGCCTTCTAACTGGCGCTCGGCCGTCAGCGTGCCGGAGTACCTGCGCGCTCACGGCATCGTCGCTATCGAGGGTGTCGACACCCGCGCTCTGGTGCGCCATCTGCGCGACAATGGTTCCAAAATGGGCATTATCTCGACCGAGATCTTCGACGTCGACGAGCTTGCCGAGCGTCTGGCCGCAGCGCCCACGCTGGTAGGCGAGAACCTGGTCAAGACCGTAAGTTGCCCCGCACCTCACGAGTTTGTGGCCGCCGACCTGCCTGCCACGCATGACTTTGCGCTTGCGGTTGCCGCTCCTGCCCGTCACAAAGTGGTCGCCTACGACTGCGGTGTGAAGCGCGGCATTCTGGAGGGGCTGGTCCGCGCCGACTGCGACCTTACTGTCGTGCCGTGGGATACGCCCGCGAGTGAGGTGCTCGACATGAATCCCGACGGCGTCTTTTTATCCAACGGCCCCGGCGACCCCGATGCCGTGGTGGAGACCTACGAGCAGGTGCAGCAGCTGATCGGCAAGGTGCCGGTCTTTGGCATTTGCCTTGGTCACCAGATGATCAGCTTGGCGTGCGGCGCCCAAATGGAAAAGCTTAAATTCGGTCACCGCGGTGGCAACCAGCCGGTCATGAACCTGGTAAGCCGTCGCGTGGAGATCACCGCACAAAACCATGGCTTTGGCCTGCTGTTCCCCAGCTTGGGCAAGCTTGTCCCCGAGCTTTCCGGCGGCGAGACCGAGCATGCGGCCGATGGAGATCTGCGCGTTTGGGTGCGCCGCGGAATCGCGCCGGTCGTGATGAATGAGCACTTTGGCCGCATTCGCCTAACACATGTGAACCTCAACGACGGCACCGCCGAGGGCGTCCAGCTGCTCGACGCCCCGTGCTTCTCGGTCCAGTACCACCCCGAGGCCTCGCCTGGCCCCACTGATGCCCACTATCTCTTTACCGCCTTTACGCGACTCATGGACGGCGAGGAGAACTACCTGGACATCGACACCGCGAAGGACCGTCTGGCTGGCTGGAATTTCGCCGAGACCGCCGCGACCGAGACCGAGGAGAACTAACATGCCGAAACGTACTGACATCAAGCGCATCCTCGTCATTGGTTCGGGCCCCATCGTTATCGGTCAGGCCTGTGAGTTTGACTACTCCGGCGCCCAGGCCTGCAAGGTGCTCAAGGAGGATGGCTTTGAGGTCATCCTGGTCAACTCCAACCCGGCGACCATCATGACCGACCCGGGTCTTGCCGACCGTACCTATGTCGAGCCCATCACCGCCGAGTTTATCGAGCGCGTAATCAAGAAAGAGCGCCCGGACGCGCTGCTGCCCACGCTGGGCGGCCAGACCGGCCTGAACGCCGCCGTCGAGCTGGCGAAGGACGGCACGCTCGACAAGTACGGCGTCGAGATGATCGGCTGCGACCTTGCCGCTATCGAGCGTGGCGAGGACCGCAAACTCTTTAACGAGGCCATGGCCGAGATTGGCCTGGAGGTCGCGCGCTCGGGCTATGCCTACAGCGTGGCCGACGCCGAGGCTATCGCCGAGCGCGTGGGCTATCCCTGCGTACTGCGCCCGAGCTTTACCCTCGGCGGCGCCGGCGGCGGCATCGCTCACACCCACGAGGAGCTCGTCTCCATCGTGAGCCAGGGCCTGGAACTCTCGCCCGCCCACGAGGTGCTGGTCGAGGAGTCCATCGAGGGTTGGAAAGAGTACGAGATGGAGGTCATGCGTGACCACGTCGGCAACGGCATCATCGTGTGCTCCATCGAGAACCTCGACCCCATGGGCGTGCATACCGGCGACTCCATCACCGTCGCGCCGGCGCAGACGCTCTCTGACCTTGAGTATCAGCGCATGCGCGTGGCCTCGCTCGCCATTCTGGAGAAGATCGGCGTCGAGACCGGCGGCTCCAACGTGCAGTTTGCTGTGAACCCCAACACCGGCCGCCTGATCGTCATCGAGATGAACCCGCGCGTGAGCCGTTCGTCCGCACTGGCCTCCAAGGCCACGGGTTTCCCTATCGCCAAGGCCGCCGCGCGCCTGGCCGTGGGCTACACGCTCGACGAGATCGTCAACGACATCACCAAGGCCACGCCCGCCTGCTTTGAGCCCACGATCGACTACTGCGTGGTCAAGGTGCCGCGCTTTGCCTTCGAGAAGTTCAAGGGCACCGACCCCACGCTCACCACGCGCATGAAGGCCGTGGGCGAGATTATGGCGATCGGCCGCACCTTTGAGGAGGCCTTCGGCAAGGCCATGCGCTCACTGGAGGACGGTCACCAGGGCATCTGCGCCGGTGGCAAGGAGGGTGCCGACAAGCTGAGCGACGATGAGCTCGCTCAGGCCGCGGCAACCCCGACCGAGCACCGCATCTTCTTTGTGGTCGAGGCCCTGCGCCGTGGCTGGGACATCGCCCGCATCCATGCCATCTGCGGTATCGATCCGTGGTACCTCAATCGTATCAACGACATGGTGCAGGTCCAGGAGAGCATCCGCGGCCTGCGTGTGGAGGATATCGACGCCGACGCGATGCGCCTGCTCAAGCAATACGGCACGAGCGACGCCGAGATTGCCGCGCTGACCGGCTCGGACGAGCGCTTTGTGCGCGCTTACCGCAAGGGCCTGGGCGTGGTTCCCAGCATGAAGACGGTCGATACCTGCGCCGCCGAGTTCTCGAGCGCCACGGAATATCACTACAAGACGTACGAGAACATCTACCGCACGAGCCCGGATGCCAAGAAGTGCGTGGCTCCCGACGAGACCACGCCGGCGGACAAGCCCAAGGCGATGATCCTGGGCGCCGGCCCCAACCGCATTGGCCAGGGTATCGAGTTCGATTACTGCTGTGTGCACGCGAGCTACGCGCTGGCGGCCCGCGGCTTCGAGACCATCATGGTCAACTGCAATCCCGAGACCGTCTCGACCGACTATGACACGTCCGACCGTCTGTACTTTGAGCCGCTCACCTACGAGGACGTCATGGACGTTATCGATGTCGAGCGCCCCGACGGCGTCGTGGTGACGCTCGGCGGCCAGACCCCGCTTAAACTGGCGCGCATGCTCGAGGAGAGCGGCGTCAACATCATGGGTACCAAGCCCGACGCCATCGACTTTGCCGAGGACCGCGAGCGCTTTGCCGCCCTACTCGACAAGCTGGGCATTATGTATCCGCCGGCGGGTCAGGCAACCTCGTTTGAGGAGGCCGAGACCGTGGCCGCGCACATCGGCTACCCGCTGCTGGTGCGTCCGAGCTACGTGCTGGGTGGCCGCGGCATGATGATCGCCTACGATGCCGAGCATCTGCGCGATTACATGGCCGAGGCTGCGCGCATTAGCCCCGACTACCCGGTGTATCTGGATCGCTTCCTGGAGGGTGCGATCGAGTCCGATGTCGACGCCCTGTGCGATGGCGAAGAGGTCTACATCGGCGGCATCCTGGAGCATATCGAGGAGGCCGGTATTCACTCCGGCGACTCTGCGACCTGCATCCCGCCGTTCAGCTTTAGCGAGAGCCTGCAGGAGAAGCTCCGTGAGACCACGCGCCGCATCGCGATGGCGCTGGGCGTGCGCGGCCTGGTCAACGTGCAGTACGCCATTAAGGGCGAGACCGTTTACGTGATCGAGGCCAACCCGCGCGCAAGCCGTACTGTGCCGTTTATCTCCAAGGCCACCGGCGTGCCGCTGGCCAAGTGCGCGGCGCGTATCATGGCGGGCGATTCCATCGCGAGCCTGGGCCTGCCGAGCGACGAGCGTCAGCTGGACTGGTTCTGCATGAAGGAAGCCGTTATGCCCTGGGGCCGTTTCCCGGGAGCCGACGTTATCCTGGGGCCCGAGATGAAGTCGACGGGCGAGGTCATGGGTATCGCCAAGAGCTATCCCGAGGCATACGCCAAGACGCAGCTGGCGATCGACTACAACCTGCCCGACCCGAGCGCCGGCAAAGTGTTCATTAGCGTGTGCGACCGCGATAAGCGGCATATTCTTTCGGTCGCCCGCATCCTGCGCTACCTGGGCTTTGATATCTGCTCCACCGAAGGTACGGCGCGCGTGCTGCGCGGCGGCAACGTGACCTGCGAGATCGTGGAAAAGATCAGCGGCCCACATGATGGCGAGCGCCCCAACATCGGCGACCTCATCGCCGATGGCAAGATCGCGGTGATTATCAACACGCCGTACGGTCCGGGTTCGCGCGGCGACGGCTATCTGTTGCGTACCGAGGCGGTGCGCCGCGGCGTAACCTGCGTGACCGCGATGTCCGCTGCCAACACGTACGTGAGTGCCATCGAGGCGGTGCGCGAGGACCAGCAGGGTCACGGCAGCGCCAACGACATGGGCATGGACGTCATCGCCCTGCAGGACCTGCCGCAGCACACGGTGTAGATTGAGCTGTCCGGCCGGGGCGGAGGGGGCTGAGTTTCCCCCTTCGCTCCGGCTGCAAGCAGAGTCGCTCAGTGGGAAACTCAGCCCCCT
>NZ_QSHC01000015.1:0-71811 GCF_003467545.1 Collinsella sp. AM38-1BH | reverse complement strand
GGTCACGAGCGGGGGCTCCTATCTTTTTAGTGCCCTCGGATTGGGTCATAGTGTCTGTCTGTAAATATACGTTTACAGCTAATTTCATACCACTTGTCGGAATGCGGACGCTGTCCTTGCATGTCGGGCGTACATTGAACGTGGTTTTTCGCGTGAAACCACGAATCGGTTGTCAGTCCTGAACAAGGAGGCCCAGCATGACGCTTGCCAAACCCATCAATAAATACATCGACTATATCGATGCCCCCGAGGACACGTTTGAGCAGTATGTCGAGAAGGCGTTAAAGTACAACTTTCGCTGCGTATTTGCGAACCTTCAGGAGTACGAGACGGGCCGCGCCATGCTCGAGGGCTCTGACATCATCCTTGCCGGCGCCATCGACTTTCCCCAGGGCACTATGACGCTTGAGGAGAAGCTTGCGAGGTTTGAGGAATACGCTGCGTGTGGCTTTACCGAGATTGACTACGTTTTGAATCAGGGGTCGATCGAGAACCGCGATTTTGATGCCATCGAGCGCGAGATGACTACCATTGCTGATTTTTGTCGCGCGCATGGCATCACTGACAAGGTAATCGTCGAGATGTGCAAGCTGGACGGCGACGACGCCGCCAAGCGCCGTGTATGCGAGATCGCGCTGGAGGCCAAGCCGGGATTCCTTAAGACATCGACCGGCAGAAGCTTTGGCGGTGCTAAGCTCGAGGACGTGCGGCTGATGCACGAGGTGCTCGGCGATGCCGTGGCAATCAAGGCGGCGGGCGGTATCCATAATTACGAAGAGGCTTGCGCATTCATCGAGGCCGGCGCCAGCGCGTTAGGTGCATCGGCGGGCATCGCGATCGTCGAGGGCGCACCGACGGATGAGCGTCGCTAGCAGACGTATTTGACCTGAGCGATAAAGCTTCACGACCACACGCCGTTCATGTTCGGGACAATATGACATTTTTCCCGTTGCAAACGGAGTCGCGGTGGCTGTTCTGTATGATGACTCAGACAAGGTTATTCAATGACAGGGAGGCATATATGGCAATCAAAGCCATCGCAATGGATATCGACGGTACGCTCACCAACGACCAAAAGGTCATCAGCCCGCGTACGCGCGAGAAGCTGCTCGCGGCGCAGGAGTCGGGCATTAAGCTCATCTTGGCTTCGGGCCGTCCCGCATGGGGGCTGCACGCCTTGGCGCAGGAGCTCGACCTTCAAAACCATGACGGTCTGCTAGTTGCCTTTAATGGTGCGCATGTGGTCGACGCTCAGACCGATGAGGTCCTTTTTGACCAGGCCATGCCGGCTGACGAGCTGCACCGTCTGATTGATCATCTGCGCAATTTCGACGTGATCCCTATGATTTCGCTCGGTCGCGATCTGCATGTCGAGGATTCGTATCGCTGCATGATTACGCTGCCGGATGGCTCGCAGAAAAACATCGTCAAATACGAGCGCGATGCGTGCGACCTTAAGATCCGCGAGGTCGAGAGCTTGCATGAGGTCGCGGACGCTTATCCCGTGGACAAGCTGCTGACGGCGGGCGATCCGGCCTACCTGCAGGCGCATTACGAGGAGATGTATGCGCCCTTTACCCAGACGCTTTCGGGCATGTTTACGGCCGACTGGTACTTTGAGTACACGGCGCCTGGTATCGACAAGGCCCGCGCGCTCGAGGGCGCCCTGCCCAAGCTCGGTATCGATGCCAGCGAGGTCGTATCGTTTGGTGACGGCCAGAACGACAAGTCCATGATTGAGTGGGCCGGCACCGGTGTTGCCATGGGCAACGCAGTCGATGAGGTTAAGGCGGTAGCCCAGATGGTGACCGCCAATAACAACGAAGACGGTATTGCGGTGGCGTTGGATAAGCTGCTGGGTTAGAATCGCCGATAATGCATGGTTCGGGCGCCTGCTTACAGGCGCCCTTTTGTTAGGGAGGGTGCCGTGTCCGCATTTCCGTTCGACGCCGTTATCTTTGACATGGACGGCGTCATTGTCGATACCGAGTATTACTACCTGGGCGAGACTGCCGCGTTTGCCAAGGAGCTTGGGCTTAACCTGACTCAAGAGGAGTTGAATGGGCAGGTTGGTACCTCGCATCAGTTCTTCCTGCATATGCTGGTCGATTGGTTTGAGCGCGCCGGTAAGGGGCATTTTACTGGCGAGGAAGCGTTGGCCCGTTGGGATGAGTGGGCGCATGAGCGTCCGCGCGACTATCAGACTTTGATTAACCCAGGCGCCGTGGATACGATTCGAGAGCTGCCGCGCCGGGGCGTTCGCGTGGCGCTTGCCAGCTCGTCTCCCATGGATAGCATCGAGGAAGTGCTCAATGCGTGCGGGCTGTCGGATGCCTTTGAGTATGTGGTGAGCGGCGAGCAGTTTAAGGAGAGCAAGCCCGAGCCCGACATCTACCTGCATGCGCTGGACCTGCTGGGGCTGCCCGCGAATCGCTGCTGCTGCGTTGAGGATTCGGTGCCCGGCATCACTGCCGGCAAGCGAGCCGGCCTGACGGTCATTGCCAAGCGCGAGGAGCGCTTCGGCTTTAGCCAGGATGCCGCGGACAAGATTATCGACCAGTTGCCGGAGCTGCTCACGCTTTCTTAGGAGCGCGGTAGTTGCGCGTTTTTCGGGTCAGATGAGTAAATACCCGACATTTTGGTGCGATAGCAAGCATACTTTATGCTAATGCGGGCTCAAGGGCTTGTTGAATGTCCTTGAGCCCGCTTTAGACTTAATTGCGCTGGGAGAGGGTATATGCCACCGACTGAAGGGCTAACTGACGGTAAAGCTGCGATACCGCTGTACCAACAGGTTATCGATATCATCAAAAACGAAATCAACTCCGGTGCCTACAAGGCGGGCGAGCGGATTCCCAACGAATTTGAATTAGCTGAAAGCTATAAAGTTGGCCGTGTTACCGTGCGGCGCGCTATTGAGGAGCTTGTCCAGCAGGGCTATCTAACGAAGCGACAGGGGAAAGGCACGTTTGTCAATGCCCCCAAGCTTAAGCGCAAGATTCGCCAGAAGGATGACGTCCAGAGTTTTTCGGACGCATGCCGCGTTAACGGAATGGAACCGGGGGCGCGCGTCATTTCGAGAAAGATACTGCCGGCGGATTCCACCGAAGCGCAGTTCTTTGGTGTTCCCGTTGGAACTGATTTGATTTGCGTTGAGCGTGTGCGTACTGCCGATGGGGTCCCCGTCATGCTTGAGAACAACATATACGTTTACGAGGACAACGCTTATCTATCAACGGCACCTCTATCTAACCAATCCATTTTTGAGTTCGTGCGCAACCGGACGGGCCGTACGCCCGCGTTTACCGACCCGTGCACGCTCGAGATCGCGTGCGCCTCGCCCGAGGTCGCTCGGCTGTTGGCGGTTTCCGTTGGCGAACCCTTGTTTTACATGGATGCCTTCTTTTTCGATGAGCAGCGGCGGCCGTTTATCATCGGTCGTCAGCGGATCGTTGGGTCTCGCTACGTTTTTGACATCTAGGACATTGCGAATGGAGACGCCCGGTGGATCATCTCACCGGGCGTCACCATACCGTTCACGGCGCGAACGCAACCGTTCAACCGTGTCGCGGCAATCAGTTTGAAATTATCTTGATGACGAGAAAAGCTGCTGGTAATCTATGGGACGTCATAGAACGTTTGCATTGTGCAAACGTTGAAGCGAGATGCGATGCAGTCTCGAGTTCTTTGGAGGTATCTATGTCAGATACGAAGGCGAAGAAGACAAACAGACGTTTTAAGTTCAAATTACCGCATGTCTATACGATCATGTTCTTGCTGATCGTTGTCTTTGCGGTCCTGACTTGGATCGTTCCCTCTGGTCAGTATCAGCGCAAGACGATTTCGACAGCGGCGGGCGAGCGTGAAGTCGCCGTTGCTGGAACCTATGAACAGGTCGATAAGAACTACACCGATTCCGAGACCGGCGAGACCATCAATCTGGGCCAGGATATCTTCGCGGTCCTGCAAGCGCCCACCAAGGGTATCCAAGAAGCTGCCGACGTCGTTGCGTTCGTCTTATTGATTGGCGGATCGTTCGCAATCATCACCAAGACCAATGCTTTGAATGCCGGCATGAGCCGTGTGGTTAAAAAGCTCAAGAACAAGGACATCCTCATCATTCCCATCACGATGACGTTGCTGTCCATTTGCGGCACTACGTTTGGTATGTCTGAGGAAGCCCTGCCGTTCTATGCCATCTTCATTCCCATCATGATGGGTATCGGCTATGACTCGATGACGGCATTCATCATCTGCTTCCTTGGTCCCAACCTGGGATATTGTGCTTCGACCATCGACCCGTTTAATGTTTTGATCGCCCAAGGCATCATTGGCATCGAGGGCAATCCGCAACTGTGGCTGCGCGCCGTTTCTTGGGTCATCTTCACTGCCGTCGGTATCGCATGGGCCATGCGCTATGCCATGCGCGTCAAGAAAAACCCCGAGTCGTCCATTACGTACGAGGACGATAAGCTCAAGCGTATTGAGTTTTCCGTGACCGATGCCTCCATCGAGGAAGAGTTCACTATCCGTCAGAAGCTCGTGCTTATCGATTTTGCTTGCGGTATGGGCATTATCGTCTGGGGTCTTGTTACCCAGGGTTGGTACATGAATGAGATTTCCGCCGTGTTCCTTGGCATGGGCCTGCTTGCCGGTATCCTGGGCGGTCTTGACCAGCAGACGATCGCAGAGGAGTTCGTTAAGGGTCTTGCCGACTTTGCGTACGCTGCCATCGTTATCGGTATCGCTCGCGGTATTCTGGTCATCGCCGAGGGCGGCATGATCATCGACACCATCCTCCAGGCGCTCGCTACTGCGCTCGCCGGTGCACCCGCCGCCGTCTACACCACGTTTATGTATATCGTCCTTGGCCTGCTCTCTTTGCTGGTTCCCTCGAGTTCTGGACTTGCGGCGCTCACCATGCCCGTCATGGGTCCGCTGACCGAGCTTATGGGCCTCAATCCCGAGGCTGCCGTTACCGCGCTCCAGTTTGCTAATCAGACCATCAACACTATCAGTCCCGTGGCGGGCATGACGGTCGCCGGCCTTGCCGTGGCTAAGATTTCGTTTGGCCAATGGTGGAAGACCATTTGGAAGTTCTTCATTTTCATGGTCGTCTTTGGCCTGATCGTAACGGCAATCTCTGGCATGCTTCCGGTGTAGGTGGTTGTGATGTCTGATCGTTTGACGGTCCTGACGTCTAAGAGCGTCTTTACCGGTACGGGTGACCTGCCGTTTGAAGGTTTCGTAGCGGTCCGTGGCAATCGAATTGAGGCTGTTGGCACCAAGTGTGAGGTAGCTTCGTATTTGACCCAAGCGGACGAGGTAGTTGACCTGGGCGACCGCACCGTCATGCCTGGCCTGATCGATGTGCATACCTTCTATACAGGCTGGGCGCTGCGGACGTTGGGGTCTGATCTGTCCGGCATCGCTGATGCCAAAGAGGCCGTGTCGCTCTTGCGTGCATGGAAAGAAGATCATCCGGATTGCGCGGCGGCTTTTGGCCACAGCCTACCCGAAACGTTGGCATCGGATGCCGAGAACGCAAATACGGCAGCTGTGTTTGACGATTGTTTTGGCGATATTCCTGTCGTCTGCTTTACACCGGGTGCGGAGACCTGCGTTCTCAATGCTGCCGCCAGTGCACGATACGGCTTTACACCCCAGGCGTGCTATGCCGAGAAGATCTGGCGCATGATGAGCGATTTCCTCGCGCTGCCCGAGGTACGTGCGGGGTATTCGGACTACATGAGCATGCTTAACGAGCGCGGCGTTACCGCCATCAAGGAGATGGCGTTTGATGACTACTACGGTTTTGCCGACGAAATGGCTCGCCGTGAGGAATCTGGTGAGCTGACGGTTCGCGTCTCTATGATGTCGCAGCCGGTGGGTGCCGGTGCAAATCTGGCATATGCCCGCGAGGCACGAGCGCGCTTCCGGGGACCGTTCGTTCGTTTTTCTGGCTTCAACCGTATGACCGATCGCGGCGTATGGGCGGGGCTTGCCGAGATGATTGACCCCTATGAGGACTCGGCCGATGCGGGCGCTGCCGGCAAGACGGTCGTCGAGGAGCCAGAGTGGGATCTGATTGAGAACGAGCTGCGTGCAATTGATGCTGACGGCTTCCGATATTCCTTGCATTGCCAGGGCGATGGCGCCGTTCGTCGCACCGTGGCGCTCTATGCCTCGCTGCCTCGAGACGAGCATGGACGGATGCTTCGCCGTCATGCGATTACCGATCTCGAGAACTCTGACCCGACCGATCTTGTCGAGTTTGGCAAGTTAGGTGGAATTTGCGAGGTCTATCCGCAGATTCTGACGCTGGACCGGCGCGAGGATTGCCTGTCGATGATGCGTCGACAAATTGGCGAGACGCGACTTTTGCACAGCTGGAATCGCCGCGGCATGGAAGATTCCGGATGCACAGTGTGCTGTGGCACGGATTTGCCGCTGTTGATTCCGAGCTTGGGCGAGTCAATCTACAGTGCGTGCGGCGGATACTTCGACGACGGACTGCCCGTGAATGAGGTCAACACGCTGACGCTTGTCGAGCTCTTGTGCGCTTGGACTGCCGGGGGCGCGTACGACCTGATGCGCGAAGACGAGCTGGGTACGCTTGAGGTTGGCAAGCTTGCCGATATCTGCGTGCTCGATCGGGATGTGTTCGACCTCGATTATCGCGACGCACGCGATCTTGCGGTTGACATGACGATGTCGGACGGACAAATCGTGTTCGATCGAAATAAGGAGGCATAAGATGCCTGAATCCAAACCGACGCTGCGCCGCGAGCAGATTGCGGGCATGAATATCCACTACATCATGTGGTCGCTCGATTACTTCCTTGATGTGCAGCAGCGCTTGGGCTTTGAGTCCATTGAGCTGTGGTGTGCGGAGCCGCATGTGACGCTCGACCACACGGGCTACTTTGAGGCTGAGGTCCTGGCGAAAAAGGCTGCAGACCGTGGGCTTAGGTATCGTACTCTGTGCCCCGAGAATGTTGTCTATCCTTGGCAGTACTGCGCACGCAAACCGCTGCATGAACAGCGCAGCCTGGCGTACTTTAAGCACGGCATTGAGCTTGCCGAGGTACTTGGGTGCGACCGTATGTCCGTCAACTCGGGCTGGGGCGACTGGGACGAGGACCGCGAGGAAGCCTGGAAGCGCAGCCGCGAGCACTTGTCCATTCTGGCGGAGTATGCCGGCGAGCACGGTCTGGTGCTTACGATGGAAAGTCTGCGTCCCGAGGAGAGCAACCTTGTGACGACGGTTTCCGATGCGAAGCGCATGATTGACGAGGTCGCGAGCCCGTACTTACAGCCTATGGTTGATACAACCGCGATGGGCGTTGCAGGCGAGACGCTCGAGGACTGGTTTGCCGCCTTTGGTGATGGGGCAATTCACGAGATGCACTTTATCGACGGTGACCCGTATGGCCATCTGGTGTGGGGCGATGGCAAGCACGATATGGACGCCTTCGTCGCCACGCTCAACGCCCATGGTTTCGACGGCATGCTGGGCCAGGAAATCACGGACGGTCGTTACTACGATGATCCGGCGGCGGCAGATGCCAAGAACATGGCCGCATTCGAGAAATATCTGATTGACTAAAACAACTATCGGCCACGCAGCCAACGTCATTGATTGCGGCCAAACAAGAAAGGAACTGGATATGAACGCACACGATCTGATCAAAGAGGCAATTGCCGAGAAGGGCAAGTTCGACAGCGTCTACTGGATTGCTTGCGGTGGCTCCATGATTGATTTGATCCCGGCCCATGAGCTTCTGCAGCGCGAGGCAACCACCTTCACTTCGTATATCTATACGGCTCGCGAGTTCGATATCATGCGTCCGCGTCGTCTGGGCGAGAAGTCCCTGGTCATCGCTTGTAGCCACAGTGGCAACACCCCTGAGGTCGTCGAGGGCTGCGAGATTGCCCTTGCTGCCGGCGCTACGGTGATCGCCCAGACCGACAACGCTGGATCTAAGATCGACACCGGTAAATGGACCACGTGGGTCTACCCGTGGGGCGAGGGCGTGCCGCAGGCCGAGGTCCCCGCTGGCATTTCGCTGTCGCTTGCGGCAGAGCTGCTCGATCAGCAGGAGGGTTACGCCGATCTTGCCGATATGTATGCCGGTATCGCCGAGATGGATAAGATTCTTCCCCCGGCACGCGAGAAGGTAAATGCCGAGCTGGGCGATCGCTTTGCCAAGCTTTGCCAGGAGCACGAGTTCTTCTATATTCTGGGCAGCGGTCCCAACTTTAGCCAGACCTACGGTTTCGCTATCTGCTCTCTTATGGAGATGCAGTGGCAGCACTGCAGCTACATCCACTCTGCCGAGTACTTCCATGGCCCCTTCGAGGCTACTCAGGATGGCGTTTTTTACTTCCTGCAGATGGGCTCCAGCGAGTGCCGTGCTATGGACGAGCGCGCCCTGGCGTTCCTTAAGACGCATACCGATACGCTGATGGTGCTCGATGCCAAGGAGTACGGTATGGAAGCCGTGCCGGCGAGCGTCCGTGCCTATCTGGACCCGGTGCTGTTCTATGCCATGAACTGCGAGCTGCGTGCCGCACGCGGCAAGGTGTTTGATCACGATCCCGATTTCCGTCGCTATATGGGTGTTGTCGAGTACTAGAAGGAGCAAAGGCCATGGCATTTAACGTTAACGCGCTCGGATTTGGCGACAACGTCGTCGATCGCTACGAGCATATCCACACCATGTATCCCGGCGGCAATGCGGTGAACTTCGCCGTTTATGCCAAGAAATGCGGTGCCGCACGCTCTGCATACATGGGCATTTTTGGCAATGACGCCGCTGCCGAGCATGTCATTGCAAGCCTCGAGGATGAGGGTATCGAGCTTGACAAGTGCGAGCAGATGATTGGCGAGAACGGGGCGGCTCGCGTGACCGTCGTTGACGGTGACCGTGTCTTCCTTGGCTCCAACGAGGGCGGTATCCGTGGCGATGTGCGCTATGTCCTTGATCGCTTTGACCTTGCGTACATGAAGCAGTTCGATGTGGTTCATTCGGGCAACTACTGCTTTACCGAGCGCGAGCTGCCCAAGTTGAAGGCTGCGGGCGTCACGGTCTCTTTTGACTTTTCGGACGACTCCACCGACGAGTACTACGAGCAGATTGCGCCCTACGTCGATTTCGCTTTCTTTAGTGCGGCGGATGCCGCGAGTGAGGACGAGATTCGCGAGCGTCTGGCATGGGTGAAGGGCCTGGGTCCGCGTTTTGTGTCGGCTACGGCGGGCGCCGAGGGCTGCATTGCTTACGACGGCGAGCGTTATTACCGCCAGCTGGCTAAACCGGTAACGGACATGAAGGACACCATGGGGGCGGGCGACTCGTTCCTCACCTCGTTTTTGATGTGCTATCTCGATTCCGCCAAGCGTGGTGAGGATGGCGCCGAGGCCATCGAGCGCGCGCTCGACTTTGCTGCCGGGTTTGCCTCGACCGTGTGCGGCATGGAAGGTTCTTGGGGCCACGGAGCGCCAATCGTCGAATAGCTTAAGAAAGCGTACGGCGGTCTGGCTATGAGGTCTTGGACAGCCGATGCAAAACAATAAGCAAAACGCGAAAAGGGGGCTCGCCATGTGGTGGGTCCCCTTTTGAACATTGGAGAAGACCATGGGTATTAAAGCGTGCGCGGCTGGTTTTTGCTGCGCGGACGTCTATCAGAACATCGGCGTGTTCTATCCGACTGGTAACGGCATTGACTGGGGTATCCATCTTGCACGAATGGGCGTTTCGGTATCCGCCGTGTCGGTTGTCGGCAAGGACGAGTACGGAGACAAGATGAGAGAGGCGCTGGCCGCTGAGGGGTTCGATATCTCACATCTGCGGGTGGAGGATGGCGACACCTCGGTGATGCTCATGGCATTGAAAGACGGCGTCGATCGCGTGCATCTCGAGGCAATCGATGGCGTAATGGAGACATATCGTCCGAATGAAGATGACCGGGCGTTTATCCTAGAGCATGACATCATTCATACCGACCTGTTTGGCAATTGTTTG
Source organism: Collinsella sp. AM38-1BH (assembly GCF_003467545.1). Taxonomy (NCBI): domain Bacteria; kingdom Bacillati; phylum Actinomycetota; class Coriobacteriia; order Coriobacteriales; family Coriobacteriaceae; genus Collinsella; species Collinsella sp. AM38-1BH. The sequence continues at coordinate 61,786 of NZ_QSHC01000015.1, read as the reverse complement.
GACCTCCTGCCCGAATGGCATGATGCGGGCAGGACGGTGGTTATGGACTTCTCGGTGTTCAGCCAGGATCCCGAATATGCATGCGAGGCTCATTTTCCTTACGTAGACTATGCGTTCATGTCGTTTGAAGAGGACACTCCGGAGCTGCGAGACTGGGTACGCCACGTGCAGGAATTGGGACCGCGCGTTGCGGTTGCCACGCTTGGCGAGAAGGGAAGCATTGCCTATGACGGTGAGCGCTTCTATGAGTGCGGGATCGTACCGGCGGAGAAGGTCGTTAATACCGTGGGTGCCGGCGACTCGTATATTGCCGGGTTTACCAAGGGCGTGATCGATGGCCTTGATATTCCGGCGTGTATGAAAGCGGGCGCTGAGCTGTCGTCCCGAGTGATTGGTTCGTTTGAGCCGTACTAGGGTCAAATGCCTGGAAAGGAGTACGAAATGGTTATCGACATGTTGGTCCATCCTATGCTCTACGGCGAGATCTGTAAGCCGGGTGATGAGCCTGATGGATTCGGCTTTTGGTCACGAGAATTTGGTATGGGGCATATGGGCCCCATGGATTGGGATGAGCTTCAAGTCGAGATGGACGTCTGCGATGTGCAGAAGAGCGTGCTCATGCCGCTCGATGTAACCACGGCATGCGGAGGACACTTTGGCACCAACGACCAGATTGCCATGCTGGTTGCCGCGCATCCCGATCGTCTGTGGGGATTTGCGAGCGTAGACCCGCAGGTGAGCGGTGCCGCAGACGAATTGGAGCGCGCCTTTACCGAGTTGGGGGCAAAGGGGCTTTGCCTGCATCCTGCAAAGCAGGGTTTTGCCCCCGATGATGCTGTGGCCGAGCCGCTTTACGAGCTGTGCGAGCGCTATAACAAGCCGGTGGTTTTCCATGCCGGTATGTCTTGGGAGCCTGGCGCAGAGCTCTCGCGCAGTAACCCGCTTGCATTTGAGCACACAATCGCAACGCATCCAAATGTGCGCTTTAGTTTGACTCACTTTGGCTGGCCCTGGGTGCGCGAGACCGTGGCGATGCTGCTCAAGTATCCCAACTGCTACACGGACACCTCTATCACTTACATCGATTCGCCCGAGGAGATGATGCAGCGTCTTTTCACGGTCGATATGGGGCCGCTGTGGTATGAGCGTGCGCTATCGCATCAAGTGATGTTCGCCAGCAATACGCCGCGCTTCCGTGCGTTCAAACTCAAGCGGGCGCTCGATACCGTGTCCATGCGCGATGATGCGCGAGAAAGGCTCTACTGGGGTAATGCCCTGCGTTTTCTTGAAGGGGATGAGTGAACATGGTGACGCTCGAGACATTGAGCTATCTATCGACTGCTCCGGACCAGTTCATCGATATTACCGAAGACGTGCACGCTGCCATCGAACGCAGCTCGGTGACGAATGGCTTGGCAGCGATTATTTTGTCGCATACGACCTGTGGAATCGTGGTAAACGAGGGGCTGCCCTGCGTGGAGACGGATCTTATGGAGACGCTTGATCGCATCGCCCCACTCGATGCTCCCTATGCGCATGCACACTTCCTGCCGAGCTATGGAGCCACCGGCAACAACTCCTGTGGGCATATCAAGAGCATGATTTGTGGAAACAGTTGCTTCTTTCCCGTCCAAGATGGCCACATCGTGTGCGGAGGTGCCCAGAACATCTATCTTGCGGAGTTTGACGGTCCGCAGAAGCGAAAAGTGTACGTCGAGGTGCTGGGGGAATAACGTTCCTGCAATAATGAGCTGCACCCCAAAACTTGGACGGCTTAAATAAGAACTACGCCGCAAGGGACTGGCTCCGGAACTCCTCCGGGGTCAGTCCCTTCAGTTTAGTCTGCGTCCTCTGCCAGGTGATCCGTTGTATTATCCGGGCGGAAGCGTGTCGCAAGTCGTGGAAGCCGCCAAGCGCAGTTCACGCGCTGCATTTTTTGCGGTGCCTGGGCCGGTGATCTCGGGCTGATTGACCGAGATTTCACTCACACCATGCGTCGCAAGACGGCGCTGCGCCTGGACGACCTCAAGCTTTTTCACTTCATCACGAGCGAGGGGGGGGGGGAGGTTTATCTCGACGACCGCACGACTGCGGACATTGCCGATTCACTTCTCTTTAATTGTCTTCCAGATGCGATGGTCATCGGCAGTTCGGCTGCCGGTCGTGGTGCTTCGGGCGAGCTTGCCGATGAGGTCCGCGAGCGTCGCAGCGTGCGGCTGAGGCGACGGGGCTCGCGGCAGGGACACCTGTCTTAGTGGGAACGGGCGACTCTGGTGCCGAGGCCATTTCGACGGGTGTATTCCGTCCCGGCGATATGATGATTCAGTTGGGGAGTACGGCGTATTTCATCTACCTAGCCGATCATATGATCGATGATGCCCGCCTGTGGCCGGGGACGTTTATCATTCCCGGAACTTACGGGATCTGCGCGGGGACCAATACGGCGGGTGCACTCACATCGTGGCTGCGCCAAGAGCTGTATCGCGACGCCGTAGAGGCCGAGGACCACGGTGGCCCCGATGCATATTCGGTTATGGCGCATGATGCCGCCGATGTGGCGCCGGGTGCCGATGGGCTCCTGTGTCTGCCGTACTTTGCGGGGGAGCGTACTCCGCTCAACGATCCCGAGGCGCGTGGCGTCTTCTTTGGCCTGACCGGAAGGCATACGCGAGCCCATATGGTTCGCGCCGCCTTGGAAGGCGTCGCGTATACCGTTGCATCCCATGTCGACATTATCGAGCGAGAGCATGGACTGCCAATTGGGCGCATTATGCTTGTCGGAGGTGGAACCAAGAATCCAGTTTGGATGCAGGCTATCGCCGACGTATGCGGGCGCGAGGTCTCGGTTGCCAAGGTTACGGTGGGTGCATGCTTCGGTGATGCCATCATGGCAGCTCTCGCAGGTGGCGCCTATGCATCATGGGATGAGCTCGCCCAAGTCCTTGGCGTTGCGCAAACAATCGTGCCCGATATGGCTGCCCACGAGTTATATGCGTCGCGCCGTCATATCTTTGACGAATTGTATGCACGCAACCGTGATCTCATGCACGAATTGGTGTAATGCTGCCGAATTGTACTGCCTACCAATAGGGACTGCGTTGTGCGATTCGCATGCCCCTTGGCATTTTTGCCCACAGGGGTTAGCGAAGGTCAAAAACAGAGTGCGCATTTGCTAAAACTACCGACTCGATGCGCTTTGCGTCACAGTTTTTGAGTGAGGCAATGCGCATCGAGGTCCTTGCGAGCGATCTGATGAGCGACTGCGCGCTTGTTTCTGTGTTTGGCTCGGCCGGCGCATCGGTCTCGAGCAGCAGGCGGTCGAGTGGAATCTGTCGTGCGTATTCGCGACCGCGCTTGGTCGCGAGCATGCGTTCGTTGACGGAAAAATAGCAGCCCGCATTACGCGCGCGGGCGAGTTCGTCCGAAGTGCCGCTAAACCAGTGGAAGATGATAGCGGGGGAGTCGGGGTTTGGGATGAGTAGCCCATGCGATTCGAGGACGTCCAGTACGGCTCCTGCTGAACGAACGGCGTGAATTGATATCACGCGACCTGCAAGAGGATGCTGCACGAGGGCATTGCAGAGCCGGTCAAATGCCTGTATTTGTAGCGGTTCGCTTCCGGCAAAGCGCGCGGAAAAGTCGAGTCCTACCTCGCCGATATAGCGCTCTTGGTCAGCAACTTCGCAAAGCAGATTGACTTCGGCAGGACCGCAACGGCCGTCGGCGAGCCACCAGGGATGGAGGCCAGCGCCCGCGATAATGTTTGGGTAGCGGCTGGCCCGCTTTTTTGCTGCCGCGAAGTCGCGTGGGTCGACCCCGCAGTCAAAGAGCCCCAGATCCAACGCCGCCGACTCACTGGCTGCAGCATCGGGGCTGAGCATCAAATCAAGGTGACAATGCGTGTCAAAGAATCGCGGTTCCATCGCAGGGCATCCTGCTAGTCCAGGCGCTGGCCATCGGAGCGTACGCGCTCAGTGCCGCGCCCGCTGATCTGGCGGATAACCTCGCCGGCAATCATCTGGCCCATGATGGGCGGCATAAAGCTGGCGGTGCCCAACTCGGTGCGCTCGTGGATATTGGAAGGGTCGCGGGGCTGTGTCTTAACCGATTCCTCGCAGCTAAACAGTACATGTAGGCTCTTGATGCCGCGCTTCTTGCATTCTTTGCGCATGATGCGGCTCATGGGGTCACGTACCGTATCGAAAATGTCGGCAAAGCGGAGGCACTCGGGATGGAGCTTGTTGGCCCCGCCCATGGAGCTAACCAAACGAATGCCGTGGTCCTGAGCATATTTGGCAATGGTGAGCTTGGCCGAGATGGTGTCGATGGCGTCGACGACGTAGTCGAGCTTGCCGTCTGTTTGCTCCAAAACGCTCGCGAAGAACTCGTCGATGTTGTCGCTCAGCAGGTATTCGGTGCGCTTGATAACGGTGGCGGCGGGATTGATATCGCGAATCATGGCTTCCATAACATCGACCTTGCGTTTGCCGACGGTGCTGTGAAAGGCGATAGCCTGGCGATTGATATTGCTGGGCGCGACGATGTCCTTGTCCAGAATGACGAAATGACCGATGCCGCCGCGGGCAAGTGCCTCGCAGCAGTTAGATCCCACGCCTCCGCAGCCGAGCACCAGCACCGTGGCATCAGCGAGCTTATCGAGTGCCTCGCGGCCCATGATGATCTCGAGCTTGGTGTCGCGTGTCTCGTTGGGAGTTGCGGCTGTGGTTTCAGTCATAGACATCCTCCGATGGGGAAGTGAATCGTGTTCTAGCTATCGCCATTATAGGTAATCGCCCATAGGCTGCGATGGCGTTTGCTTTGATGTGGTTTGAAGCATTGCGGTTAGATAGTTAGACAAACATCTAAATATCGAGTATAGTGTGCGCGTCGAACGAAATGATGAGAGGAGGTCTTATGCCGGGAGAGGGTTTTAAGGCGCTGGCCGATCCTACACGGCGTCACATTTTGGAACTGCTGCGCGAGGGCAATCGCACGGCCGGGGAGCTTGCCGAGCATTTTGACATCAGCAAGCCGTCGTTGAGCCATCACTTGGCGACGCTCAAAAACGCCGGGTTGGTGACCGACGAGCGCCATGGCCAAAACATCGTATACAGCTTAAATACCACCGTCATGCAGGATTTGATTGGTTGGTTTATGGGCTTTACAAACACGGAAGGTGATAAGGATGAATAACGAAAACAAGGGCATTCACGCCACGGGGGTATCGCGGCGTGTGTGGATTGCGCTGATCGCTCTGTGCGTCGCCAATGTCGTAGCGCACCTCATGGTGATGCCGAGCTTGCCTGGGCAGATTCCCACGCACTGGGGCGCGAACGGCGCCGTCGACGGTTGGGGTCCCAGCTGGATGGCCTCCGCGCTCGGCGTGCTGCCTCTGGTGCTTCTCGCAATGTTCTGCGTGGTGCCGCGCATCGATCCCAAAGGTGAGGCATATCGAACCTCGGGCAAGTTCTATCAGGGCTTCGTAATCGCCTTCACCTTGTTCATGTGCGCCGTAAGCTGGTTGGGTGAGCTTACGGTCTGGGGCGTGGTGCCGGCGGTCGGTTCGGTCAACGTGCTGATTTCCGGTGCTATCGGTTTGCTGTTCATCGGCGTAGGCAACTACTTGCCGCGTGTGAAGCAGAACTATACGCTCGGTATCAAGACGCCTTGGGCGCTTGCCGATCCCGAGAACTGGCGCCGTACGCAGCGCTTTGGCGGTGCCTGCTTTATGGTGCTGGGTGTTGGCCTGATTGCGATGGGCGTGGCAGGTGCGGTGCTTTCGAGTGAAGTCGTCGCCGCGGTGATTGCGGTTCTGGCGTTTGGTTCGGTCGGAGCCGTCTACGTCTACTCGTATCTGCTGTGGCGCAAATCTCAGCGGGCTGTTCGTTAAGGTTGCGGAAAACTAGCGTACGCAGTTCATAGTGTGTCCCGGGGGACTTTTCCCAGGTAGTATTAGGGGGTGTGGGCAACCATGCCCCTTTTTCGCTAAGTTTCAGAGCCGGTTTCCTCATTTCGTTTCCACTAAAGCGAAACAAGAATATGGAAACAGCAGGTAGAAAGGATAAAACAGACAAATGGCGGAGTTTATCTACCAGATGTATCAGGCTCGCAAGGCCCATGGCGACAAGGTAATCCTTGACGACGTGACCCTGAGCTTCTACCCCGGTGCCAAGATCGGCGTCGTGGGCCCCAACGGTATGGGCAAGTCGACCCTGCTCAAGATCATGGCCGGCATCGAGGAGGTCTCCAACGGCGATGCCAGGCTCACCCCCGGCTACACCGTGGGTATCCTGCAGCAGGAGCCGCCGCTCGACGACGACAAGACCGTCATCGAGAACGTGCGCATGGCGTTTGGCGACATGATTGCCAAGGTCGATCGCTTCAACAAGATCGGCGAGGAGATGTGCGACCCGGACTGCGACATGGACGCCCTCATGGCCGAGATGGGCAAGCTCCAGGACGAGATCGACGCCGCTGACGGCTGGGATATCGATTCCAAGCTCGGCCAGGCCATGGACGCCCTGCAGCTGCCCGATTCCGACATGCCGGTTAACGTGCTTTCCGGCGGCGAGCGCCGCCGCGTGGCCCTGTGCAAGCTGCTGCTCGAGGCTCCCGACCTGCTGCTGCTCGACGAGCCCACGAACCACCTGGACGCCGAGTCGATCCTGTGGCTTGAGCATTTCCTGCACAACTACCAGGGCGCGGTGCTGGCCGTCACGCACGATCGCTACTTCCTGGATAACGTTGCCGAGTGGATCTGCGAGGTCGACCGCGGTCACCTTTATCCCTACAAGGGCAACTACTCCACGTATCTGGAGACCAAGGCCGCCCGTATCGAGGCGCAGGGCAACCGCGATGCCAAGCTTGCCAAGCGCATGGAGGCCGAGCTCGAGTGGGTACGCAGCTCGCCCAAAGCTCGCCAGGCAAAGAACAAGGCCCGTCTGGCTCGCTACGAGGAGATGGAGGCCGAGGCCCGCGCAAGCCAGAAGCTCGACTGGACCGACATCCGCATCCCTGTGGGCCCGCGTTTGGGCAACAAGGTGCTCGAGGCCCATCATCTGCACAAGGAGTTCGATGGCCGCGTGCTCATCGACGACCTTTCTTTCACCCTGCCGCGTAACGGCATCGTGGGCGTCATCGGCCCCAACGGTGTGGGCAAGACTACGCTCTTCAAGACCATCGTGGGCCTGGAGCCGCTGACTTCGGGCGAGCTCGAGGTGGGCGAGACCGTCAAGATCTCCTATGTCGATCAGAACCGTTCCGGCATCGACCCCGACAAGAACTTGTGGGAGGTCGTCTCGGACGGCCTGGACCACATGATGGTCGGCGAGACCGAGGTTCCGAGCCGTGCTTATGTGGCGAGCTTTGGCTTTAAGGGCCAGGACCAGCAGAAACGCGCTGGCGTACTCTCCGGTGGCGAGCGCAACCGTCTGAACCTGGCGCTTACGCTCAAGCAGGGCGGCAACCTGCTGCTCCTCGACGAGCCCACGAACGACCTCGATGTCGAGACGCTGTCCTCGCTCGAAGCGGCGCTGCTCGAGTTCCCGGGCTGCTCGGTGGTCATTAGCCACGACCGTATGTTCCTGGACCGCGTCGCCACGCACATTCTGGCGTGGGAGGGCACCGACGATAATCCGGGCAACTGGTATTGGTTCGAGGGCAACTTCGAGGCCTATCAAGCCAACCGCATCGAGCGCCTGGGCGAGGACGCAGCCCAGCCGCATCGTATTCACCGCAAGCTGACGCGTGACTAGTAGCAAGTAGAAAGGCCGCCAGCAAGGGCGGCCTTTCTTGTAGCAATTGCACTGCAGCTATGCCCTGGCTGCTGGTTTGATTCATAATCAAAGTCATCTCTTTGGGATTAAAGCCCGTTTTTGCTATGAGTGATTTTCTAATTCCGTTTAAAACGTAAAGACGTATTGGGTTACAAGGACATAAGCGAATCGAATTGAAATATAACCAGTGCTGTAACGTTACAAAAAAGGTTATAGAATAGGAGTATCTTATAAGTCGCTCCTCTAGAAAGAAGAACATATGCTTTCGCGTCGTCGTTTTCTGCAACTTGTCGCGTCTTCAATTGTCGCCTTAGCCGCACGTCCGAAAGAGGTTTTTGCTTCGACGGGCAATATTGATGGTGAGCAGATACAATTTACTTCTGAAATTGCGCAAGAGCTTGCCGATAAATATATAAAGGGACTCCTCGGCTCTTCGTATACGCCTTCTGACCCTATTCCTTTTGTAGACGTTGATGGGTCCCCGCTTGGTTACATTGTTCCGGTTGTGACATCCAATAGAGCCGCGGGCTATTTGGTTTTAGATGCTTCAGATGATGAAATACTTACGGGATATCGTTTTGGAGACGGCTTAGTCAGCCCTATGGATCGGGGAGGAGATCTTGGTGTCGAGCCTTATTCTTTCAATAACCCAGTCGTAATGATCAATCCATTCGAATTCGGCGTGCAATCTTTGGACGGTTCAATAACAACAAATTGCGGAAGAACAATCCCGGCTGTTTCCATAGAAGGACGGCCTGTCGTTTTATCGAATAAACCTTCAAGCTGGAACGATGTTGTAATTTACGCAACTCAAATGCAGGATTACACAGTATCTGGATTTCGTTCCATTTCTCAGTTTATGTCATATGATGAAAGCGAGATTAAGAGGCTTACCGCCCACTATGCTTGTATGGTGACAGCTTTTTCGAACGTTGCGGAACTGTATGGCATTGCCAATTTATATAGCGACCCTTCGCAATATATGCAGATATGGAATTACACCAATACCCATGCTCTTTCCGATGAAGAACAGACTGTTCCCGGTGTTGTTTTGGGCGGAACGCCGATTTCAACCTGTGCAACGGGGTTTACAAATTACTGCGCAAGCAGAGGGAGTAATCTTATCGCTCGCACTGTCTCCTCCCCGGCTATCGTGAACATTCAAAATGAGATTAACTCTAATAGACCGAATGTTTTACATGCGAGTTTGTACAACGGATCAGCCCATTCTGTAACAGCGGAGGCTTACGCCACACTTACTGGTAAGAAAACTGGAGAGACAAGGCAGATGATTGGCATAGCGGACGGCTGGAATTCATCCTTATCCTTCCTGAAGTATGATCAGAGTTATTATGCGTGGACTTATGGAACGACTTTTTCGAAGTAGGACGATTCGTTTAGTCCTGTCTTTGGTGTTGATGGCTTTATTGGTGAGCTGTTCAACAAAAGAAGAGATGCCGCGCGGAGATTCCGGAGAAATGTCTGTGACAAACTCAGATTCATTGGAAATAGCTGGTGGGCATGCCGATGTGATGTTGCAAGGTAAAGGCATGCTTAGGTCGATTGATGCTGAAGACGCTGTCTGCTCAATAGAGGAATTAAAGACAGGTGAAACTGCATCGTACCGTGTTTCAGATAATGCTGCGAATATGATTGAGTCGATACCGATTGGAGCACAAGTTTCTTTTAGGTATTTTGCTCCGCAACTTGAGGAGGAGCTTGCTTCTCTGGTGTCTATATGCGCCGATGACAACTAAAAGGCCTGAATTTAAACGGCCTCGGATGGTCAATTGGCTATCCGAGGCCGTTTTTTACTCGACCGGGGCGTTGACCTTGTCGATGGTCCAGGCGGCTCCGAGGCCGCCGGTGGTGTTGCGGCGGATGCGCACGGTGACTTCGTGGCGCTCGCCTGCCTGCGTGTAACGCAGGGGGAAGCTTGCGCGGTTTCGCGCGGCCTCGATGGTACCGCGCTCGCGGGCGATCCAGTAGTACTCGCCGACAATGCCGAGGGTATCGGCGCCGTAGGGGAGATAGGTCGACAGCTGGTGTAGCAATGGACCGGGGCAGAAGACCTCGGTTGCGAAATCGATGGGGAAGTCCTCGGGGATGGCGGGCGCTACGGGTGCGGGGGCCGGTACCATCGTCGGTGCGAAGGCCTGCTCATTGACGGGCGTCACCTCGATGACGGGCGCGGGTTCGGCGCCGAGTACTGATTCGGTGTCCGCTTTCGGCATCGCCGCGGAATCTGCGGGCTCGACGATGGCGGGTGCGTCTGCGGTCGCGGTGTCGAACTCGACTTGCGGAGCGCTCTGATTCTCGACGCTCGACTTTGCCTCGATGGGCGTGGAGGCCATGGTGGTGATGCCGGCGTTGGCGTTCTCGGGGTCATAGACGACCGTGAGCGAGATGGCAGGCTGCGGTGCCTCGGGCTCCGATGCCACCTCGGTAGCGTCCTGTTCTGCGGGCTCGCAAGGCTGATCGTCCTCGGCCTCGTCGCCAAAGACATCGCTGTTTTGGAACGCAGACGTCTCGGGCTGGTCGGCGGCTTCTTCGGTTGTCGACTTGGGAGCTTCGTTGAGCTCCGCAGTGGCTTCCTGCTCGGATATGACTTTGGGATCGGCCGTGGTGGCGATTTCGGTTTCGGCTTCTGCCGTTACCTCAATAGCGACTTCGATCTCGGGCTCGGGCTCGGGCACAGCTTCAACTACGGGCTCGGGACGCTTAACGTGCTTGGGACGCACGGCCTTGAGGTCCTTCTCACCGCGTTTTTTCTTTTTGTAGGACTGTTTAGCGCCCTTGGCTGCCTTGGGCTTGTCCTCGCCCTTGGCAAGGGCGGCATCCCAGGCATCGTTGGCGATGACGGTGGCATACAGGCGACCGCCCTTAAAGACGGTCAGCTTAATGCAGTCGTCGAGCTCCTCGAGCAGCTCGCGCGTGGACTCAAAGCCGAGGTCATAAGCGGCCATGTCACCAGCGGCGAGTGCCTCCTCGACCTGCGTCATAAACGTTTGCTTGCCGCATCCGATTGCATCGCGCAGCAGGCGATACAGATAGATGTGGTTGCCCAGCGAAAGCGTGGGCCTAACTATTGTCTTGCTCATGGCAAATCTCCTCTTTACACACCAAAGCATCTTACCATCGCACGGGGCGTGCCGCCTCGGCGCCCAAGGCAAACGGGCGCGAACCGCTTTCGATTCGCGCCCGTTGTACAGGTCGGTTATCTATGAGAGACAAATGTGCTTAGTTGCCCGATGCCGTGCCTTGGCTCGAGTTGTCAGATGCCGTGCCGGAAGCGGTTCCGCTCGAGCTGTTGGTGTTGCTACTGTCTGCTGCGCCCGTTCCCGACGTGGTGTCGCTCGTTTGGTCGCCCGTGTTCGGCTGTGAACCGTCAGTCGTTTGGCTTGAGTCGGTCGTGCCGGACGGCGTGCCACTGTTGGCCGTAGAGGAATCGGTGCCCTGCGATTGGTTTTGGGTGTTCGAGGACGAATCGGCAGAGGTAGAACTGTCTTGCGTGCCGTCCGCCTGTGCCTGCTGATCCTGCGACTGGGTGTTGCCATTTGCATCGCTCTCGGTCGTGCGCGACGAAAGGATTGGCTCGGGGCGCTCGCCCAGACCCTCACCGGCGGTGGTTATAAGGATGGCGCCGGCGCAGGCGATGACCGCGACGATGGCGATGGCGATCGAGAAGACGATGACCTTCTTTTGCGTCTGGCTGCGCTCTGCCGCCGCCTTGGCGCGCAGACTGTCGGGAGCGACGCGCGCCGTGGTCGCGCGCCCCGCAATCTGGCGCATCTCCTGCGTAGTCGCGGCGCCGCCCAGGTGCTCCTCGGCATCAAGCTCAACGGGTTCATAGGCGCCGGCAGGGTAGTCGTCGGCGGTGTGTGTACCTTTGAGGGCTTCGGCGCTGGCAGAGATAAAGTGGCGGTAGACCTGCGAAGACACAACGGTGATGACCGAGCTCACGGCGGCGCCGATTACCGATCCGGCGATACCGATCTTGGAGGCAAGCGCGACGCTCGTGGCGGCGGCTGCGGCGCCGGCAATGATCTGAGGAATGGAAATGTCGTCGAACAGGCCCTTTTTGGGCGCGATGGCCATGGTCTGTCCGATGGAGTGGTTCTCGTGCACGCCGTTGTTGAGCGATGCCGGCGTCATAACGCGCGTGCGCGGCGCGTCAGTGTACTTGGTTGTCATACGGGGTCCTCCCGGTGTAAATCTGCTTCGTTTCGTGTAGCCATCAGGGTACCCACCAGATGTGAATCGTGCGTGACGTTTAACAGATACCATCAACTCATCAAGGGGGGCTTGCTGTCTTTGGCGAAATAGCTTGATGCTAAACTGGACTTACGATTGCGAGGTGGTTTACGTGATGTACCCGTATATGACATTCGAAGACGGTACCGAGGTCATTCATTCTGACCTGATTACAGATGTCGATGTCGAAAAGGTTATCGTGCATTTTGAACGACCGACGGCAGAGGGCTTCGACTCCGCTCGTTGTGAGTTGCCTTCCTGTTCGTGGACTGACTGGGAAGGGCATTTTACTCAGAGTGAAAAACGAGCTTTCGAAGAGTGTTTGAGCAAATTATTTAGATTAGTTCGAATAAAGAAGCTGAATGCGATGACCTAAAGCGTATGCATTTTTAGTATTAGATGCGTATGAAATGGAGGATGTGAATGGATGAGCTAATAGACTTTAAAAAACGATTTCTCAAGAATGGCGAGCTGGTTTCAATTCCAAAAAAGGAAAGCTATAAAAGAATCATGCTGCTATGGGCCGTCTCTTTCTTTGAATTAAATACAAGTTATACGGAGCTTCAGGTTAATCGTGTGCTTTCACAGCTCTATCCTGATTATGCCGTGTTGAGGCGGTATTTGGTTGATTATGGATTCCTATTAAGGGATGAACGAGGCCTGAAATACGAGGTTAATCGTGATGTTCACGGTATTGAGAGCTAGCCGTCCGGTTCGGGTCCTATATATTGCTAGAGGGATAAGCGAAATAGGCAATTGGTGTGCGAATATTGCTTTGCCAATGCTGATTTACGAGGTAACTCACGATGTTTCTGCAACTGCTTTGATGGTCTGCTGCAGATTTGCCCCCTCTCTGTTTTCAGTTGCGCTCGCGCAGCTGCCTCAGAAGATGGGTATCGGGACACTGCAGGCCATGAGATTGGCAGACTTAATTCGCGCGGGATTATTCATTTGCTATATTTTTGTTGATAGTAAATGGAGTATGTTTGCTATTACGTGCGCGGTATCGCTTTGCCGAACGGTTGAAATGCCCTGCTTTTACTCGTTGTTAAGAGCCAATACGAATAGTATCAATCGCGACGTAATTAATAATTCGTTTGGGTTTCTGCAGAATTTGATGATGGTTCTGGGGCCAGTTGCCGGCGGTTTTGTTGTCGCTCAATTTGGGGCGGAGGCTGTTCTTGCATTAGACGCGCTATCTTTTGCCGCGTCGTTCTGGTTGCTGCGAGATGTTCCGTCGGTTATCGAGGTTAATGATAAAGAGGGGATAAGCAAAAATGAAAAATACAGGACTGAATTTAGTGATCTTAGCGCGAAGCACTTGGCAATTGGTTTCCTATTAATCGATATTTCTAGTGGCGTGGCATTCGGCTCTCTGAATTCTCTTTTGCCAGCTATAGCGCAATTGCAATTTGACTCGTCATCGATACAATACGGATTCCTTCAGAGCAGTCTTACAATCGGACTGTTGTTCGGAAATACAATATATGGTCGTTTAATCAGTGGTTCCGATTGCGTTAAATCATATTGTTTTGTGACGTATCTTGCGCTCGGTGCGTATCTGGCGTTTGGCTATCGCTATGCGTCTGGGATATCGTTTATTTTCCTTTTTATCGTCGGTGCCGGAAACGCCATTCAAGATGTGCTTCTCATAACATCGCTGCAGGATTTGGCGAGAGACGGATCTGAATCGATAGGCCTGTTTTCAATTAGGGAGTCTTTGCAATCGGTTGCTGTTGTTATTTCAACACTCCTTGTTTCGCTGTTCACGAGCATCGCGATGTTCTCAATTCTCGTTACAGGACTTGGTGTATTTTCAATTATGATGGTAGTTGTGTTTCAATTGAATTATTTGCGAAAGATGTGACGTTGATATGCAGATGTGACGTTGATATGCCTTAATTTTGAAATACATGCTCTTAGCACAGGTTGGCCTCTCAGTAAACTGGGAGGTTGCTTTGGCTAGTTAGAGATATGTGAACGTCCGTTAGACTGAATCTCAGGGTAGAAGGGGCCTCCAGTGTCCAGATCAACAAAGCAATGCTGCGTTTCGGCTAATAAGAACGATGGCTTTTTGCGTGTGGCGGCGGCGTCGCCGCGGATTCGCGTGGCCGATGTCGAGGGCAATGCCGAGGTTGCGCTGGCGGCCGTTCGCGAGGCTGCCGAGCGCGGCGTTCGTGCTCTGGTTTTGCCCGAGCTTAATCTGACTGGCTATACCGCGGCCGATCTGTTCCATAACCGCACATTACTGCATGCCTGCGAGACCGCACTGGCACATATTCTCGATGAAACCCGCGGGCTGCCGATTGTCTTTACCATCGGTCTTCCCGTTGCAGTTGCCGAGAGTATCTACAACTGCGCCGCCGTGTGCTGCGCGGGCGAGCTTTTGGGCCTCACGGCCAAAAAGTATCTGCCCAATTACGGTGAGTTTTATGAGCGCCGCTGGTTTGCTCCGGCGCCCGTAGATTCTGTGTGGGTCGAGTTTGCCGGTCAGGGTCCGGTTCCGCTGGGTTCGGGGCTTGTCTACCGCTGCTGTGATGAAGGTGCCGAGGATATGGTGCTGGGCGTTGAGGTCTGCGAGGACCTGTGGGTGCCGGCGCCCCCTTCGACCGAGATGGCGCTTGCCGGTGCGACGGTGATCCTCAATCCGTCGGCTTCGGACGAGATTATCGGTAAGGCGGATTACCGACGCAGCCTCATATCCAACCAGAGCGCGCGCCTGTACTGCGCCTATGCCTATGCGGACGCGAGTGAGGGCGAGTCCACGACCGATATGGTCTTTGCGGGCGAGAACCTCGTCTACGAAAACGGCTCCAAGCTCGCCGCGACCAAACTGCTTACCTGCGATATGGCCATCGCCGACGTTGACCTTGACCGCCTGGTTGCCGAGCGCCGTCGCTCGACGACGTGGGCGCGCGCGGACGATGCGCCGGAGGCCACGACCGTTGAGTTTTCGTTTGAGGGCGTGCTGGCCAAAGAGCCTGTTCTGCGCGATGCCTGCGATATCGACCGCGTTTTCCCTCGCGCGCCTTTTGTGCCGGCCGACCACGGCGACCTGGCCGAGCGCTGCGAGACCATCCTCGACCTGCAGACTGCCGGCCTCAAGACCCGCCTTGCCCATACGGGTACCAAGGCTGCAGTCATCGGTCTTTCGGGCGGCCTGGACTCCACGCTGGCACTGCTTGTAGCCGTGCGTGCCTTCGATGCACTGGGGCTGCCGCGCACGGGCATCACGGCAGTCTCCATGCCCGGCTTTGGCACGACGCACCGCACTAAGTCGAATGCCGAGTCGCTCGCCCGCGACTTGGGTGTGAGCTTCCGCGAGGTTTCGATCCACGCGGCTGTGGAGCAGCACTTCAAGGACATTGAGCACGATCCGGCCGTGCAGGACGTAACCTACGAGAACAGCCAGGCGCGCGAACGTACGCAGATTCTGATGGACCTGGCCAACCAGGCTGGCGGTTTTGTCATTGGCACGGGCGACCTGTCGGAGCTGGCGCTCGGCTGGGCTACCTATAACGGCGACCACATGAGCATGTACGCCGTCAACGCGAGCGTGCCCAAGACGCTTGTGCGCCATCTGGTGCGCTATGCCGCCGATGTCTTTGGCGGGCGCATTGCCGAGGTCTTGCTCGATATCCTCGATACGCCGGTGTCCCCCGAGCTTCTGCCGCCCACGGGCGACGGCGAGATTGCGCAGAAGACCGAGGATTTGGTGGGCCCATACGAGTTGCACGACTACTTCCTCTACTACCTGCTGCGTTTTGGCTTTGAGCCGGCCAAGATCTACCGCATGGCGCTCAAGAGCTTTGAGGGCGTCTACGATGTCAAGACCGTCCACACATGGCTACGTACGTTCTACCGTCGCTTCTTTGCCCAGCAGTTTAAGCGCAGCTGCCTGCCCGATGGTCCCAAGGTGGGTTCGGTGACGCTCAGCCCGCGCGGCGATTGGCGTATGCCGAGTGACGCAAGCTCACGTCTGTGGCTCGCGCAGATCGACGCCCTCAATCCAATTGACTAAGGTTGGCTAAATTGAACCAATACGGGGGTTGTAAGCGTTACACTTTTGAAATCTGATGGCCCGTATCGCGCGGCGCTCTTGTCGGAGCGCCGCGTTTTTTATATCGAAAGGTGGCACCATGCAGGCATCGCAGCGTCTCGACCGCTTTGGCGCGGAGGTCTTCGCCTCGCTCAACAATAAGCTTCTCGCGCTGAAGGCTCAGGGCAAGACCATTTACAACATGAGCGTGGGCACGCCCGACTTTAAGCCGTACGACCACGTGGTCGAGGCGCTCACGCAGGCAGCCCAAGATCCCGAGATGTGGAAGTATGCCCTGCGCGACCTGCCCGAACTCAAGCAAGCCGTGTGCGATTACTATGAGCGCCGCTTTGGCGTTTCGGGCATTACGCCGTCCATGGTGCAGTCGTGCAACGGCACACAGGAGGGCGTGGGCCATTTGGGCCTGGCCCTGCTCGATCCGGGTGACACCATTCTGGTTCCCGATCCGTGCTACCCGGTCTTTGAGGCAGGTGCCAAGATCGCCGATGCCAAGCTCGAGTACTATCCGTTGGTTGCCGAGCATAATTACCTGCCCTATGTGGCGGGTATCGATCCCGAGGTTGCCGACCGTGCCAAGTATATGATCGTGTCGCTGCCCGCGAACCCGGTCGGCTCGGTGGGCACGCCCGAGGTCTACGAGGAGATCATCGCTTTCGCCCGCGAGCACGATCTGCTCATCGTCCATGACAACGCGTACTCCGACATCGTGTTCGACGGCGAGCCGGGTGGCAGCTTCTTGCAGTATCCCGGCGCGCTCGAGGTGGGCGTGGAGTTCTTCTCGCTCTCCAAGTCGTTTAACGTCACCGGTGCGCGTATCGGCTTTTTGGTCGGCCGCGAGGACGTGGTCTCTGCCTTTGCCAAGCTGCGCGGCCAGATCGACTTTGGTATGTTCTTCCCGATCCAGAAGGCTGCTATCGCCTGCCTGAACGGTCCGCGCGATGAGGTCGAGGCGCAGCGTCTGAAGTACCAGGAACGCCGCGATGCCCTGTGCGACGGTCTTGAGGGCCTGGGCTGGGAGCGTCCCAACGCGCATGGCTCTATGTTTGTGTGGGCCAAGCTTCCCGGTGGTCGCACCGATTCCATGGCGTTTTGCGAGGAGCTTATGGAGAAGGCCGGCGTTGTGGTGACGCCGGGCGCGAGCTTTGGCCCTTCGGGCGAGGGGCACGTGCGTATGGCACTGGTCTTGCCGCCCGATCAGATCGCTTTGGCTGTCGAGGCCATTCGCGAGGCTGGCCTGTATTAGAAACCTATTTCGACCCGTCAATAGCTCGAAACCGATTTCGTGCAGTTATTTTACGAATTCTGCAAACAATTTCGGTAAACGGTCGATTTTTGGCTGCGAATAGGGGCATAATCAAAGTCCCGATTGGATGTATTGGGATTACGACAAGCCGCTCGGGTCGTTCCCGGGCGGCTTGTTTGTGGAGAGAGATGGGAGTTTCTAATGGTTAACGAGAAGAAGGTCGCTATTGTCGGCTGCGGTTTCGTCGGTTCGTCTTCGGCGTTCGCACTGATGCAGAGTGGTCTGTTCTCCGAGATGGTCCTCATCGACGTGGACAAGAACCGTGCCGAGGGTGAGGCCCTGGATATCGCGCACGGCATGACGTTTGCCGAGCCGATGAAGATCTACGCCGGCGATTATTCCGATGTCGCCGACGCCGCCATGATCGTCGTCACTGCTGGCGCTGCCCAGAAGCCCGGTGAGACCCGCCTGGACCTGGTCAACAAGAACGTCAGCATCTTCAAGTCCATTATTCCCGAGATTAAGAAGTCCGGCTTCGACGGCATTCTGTTAATCGTCTCCAACCCGGTCGATGTTCTGACCTACGCCGCCATCAAGATGTCCGGCCTGCCCGAGGGCCACGTCATCGGTTCCGGTACCGTGCTCGACACCGGCCGCCTGCAGCAGATGCTTGGTGCCCACGTCGAGGTTGACCCGCGCGATGTCCAGGCCTATGTCATGGGTGAGCACGGCGACTCCGAGTTCGTCGCTTGGTCCAGCGCTCAGGTTGCCGGCGTTCCGCTGAACACCTTCTGTGAGCTTCACGGCCACCTGGAGCATGAGGCTGCCGAGAAGCGTATCGCCGAGGACGTCAAGAACTCCGCCTACACCATCATCGAGAAGAAGCACGCCACCTACTATGGCGTCGCCATGGCCGTCAAGCGCATCTGCACCGCCGTCATGCGCGATGAGCAGACCGTTCTGCCCGTCTCCTCGCTCATGGTGGGCGAGTATGGCCTGTCCGATCTCGCCATCTCCATGCCGACTGTCGTTGGCCGCGACGGCGTTGTCTGCCGCGTCCCCGTCCCGCTGGACGATGACGAGCAGCATGAGCTCACCGCTTCCGCCAAGGCCCTCAAGGACATCATCGACAGCGTCGACTTCTCCTGCTAAATCAAGCTCGCCAGAGCGAAAAGCTACAATGAAGGCGTCCGGGTCCACACGGCCCGGGCGCCTTTTTGGTGCAAAGTAACCTGACCTCAATGCACCATAGTTGATGGGAGGGCCATGTCGGATTCGCCTAATTTTTTGACCTATGCCCAGACGGCGTTTGATCCGTTTGAGGAGCGGCCGTTCTGCGCGGTGGATAGCCTGGTCTTTGCGTGGCTGTCCTATTTGCGTTTGCCGGGTGATATGGCGGAGCTGACGGACTGGCAGGGCCTAGACGTACGCGAGCTGCTGCGTGCCGAGTGCTACCGGGACATGATTGACGACTTGTGGGACCCAGAGGGGAGCAGGGCCTTGTTGGAGGCCGTGGCAGCAAGCCCTCGCTACCGTGGCGTGCACGTTTGCGGCTATCGTGCCGTGAGCGATGTGGTGGCGACAGAGCAGTTTGCAGCCATGGCGTTCCGGTTTCCGGCGGGGTTTAGCTATCTTTCCTTCCGGGGGACCGACAGCACGATTGTGGGCTGGAAAGAGGACTTTAACATGGCGTTCCGGTGTCCTGTGCCGGCCCAGGAATCCGCGACGCGTTATGTGGACGAGGCGGCGGATGCGATTGACGGGCCGCTTTTGTGCGGAGGTCATTCCAAGGGTGGAAACCTTGCGGTGTACGGTGCGGCGATGTGCCCCGATGTCGCCCGTGAGCGAATCGAACGGGCGTATTCCCATGATGGTCCGGGCTTCGTCGAGGAGTTTCTGAGCGGCAACGCCTTCGCCGACCTATCCGGTCGAATCGACAAGACGCTACCTCGGTCGTCGATCTTTGGCATGATTTTCGAGACACAGGAGGACTATGCCATCGTTGAGAGCACCGAGTTCAGCCTGCTTCAGCATAATCCCTTTAGCTGGGTGGTTGATGGTCGCGACTTCGTGTACTGTGAGCGCCTGTCCGCCGGTGCTCGATACGTTGATGGCTCCATTCGCGAGATGCTGCTTGCGGTGTCGCCTAGCGAGCGCGAGCGTTTTGTAGATGCGTTGTTCTCCGTGCTTGAGGCTACGGGTGCTGAGCGGTTTGCGGATATCGCTGGGAATCTGCGCGAGAGCCTGCCCGTGATGCTCCAGGCTGCGCAAGGCTTTGACAAGGATACACGACGCTTTGTCTCGCAGACTATCGTTGCGATTCTTAAGTGTGCGCTTCTGCCCAAACGTCCCCAGATCGACATGCCCGCTGCCGGCAAGAGCTTGGCAGAACAGCTCGAGGCTTGGCAGTCCGAGCTCCTGCGCTAACCATTGGTGCAAAGCAACCTGTCCCCGATGCACCAATCTTCGATGCGCCTGGGGCGGGATCGACCGCTATACTGGTTCGTGCCGAAATCGATCTAGAACGGAATGCCGTATATGAAAATCAATCACGCGATTCTGCATATCCTGGACTTTGACTCTGCCGTCAACGTCATGAGCCAGCGCGAGCTCGATATCGAAAGTCGTACCGTGCGCAATTTCGTAACCACGCATCTGCGCCGCGCACGCACCTCGGCCGACAATAAACGCGCCACGTTTGCCGAGAACTCTGCGTTCGGCGGCGAGCTCAAGGGCTATTTCTTTGGCGAGCGCGAATTCGTGGACCTGTCGCAGCAGATTGCGGAGTTTATCTCCTCCGAGCTCACCAAAGCCGAGAAAGCCGAGTCTACCGATGTGCTCGTGGCTGATTTTGACGACGATGAGGATGCCCGCTGGTTTGCCGTGATGCTGCTGGGCTCCAAGCAGGCTTTTATGCACGAGGTGGGCCGCGAGGAAGGGGAGGTACGCAACGACATCGCGCGCCACTACGCTATTCTGCCGAATCCCTCGCAAAAGGTGCCAAGCTATGCCATCGTGCGCGCGAGCACCATGGAGATCGGCTACGTGGACAAGAAGCGCAAGATTGCCGGCGAGGATCGTATGCTTATCCCCGATGGCCTGCTGCAGTGCGACACGGGCGTATCGGGTAAGGAGGTCATCGACACCGTGACGCGTGTGGTCGAGGAAGTCGCCGAGGAACACGGTGCCAATACGGCCGTAGCGCTCGCTAAGGTTAAGGCTGCCGTTGCCGAGAAGGTCGAGGATGACGAGGAGCTGCCGCCTTGGGATATCGTCGATGAGGTCTTTGAGGACGAGCCGGTCATCAAAGAGAGCGTGCGCGCGGCACTGACCGAGGAGAAGGTTCCTGAGCGCGTTCCTGTGGAGCGCAAGCAGGTCGAGCGCGCGGCCGTGCGCAATCACAAGATTCGTACCGATACGGGCATCGAGATCAGCTTCCCGGCCGAGATGGGTTCGAATTCCGAGTACATTGAGTTCGTCAATGAGCCCAACGGCCTCATCTCCATCGAACTCAAGAATATCGGCAGCATCGAGAATCGATAAGTTGCGTTACGTCTACAGCGAGAAAGCAAAGGCCGAAGCTCTTTGGGGCTTCGGCCTTCTTGTTTGGGGATGAATTGCCCCGCAGGTTGAGCATAAGTCAGCGAAAACGCGGTTTGTCAAAACCGCGTAACTATTAAAGTTGACGTAAGCCCTCTTCCAGGCCGGTCTTGCTGTCGGTCTTCTCGTCGCGCATCTTGATGACGCGGGCGGGGACACCGGCCACGACCGCACCGGCGGGGACGTCCTCGACGCACACGGCGCCGGCGGCAACGACAGCGCCCTTGCCTACGTGCACGCCCTCCAGAACCACGGCGTTGGCGCCGATCATGACATCGTCCTCGATGATGACGGGCGTGGCGCTGGCGGGCTCCACGACGCCTGCCAGCACGGTGCCGGCGCCGATGTGGCAGTTCTTACCCACGGTGGCGCGACCGCCCAGCACGGCGCCCATATCGATCATGGAACCCTCGCCGATAACGGAGCCGATGTTGATGATGGCGCCCATCATGATGACGGCACGGTCGCCAATCTCGACGCGGTCGCGGATGATCGCGCCCGGCTCGATGCGGGCGTTGATGCCCTTAAGGTCGAGCATGGGCACGGCGGAGTTGCGGCAATCGTTTTCAACGTCGTAGTAATCGATGGAGTCGGCGTTGGCGTCCAGGATGGCCTTAAGCTCATCCCAGTCGCCAAAGACGGTCTTGCCACGACGACCGCCGTAGACATGTGCGTCGCCCCAGGCAACCTTCATGCCCGGCTTCTCGCGCACGTACAGCTTGACGGGCGTCTTTTTGGGCGCGGTGGCGATGTAGTTGATAATCTCCTGTGCATCCATCTCGGCTGCGTTGCTCATTTGCTATCTCTCCTTTGGGTGGATTCGGTTGATACCTGGTTAGGCAAACATGACCTGGTCGAACGTATAGAAGCCGGGTTCGCGGGCGACGAGCTTCTGCGCGGCTGCCAGGGCGCCGTTGACAAAGATCTGACGGCTCGTGGCGCGGTGGGTGAGCGTGACTTCCTCGTCCTGGCCAAAGAAACCCACCTCGTGCACGCCGGCTACGGTGCCGCCGCGCAGCGAGTGCATACCGATTTCCTTGGGGTCGCGCGCGCCGCACATGCCCTCGCGGCCATAGACGGGGTGGTAGCCTGCCTCGGGCTCGGCCTCGACGACGGCGTCGAGCAACAACTTGGCAGTGCCGCTGGGGGCGTCGACCTTTTGGTTGTGGTGCGTCTCGACGATCTCGCAGTCAAAGCCGGGCAGCTCGCGTGTGGCCTGGGCCACCAGATGACGCAGGGCGGCGATGCCGATGGAGTAGTTGCCCGAGTGCATGACGCGGGCGTTCTGACCCAGCTCGCGCAGGCGGTCCATCTGCTCGGGGGTGTAGCCTGTGGTGCCTGAGACCAACGCCGCGCCCGTGCGCTCGACATAGGCGACGACGGCATCGAAGGTCACGACGTTCGAGAAGTCGATAATCACATCGGCTGCCGGGGCGCTCTCGAGCCCGGACAGATCAAAACCGATCTGGGCGACGATATCAAAAACGGGCTGCCCGCCGGCGTCGACAATGCCTTCGGCGGTAGTGCGGATGAGCGAGCCCATGCGGCCCGTTCCCATAATGACGGTCTTAATCAAGCAGACCAGCTCCCTTCAGAGCATCGGTAAGTGCGGCTCGCGTGTCGTCTGCCATGGGGCACAGCGGCATACGGTAGTTTGCCTCGATCATGCCCATCTGGGCGAGCGCTTCCTTGACGGGGATGGGGTTGACCTCGCTAAAGAGGGCGTTGATGAGCGGCTGGCCGGCAATCTGGATATCGCGGGCGCGCGCTACGTCGCCGTCCAGATAAGCGCGGCACATGTCGTGTACGAGCTGCGGCTGCACGTCGGCCCACACGCTGATGGTGCCCGAAGCGCCCAGGCTCATGAGCGGCACTGTGAGTGCATCCTCGCCCGAGTACATGCGGAAGTCATCGGACAGCAGGTGGGCGATCTTGGCCGCGTAGGCGACGTTGCCCGAGGCCTCCTTGATGCCCATGATGTTGGGGTGCGCGGCTAGGCGCTCTACGTTGCGCTCGCTGATACCGCAGCCGCAGCGGCCGGGGATGTTGTACAGGATGCAGGGGATGTCAACGGCATCGGCGACGGTCTTAAAGTGCTGATAGATACCCTCTTCATTGGACTTGTTGTAGTAGGGGGTGATGAGCAGCAGACCGTCGGCGCCCAGGCCCTGATAGGTGAGCGACTTGGTGAGCATGGTCTGCGTGGAGTTGGAGCCCGAGCCGGCGATGACGGGGACGCGTCCTGCAACATGCTTGACCACGGCGGCGACGACGGAGTTGTCCTCGTCATCGGTCATCGTGGCACTCTCACCGGTGGTGCCCAGGGTGAGGATGGCGTCGGTGCCGTTTTGCAGGTGGAAATCGATAAGGCGCTCGAGCGCGTCAAAGTCGACGCTGCCGTCCTTTTTAAACGGCGTAACTAGGGCGACGATTGAGCCCTCGAGAGTGCGGATGTCCATGTTCTTCTCCTTCGCCTTCGCGATCTGGATGCGTTTGTTCCATTGAGCTGCGACTGCTAGGCGCTCGTCTTGGGCGCGACGGCGGGCACTTTCGGCGCGCGACTTGGCCAGCAGCTCTCGGCCGCACGGCAGCACGTCGAGCGTGGCAAAGTAATCGCCCGGGCGCTCAGAGCGTCGAATGAGGTCGGCCGAGCCATCGGGGCGCAGCAGGACCTCGGCGGAGCGCAGGCGGCCGTTGTAGTTGTAGCCCATAGAGTAGCCATGCGCACCGGTGTCGTGAATCACGAGCAGGTCGCCCATTTCGATATGCGGCAGCTCGCGGTCGATGGCGAACTTGTCATTGTTCTCGCACAGATTGCCCGTGATGTCGTAGGTGTCTGTGACGGGCGCTGTGGTCTTGTCGTCGCCACCCGGCTGGCCCATCACCGTAATGTGGTGGTAAGCGCCGTACATGGCAGGGCGGATCAGGTCGACGGCGCTTGCATCGACACCGATATAGTCCTTGTAAATCTGCTTCTCGTGAATGGCCTTGGTGACCAGGCAGCCGTAGGGACCCATCATAAAGCGACCCATCTCGGTGCAGATGGCCACATCGCCCATGCCGGCAGGAACCAGGATCTCGTCGTAGGCAGCGTGTACCCCCTCGCCGATGGCGTGAATGTTGTTGGCCTGTTGCTCGGGCTGATAGGGAATGCCGACGCCGCCGGACAGATTGATGAAGGCGACGTGCGCGCCGGTCTCGCGCTCCAGGCGTGCGGCAAGCTCAAAGAGGATGCGTGCGAGCTTGGGGTAGTAGTCGTTGGTGACGGTGTTGCTGGCAAGGAATGCGTGGATGCCAAAGTTTTCGGCGCCCTTGGCCTTGAGCATGCGGAAGGCCTCGAAGAGCTGCTCGGTGGTCATGCCATATTTGGAGTCGCCCGGGTTGTCCATGATGCCGTTGGAGAGCTGGAACAGACCGCCTGGATTAAAGCGGCAGCTGACCGTTTTGGGGATGGGCCCCGCAACGCGCTCAAAGAACTCGATGTGGCTGATGTCGTCAAAGTTGACGATGGCGCCCAGCTTGTCGGCGAGCTCAAAGTCGGCAGCCGGCGTATCGTTGGACGAGAACATGATGTCGTGTCCCGTGATACCCAGCGAGCGGGCGATCATGAGCTCGGTATAGCTCGAGCAATCGCAGCCGCAGCCGTATTTGTTGAGAATGGAGATGAGCGCCGGGTTGGGGTTGGCCTTGACGGCAAAGTATTCCTTAAAGCCCGGGTTCCATGCAAAGGCGTCGCACACTTCTTGCATGTTGCGGCGGATGCCCGCCTCGTCGTATAGATGAAACGGCGTGGGGAACTGCTCGACGATATGCTCGAGTGTCTCCTTGTCCACAAACGGCTGCTTGGCCGCATATGCCTCGTTGGGGGTCAATGCCATGTCCCGTAAACCTCGCTATCCAGACGGCGCCATCTGCGCATCGAATCCGCATAGCGTGGACCCAATGTCCGGATAGCGCTCCCGCATTGCTGCAGACAGTCCTGTGGGTGTTTCCCACAGGCCCACCAGGTTGTTCGTGCCCGAAAAACCCAGTTCGGCGGGTTTCGCCTCCCCACGGGGTCAAAGCCTGCTGGCTCGCCCGCGGCTCTTCGTGCCCGCGCCTCTATCAAGTGGTAAAGACCCTATCACGTTGCACTTTACCAAACAAGAGTATTCGTATATAACGTTTAAAAAATGCAAGGATATGCTGGAAACATGTGCGCCACAATCCTGTATCACAATAAGTTGCAACAGATGTGCCTCACGAAGGGATCCTCTATGACCGAGCTCCAAGAACTCCGTCGCTATCGCCGCGATCTCCATCGCATTCCGGAGCTCGATTTCGATCTTCCGCAAACCATTGCCTATATCGAGGGCGTGTTGGCACCGCTCGCTTGCGAGGTGACCCATCCGTGCCCCAGCTGCGTCTGCGCTTTCTTCGACGCCGGCGTTGGTGCCGCGCATGCCACGGCGATTCGCGCCGATATGGATGCGCTGCCCATTGCCGAGGCAACAGGGGCAGCGTTCGCCTCGACACATCCCGGCAAGATGCACGCTTGCGGACATGACGGACACATGGCCATGGCACTTGCCGCCGCGACGTATGTCGACCGTACGATTCGCGAGCAGCCGGGCGCCATTAGGCGCAACGTACTCTTTGTGTTCCAGCCGGCCGAGGAAACGACAGGTGGTGCCAAGACGGTATGCGAGAGTGGTGTGTTCGAGCGCTATGGGGCCGACCGCATTTTTGGCTTCCATGTGTGGCCCGATCTGCCTGCCGGCACGTTGGCGAGTTGTTCCGGTCCGCTGCTGGCGCGTTCGAGCGAGACGCATATCCATATTCACGGTACGAGCATCCACATCGCTAAGACCTATGGTGTGCCGGTTGGGGAGTCGCACGATGCCGCGTTGGCGGCAGCGAAGTTTTTGGTTGCCGAGCGCGAGCTGATGGACGAGCTGGGCACCGACGAGCCCTGTATCGGTAAGTTTGGTCTGCTGCAGGCCGGTACCGTCTGCAACGCGGTGGCGGGGGAGGCCCATGTTGCCGGCAGCCTGCGTGTGTTTACGGACGACATGTTCGACCGTGCGCGTGAGGGTGTGCGCCGCGTGCTTGATGAGGCATGCGCCGCAACGGGCTGCGCATATGACCTCGATTTTGCCGAGGGCTATCCGCCGGTCGACAACGACCCCGAGCTGTTTGCCAACATCATGCCTGCCTTGCCCGAGCTGCAACTTGTGGACGAGCCGCTGCTGATCGCCGAGGATTTCGCGTTCTATCAGCGCCATCTGCCGGGCGTGTTTTTCCTGCTGGGTACGGGTATGCCAGAGGACCAAGACAACCCGAGTGATTCGGATGGCTGCCCCGCTTATGCCACAAGCGCTCTGCATACCGATAGCATGCTCTTCGACGAGGAGATTCTTCTCAAAGGCTTCGATGTCTACAAACGATTACTTTCGCTTGACTAAGGCGTGAAGGACTATTTGTTCTAGAAAACACGAACAAACGTACGATATAATAGAGATGTAAGTCTATAGAAACGTTTGACGTTACTAACGTAAGGCGATACTATGATTGCATCGTATAAAGATGAGGATACCGAACGCTTTGCCATGGGTGTGCGGGTCAGGAGGTTCGTGCCCTTTGAGCGCGTTGCGCTGAGGAAGATTCGCCAACTGCAGGTTTGTGCTTCGCTTGATGATCTTCGCGTTCCGCCGGGCAACCGCCTGGAAGCTTTGAAGGGCGATCGTGCCGGTCAATATAGCATCCGTGTTAACGAGCGCTATCGGGTCTGTTTTGAGTGGAGACAGGAGATGGCTTGGAATGTCGAAATCGTCGATTATCACAAGTGATGAGACCTCGGCCGATTTGCTGTCGCCGGTGACCCCTGGTGAGCTTCTCAAAGAGGAGTTTCTTGTTCCCATGGGCATTTCTCAATATCGCCTTGCGAAAGAGACCGGGATTCCGGCTCAGCGTATCGGGCAGATTGTCTTGGGAAAACGTCGCGTGACGGCCGACATCGACCTCCGTCTTTGCCGTTATTTTGGCCTGACGGATGGTTATTGGCTGCGCGCTCAGGTGGCGTTTGACCTTGAGGTCGAGAAAAGGCGGATCGAACCGGAACTCGATAAGATCGTTCCTGTTCAGCAGGCCATCGCACTGTAGTGCTCAGAGATGATGGGGTGGCGCGGCGATGAAGCGACGCCGACAGTCTGCTGTATATAGTCCGGGCGGTTGCGGGTGCGGCTTGCTGCTGCTCCCGGTCATCGCTGTGAGCATTGGCGTAATGTTTGCGCTTGCCGGGTTGGCAGCAGCGGCACTCGTGTTGCTGATTGTGGCCATTGGCGTGACGATTTGGCTTTGCCGCAATCGCGAGCAACGCCGTGCCGACGGTAAAACCACTGTCGGCTGGGTCGTCTTCCTGATTATTGCGTACCCGCTGAGTGCCAGCTACCTGGTGTTCTTTGTCCTGTTGATGATCAGCGCCTTTACTGGGGAATCCGTAACGGTGGGTTGACGCGCTGCCAGCAGACGGTTGCGCAAAGTGCGTTTGCTCGGCGTTTGGATAACTGCATTGGCCGTTTACTGCAGCCTTAGCTCTCAGCTAATGAATTCAAGTTCAATCCTTTCTACGATGTGCTGTGTGCCGGCGCGGTAGCCGGATCGTAGGAAGGATGAATAATGGCAAAAGAGGGAAAGAAGCCGATCGGCAAGATTGTCCTAGGCGTCATCGTGGTGCTGGTTATCGTCGGTGCCGTGGGCTCTATGGGTGGCAATTCAACCGATTCGTCTGCGAGCGATTCGGCAAAACCTGCCGAGGCGACACAGCAGGCTGAGGAGCAAAAAGAACCGCAAGAACCGTATACCATTGCTGATGAGGCTGAAGACACCTCCAATCAGTTTGCCTATAAGATCACGGGCACGCTGACCAATAACACGGACAAGGAAAAGAGCTACATTCAGATTGAGTATGTTCTGTATGATGCCGATGGCAACCAGGTTGGAACGGCTCTTGCAAACACCAATCATCTGAAGGCGGGCGGCTCCTGGAAGTTCGAGGCGCTGGGTACAGTGTCTCCCGACCAGGTTGCTAGCTGGGAGCGTTCGGACGTAAGTGGTTTCTAGCATGTTGCATGCACTGGGGGAGGTGAAGCCGTATGCCCGATAAAAAGCTGACCGAGGAGTTGCTCAATGAGCTTCTCGATGCGCCGAACATCGATGGCTATATCAGGGAGCACGACTTTGCCGCCCCGTCGCTTTCGGACTACCTGAAGCAGCTACTGCAGGAAAAGGGCTTGGAGCGTTCGCGCGTGGTTCGCATGGCCGATCTCAATGAGACCTTTGGCTATCAGATCTTTACCGGCGCGCGTCATCCGAGTCGCAATAAGGTGCTGCAGATTGCCTTTGCGATGGCGCTGACGCTCAAAGAGACCAACCGTGCGCTGACGGCTGCCGGGGTAAGCGTCCTTAACTGCAAGGACCACCGCGATGCGATTATCATCTTTTGCATCGATCGCGGGTGCAGCCTCCAAAAGGTCAACGAGGAGCTGTATCGCTTTGGCGAGGAGACGGTGAGTTAGCGGCTGATATCTGAGCCGGTGGAGCTGTCGAACAACGATGCAAACGAACGGGGCGCGGATGCCATGGGGTGTCTGCGCCCTGCGCTATGATGGAGGCTATGGATACTCAGACCCCAACATATTCCAATGACGAGCTGACCGCAGCGCTTGCCGAGCACCTGGCGTCGCTCGATCGCGACGACAGCTATCGCGTGGAGCGTGTACTTAAGCGCTCGTCCGTTGAAACAACCGAGCTCGTGTACTTTGAAGGAACCGGCGGTGGTTCGCTCGGCCCCTTTGTCCGTAAGCGCATCGATGCTTCGGCTCAAATCGGTGGGGCATACGGGCGTCTGTTTGCCGCTCAGCGGGCAGGTAGGCGTTTTGAGCACCTGCCCAGAATCGTCGATTGTCGTCGTGCGGGCGACGAGCTCAACGTGGTTATGGAATACATCGAAGGGGAGACACTCGGGGCGCTGGTGGACCGTCTGGGAGCCACCCCCGATTATGCGCACGAATTGTATCCTGCCCTATGCGATGCCGTGGGCGAGCTCCACGCCGGTTTTGCGATGGCGGGGGAGACGTCGGCGCCGGTGATCCATCGCGACCTCAAGCCGTCGAATATCATCATGACAGGTGCCAACTATACGCCTGATGACGGTCTGACGTTTTCGTCGCTGGTGATTATCGACTTGGGGATCGCGCGCGTATGGCGCGATGGCGCCGATGCCGACACCATCAAGTTTGGGACACGGCCCTATGCGCCGCCCGAGCAGTATGGGTTTGGGCAGACGAGCGTGCGAAGCGACGTCTACGCACTTGGCGCCCTGTTGTTCTTCTGCTTGACGGGAGTCGACCCTAAACCAGGGCTCGACATGCGCGAGCAATGCGAGGCGCGTGGCATTCCCACCCCACTTGCCGATGTCATCTGCATGTCGATGGCGCTCGACCCGGCCAAGCGTTTTGCGAGCGCGGAAGCGTTGGGACGGGCGACGCGCGCGGCATACGATCTGAGTCGCCCCGTGCGGCCTCCTGCGCCTGCGCCTGTCCGTACTCCGGCCTCGGAGACGGTGTTGACGCCCCAAGGGCTCCAGAACCCCACAGGGCTTCCTAGGCCTGCCGCCTCCGCTGCATGCGGTTTGCTCTCTCGCGTTCCGGAGTCTCTGGGGCGTATTTGGAATACGCTCGTCTGCTTCTCGCTGCTTGTGTTCTTTGCCGGAAGTCACTTTGCCGTCTTTCACCCCACGGGAGCAAACCAAAGCTACCCGACGTGGCTTCTCATAATCGAGTATTTTTTCTTTGTCGATGGCCTTATGGTGCTTATGCATTTTGCGCTGCTCGATAAGCGCCGTCTTCGTCGGCGATTCGCACTGCTCGACAGCTATCGCGGCAAGAAACTCGCGAAACTCTGGCTCAAGGCATTGGGTGTGCTGCTCCTATGCATGATCGTCATAGTCGCGGTTGCCAATGCGACCGGCGTTGTCGATACCTCCGCTACCTAAAAGAAAAGGGCCCCATTGGGGCCCTTTGCAGTTGCACTTAGATGCGGTTCATCTGAGCGGCGACTTTGTTGTACCAGTCCTGCCACGTGGGCGGGCAGTACTTTTTGGCCGCAGCCGGGGTAAGGGTGGAGCCGTAGTTGGCGCCCAGATAGGCAACGTGAGCGGAGATGCCCTCGCTCCAGCTGCCAAAGCTGCGCCAACCGCCGCCACGTGCACTCCAGCCCCAGGCGTTATAAGAATTGGCGCAATAAGCACCCTTGGTGCTCTCGATGCAGGCGATGGCGGGGGACCAACGGGGGTCGACACCGGTATTCCAAGCGGCGACGGCAAAGTTATAGCCCTGGCCTGCCATAGGGGAGCCGGCGAGATAATTGTCGATGCGGCTCGTCCACTCATTAATGAACGAATCGTAATCGGAGCTACCGGTATTGGAGTTGTTCACCGTGGTGTCGATGGTGGTGTTGGTGTTGGTGGCCTGGCTGCTGGAATTGCTGCCGCTTACGCCCTCGCCCGAGAGCTTCTCGGCGGCAGCGGCCTTATCGGCCTCAAGCTTGGCAAGCTCGGCGGCATTTTCCTGCTCGGCTTTTGCCTGTGCCTCGCTGCGGAGCTGCTGGGCCTGTGCCAGCGCATCCTCGGCGTTTTTCTGCTCCGCCTCAAGCTGAGACTTGGCCTGCTGGAGCTCGGCCTTGTTCTGCTCGAGTTCGGTTTGCATGCTATTGAGCTCTTCGATCTCGTCGACGCTCGAGCTCGTGATCTGGTTGGTGTATTTGCAGGTCGTGATGAACTCACCCAGGCTCTGCGCGTTGACCAGGAAGCTCACGATGGGATTGGTGCCCTTCTGATACTTGTACAGATCGCGCATGGCAGAGCTTGCCTTGGCCTGCTGCTCGGGAAGCTTAGCCTCGATTTCCTCGATGCTTGCCTCATTGGAGTCAATCTGCTTTTGCAGGTCATCGAGTTTGGTGCGGGCGTCGTTGTAGGCGCTCGTGGCGGCTTCGATCTTCTGCTGGGCTGCGGAAAGCTGGTCCTGCGTTGCCTGCGAGGCGGCATACGCCGCAACGGGGGAGAGCATCGGCGAGGCCGTCAGCGCAACGGCGAGCGCGGCGCTCGTGATGATACGAGCCGGCTTCGACGCAATGAGCGCTGCGGTGCGATGATTCGAATGCTGCATCCAGTCCCTCTGCAATCAATCGTAGGTTATGGTTCGAACGGTATTCTACTACTGCTTTCGACCTCAACTTGAACCTTAAAGGTTCCAAAGGGTCAAGTTGAACTTGAGGCTTTGGCTTTGACCTGCAGTTATGATGAATTGTTGAGAAACCATAGAGTTCAACTTTAACGTTACGGGGGCCTGTTTAAGAGGAACTTTGGGCTGTAAAAGCTATCTCAACGTGGGGTTTTACAACTACAGCGTGCCCTCCTGGCGAGCCTGCTCAATCTCTTCGAGCGCCTCGGCGGGGGTGAACGAGCAAGTGCCGTCGCCGAGCTTGACCACCTGGATTTCGTCGCCGGTATGGACCTCTCCGCCCTTTAGTACCACGCCGAAAACGCCCTCGTGGGGAAAGATGCAGTCGCCGGCGAGATAGTAGATGGCACAGCGGGTATGGCAGACTTTGCCGATCTGACTGATTTCGACGAGTACTTCGCTGCCGAGCTTGAGCTGCGTGCCCAAGGGGAGTGAGAGCAGGTTGATACCCTGGGTGGTGAAGTTCTCGCCAAAGTCGCCCTCGTGCACATCGAGCCCGCGCGCCTGCGCCGTCTGGATGGACTCCGCGGCTAAAAAAGAGACCTGGCGGTGCCAATGTCCGGCGTGCGCATCGGTAGCGAGGCCAAATTGCTCGATGACGGTGTCGCGTCCATCGGCGACGGGCGACTTGCGAGTGCCTTTGTGCTCCGACGTGTTGATTGAGACGATACGGGCAGGCCCGTTGTAAGCATCGTTTGCGGTGCGTAGGGGAGCTGCCGTCTGGGCACGATCCGCAAGTTCGCGCTTGGCGGCGTCAATGATGGGGTTGTTGATCGGATGAGCCTGGGGCACGGTGCACCTTTCGACGGGGCGGGCAACATGTTGAATCCTACAACAATGGTAGGTTCATTGCCCATTGTCATACAACGGTGAGCGCCGTCTTTGTGCTGGCCTTCGTGCTGGACGATTACGTCGATTGCCATAGATACGGTGGAGCTTTGGGCGTCGGCGGCTTGGCACGCTAGAATAAATCAGATGCGCAAAGACCGCCCGTTGTGTGGGCAGTTCATGATAGGAAGTTTCCATGGCATTGCAATTTACAGAGCGCGAGTTCATTCCCGTGCTGCTCGGTGGCGACATCAACGCCTATTCGGTGGCGCGCGCCTTCTACGAGGAGTACCAGGTCAAGAGTCTGGTCTTTGGCAAGTACCAGACGGGTCCCGCGTACCGCAGCCAGATTATCGACTACACGCCCAACGTGGATATCGATACCATGCCCGTGATGCTCAAAACCGTCAACGGCATTGCCCAAGCGCATGCCGATAAGACGATTGTCCTTGTGGGCTGTGGCGATAACTATGTTGCCCTCGTGGCTCAGGCCAAGGATGCCCATGAGTTGGCGGATAACATCGTCGCGCCTTACGCTCCCTACAGCATGCTCGAGCAGTGCCAGAAGAAGGAGATCTTCTACGAGCTGTGCGAGAAGCATGGCGTGCCTTATCCGCATACCTTTACCTTCACCATGGCGATGCTGAACGACCAAGGCGAGGCACCTGCCGAGGTGCTCGACCAGATCGATTTTCCTTACCCGATGATTCTGAAGCCTTCTGACGGCATCATGTGGTGGCAGCACGAGTTCGAGGGCCAGAAGAAGGCCTATGAGATTGCCGACCGCGCCGAGCTGGAACAGGTCATTCGCGATTCGTATGCCAGCGGCTACACTGACGACCTGATCTTGCAGGACCGCGTGCCCGGTAACGACGAGTACATGCGCGTGCTCACCAGCTATTCCGACCGCAACGGCAAGGTGCGCATGATGTGCCTGGGCCATGTGCTGCTCGAGGAGCATCAGCCCCACGGTGTCGGCAACCATGCCTGTATCATTACCGAGCCCAACGACGAGCTCATGGACGGCGTGCGCAAGTTGCTCGAGGACCTTCACTTTGTGGGCTATTCCAACTTTGACGTTAAGTACGACGAGCGCGACGGCTCGTTTAAGTTCTTCGATTTCAACACGCGCCAGGGCCGCAGCAACTACTACGTCACTAACAGTGGCTTTAACGTTGCCAAGTATGTGGTGGACGAGTATGTGTTCAACCGTCCATTTGAGCCGGAGTTTGTGACGGCTCAGGACGAGGCCCTGTGGATGGTCGTCCCCATGGGCGTCGTCGACAAGTACGTCAAGGATCCCGAGCTGCGCGCTAAGGTGCATCGTCTGGACAAGGAGGGCAAGGGCGCCGACCCTTCGTTTATGAAGGGCGACTTTGTCTTTAACCGCTGGCTGCGCATGTGGCACACCAAGCTGCGCCACTTCAAGCTGTTCAAGACGTATTACAAGTAGATGAGCGCGGCGCCCGTCCGGTTTGCATCGGGCGGGCGCGGGTATGATACGCGCAATTGCGCAAGCGTCACCAAGGAGGCGGCGATGGAAAAGCTGGGAGTTATCGGCGGCATGGGCGCCGAGGCCACGTCGTATTACTACGACCAGGTGGTGCGCCACACGGCTGCTGCCTGCGATCAGGAACATATCGACATGGTGGTGCTCTCCAAGTCGACCATGCCCGACCGCACGTTGGCCATTAAGACCGGCGAGCATGCCAAGCTGCTGGCGACCATGAAAGAGTGTGCCCAGGCACTCGAGTCGCTGGGCTGCGCGCACATTGCCATTCCCTGCAACACGTCACACTACTTCTACGATCAGATCCAGTCGTTTACGAAGGTGCCGATTATCCACATGCCGCGTGAGTCGGTGCGCTATGCTCTGGCCGGTGCGGTGATGGGGGAGTGCGAGTTCGACCCCAACCTGAGTATGCCGGCCGAGCCGGTGCACAAGATTGGCATCATGGGCACCGACGGAACCGTGGGCGCGGGCGTCTACGGCCGCGAATGTAAGGCTGCGGGTGTTGAGGTCGTCTATCCCAGCGAGAAACGTCAGAACGATGTGATGTCGCTTATCTACGATGATGTGAAGGCCGGACGTGAGCCCGATATGGATAAGTTCGACCGCGTGATGTGGGAGTTCGCCCGTAGCGGCTGCGACCGCGTCATTCTGGCCTGCACCGAGCTCTCGGTGCTGCAAAAGTACCGAGAGATGCCCGAGATCACCCTCGACGCCATGGATGTCCTGGTGCGCGAATCCATCATCCGCAGCGGCGCCCCCTACCGCCTCTAGCTTCCGACCCGCCAAAAAGGGACAGGTTAATTTTGGTAGGTTTTATCTGGTGAAACAGTAAAGGCCTCGGCTCGTTTGGTGCGAGCCGAGGCCTTTTGCGTTGGGCGGTTGCTGTCGGTGGTGAACTAGAACAGGAAGCCGATGGCGATGAGGGCGATGCTGACGATGAGCACGGCGATGTCCAGGCCCTTGATGGGGTAGCGCTTGTACGAGCTGGCGCGCGTACGCAGATAGAAGCCGCGCTGTTCTGCCGCCAAGGCTGTGGCATCGGTCTTGCCCACGCTTGAGATGAGCAGCGGCACGCACAGTGGCAACATGAGCTTAAGCTTCTTGATGGGGTTCTTGGTGTCGTACTCGACGCCGCGTGCGGTCTGCGCCTCCATGATGGCATTCATCTCCTGACCAAACACCGGCACAAAGCGCAGCGCCGTGGTAAAGGTGAAGGCATAGCGATACGGCACGTGCAGCACCTCGACGCAGGCGTTGGCAAGGTCGTTGAGCTTGGTCACCATGAGCATGAGGATGAGTGGTAACGCCACACCCAGCAGGCGCAGGCAGGCCTTCGATCCTGTGATGAGGCCCGTGTCGGTGATAAAACCCCACACCACGTTGCCATCGCGCATAAAGGCCAGCTGGAGCACCAGCATGATAAGCGCGAGCGGAATCAGCAACTTGAGCAGCGAGAACAGACGGTCGACGACGCCGGCATAGGCACCCAGTGCAAGGGTGAGTGCCAAAAAGCCCAGCAGCGCTACGTAGGTGTCGGACAAGAAGATGCCGACGATGATGGCAGCGGCGAGGCCCAGTTTGACGACGGGGTTCAGGCGATGCAGCAGCGTATCGCCCGGCATGTAGTCGATGACGTTAACCACGGTGGACCATCTCCTTGGTAATTCGAACGACATCGGTGACCTCGCTCACCTGCGCAAAAGCGGGCGAGACGGAAGATGCCAGACGGCGCGAGAGTTCAATAACCTGGGGAGGCTCCACGTAGGCATGCTGCATGAGTTCGATGTTCGAGAATAGCTCGTGCGTGCGGCCGCGGTCGAGGATGCGACCGTCGGCCATCACCACAATGCGCTCGGCAAAATCCGAGACGACTTCCATATCGTGGCAGACCATGATAACGGCGCAACCGCGCTCGGCCATGGTGCGCACCGTTTCCATGACGGTCATGCACTCGCGGTAATCAAGGCCGCTCGTGGGCTCATCGAGTACGACGATCTTGGGCTCAACCACTACGACGGAGGCAAGCGCCACCATTTGTCGCTGGCCACGCGAAAGCGAGAACGGCGCCTCATCGGCAGGCAGGCCAAAGCGGTCGATGACGAGTTGGGCACGACGCAGAGCCTCGGCACGGTCCATGCCGCCAAGCTCCAGGCCAAAGGCGACCTCGTCGAGCACGGTGTCCTTGCAGATCTGGCGGTCGGGGTTTTGGAAGAGGGTCGCGACCTCGCGAGCGATGCGGCTCGTGGGAACGGCTGCGGTATCCAGTCCCGTGACGCGCACGCTGCCCGAGGCGGGCTTAAGCAGGCCTATGAGCAGTTTGGTGAGCGTGGTCTTGCCGGCGCCGTTTTGGCCGACGATGCCCACGAGCTCGCCAGGATAGAGCGTCAGGCTAAGGTCGCGTACGGCGGCTCCGCCATTGGGATAGGCAAACTCAACATGGTCGAAGGTGAGTACGGGTTCGGCGTCCTTGGCATGAGGACGCAACGACGGTGCATGCGGGGAACCGGCGGGCGCCTGGGCTTCGATAGCCGCGTGTGCGGGGTCGACGATGCCCGAAATCAGGCGCTCGGCCTCATCGACATCCAAGCAGGGGGTGCCGCTTACCAGGCCATCGGCCTCGAGGCTATTGAAGATACGCGTGACGCGAGGGCAGTCGACGCCGATGGCACGGAGCTCGTCGGTATGCGCGAAGACCTCGTGTGGCTCGCCCTGCAGCGCGATTTCGCCATGGTTGAGCACGAGCACGCGGTTGCAGTACTCCGAGAGCAGGGCGACCTTTTGCTCAACGACGACGATGGTGATTCCAAGTGCGCGGTTTGCCTCACGCAGCGTCTCGAAGACCAACGTGGAGCTAGCGGGGTCGAGTGCCGCGGTGGGCTCGTCGAGAACCAAGACGCGCGGACGCATGGCGAGGATGGCGGCGATGGCTACCTTTTGCTTCTGTCCGCCCGAGAGGGTGGCGATCTCGCGGTCGCGCAGGTCGCTGATGCCGACGGTCTCGAGCGTTTCGCTCACGCGCCGCTCGATCTGGTCGTGGGGAACGCCAAAGTTCTCGAGGCCAAAGAGCATCTCGTCCTCGACGACCGAGGCGACCATCTGCGTGTCGATATCCTGCAGCACACTGCCGACGATTTGCGACACGTCGGTCAGCGAGACCTCGCAGGTGTCGTGGCCGTCAACCATGACGGACCCAAAGAACGTGCCGGTGTAGTGGTGGGGCACGGCACCCGACAGGCAGGCGGCAAGCGTGGACTTGCCGGCGCCCGAGGGCCCGATGATGCCGATGAAATCTCCCTTGTTCACGCTGAGCGAGATGTGGCTGAGCGCCTGCTCGGTCTGCGTGCCATAGGAGAACGAGACATCGTCGACGTTGATGATCGTTTCCATGGATACCTTTCATAGTCATTGGGGACGTTCTTAAATGACCAGTCGTTTAAGAACGTCCCCAAGAGCTCGTTGTTTGGGACAGTCTTTACCGATGGGGCACTGTGGGTTAGTTGAGCCTAAGGGCCTTCTGGATGGGCAAGTAGAGGGCGCCGACCAGAATGGCGTTAAAGACGGCGGTCATGGCGACGACGGGCAACATGGCGGCGGCGAGCTCGCCGACCACGCCGAGCATGGCCATCTTGATGACCATGAAGATGACGCCGGAGACAAAGGTGGTCAGGAAGGTTGCGACAATGGCGATCGCGGGCTTGACCTGACCGTTCTTGCCGGCGGCGTTGACGATGCCGGCCATGAGCATGGCGGCGATGCCCTCAGCGGCAAAATCGACGAACGGCGAAGCGGTGGTGATCTGGATTACGGCAGCCGAGATGAGGCCAATGACGAGCGCCTGGCCGATGTTGGGGCGAACGACCAGGATGGTGAGGCAGAAGGCCGAGATGATGAACTCGGGGCTGATCATGCCGCCCGAGATGCCCGAGATGGCCTTGCCGACGGTGAAGTTGAGGATGAAGCCGGCAGCGAGCAGGATGGCGAGCAGGACGAGAGCACGGACGTCGAGTTTGCCGCGGTCGGCGGTCTGGACGGTGCGGGGCTGGGCGGCGGTGGTGTTCTGAGACATGGTGAAAATCCTTTCGGAATGGGGGTGCAAGAGAAAAGCGGAGGCGCGTGATGCGAATGCGATCGGGCTCGAGATAGAAAAAGGCCCCCGGTCGAAACCGGAGGCCTTCCAATCACCTAGAGCGCAAAAACAGGCGTGAGGGACTCACTGTCGACCGATCGTATTCGCATCACGCCACCACCAGTTGTTGAGAGACTTCATCGTGTTCTTCATGTTGGTGGCTCCTTTCGTGATACCGTGGCACGGTCGCACCTAGTTGCTGTTGCGCTGCACTATAGCACAGCGAAGTGCGTGCGGGGAAATCTTTTTTGAAAAGATTTCAGGCGGGTTTCCCGCCGGTCAAAAGAGCGGGCTGGGCGGGCGAGGCTGCCATTGCTGCCTTGCCCGCCCAGCTAAGACGTTACTCCTTATTGCGACGGTAGAGGAAGTAACCGCCCGCGGAGATGACGGCAACGCCAGCGATGGCGAATGCGGCCACCATGCGGCCATCAAAACGATCGCCAGTGGTGGGCAGGCCGCCCTTGGTGTTCGTCTTGTTAGTGGTTACCGTGGTCGTGGTGTCGGACTTGCTAGGCTTCTCAGGCTTGGCGGCTGGCTGCTCGGGCTTAGCGGGCTGCTCGGGGGTACCGGGCTGCTCAGGAGTACCAGGCTGCTCGGGAGTGCCGGGCTGATCCGGGGTGACCGGATCGGTGGCAAGAGCATCCTTGGCGTAGGTGATGGACACCTTGAGGCCGTTGGTCTCGGTGTTCAGGTCGCTTGGGGTGAAGGGCTGGTCGAAGTTTTCGGCCTTCTGATAGGCGCGCATCTCCTGGAGCAGTGCCTTGCACTTCTTGTAGGTGTTCTCGGTAGCAGCCTTGCCGGCCTTGTTGGCCAGGGCAGTGCGGCCCTCGGTGGTCGTCTCGGCCAGCATGGCGGTGTCGACTTCCTTGTTCTGCTCGATGAGCTCGTTCTGGAGCGCATCGAGGTAGGTGCGG
The DNA here is from genome assembly GCF_003467545.1 of Collinsella sp. AM38-1BH. Lineage (NCBI taxonomy): Bacteria > Bacillati > Actinomycetota > Coriobacteriia > Coriobacteriales > Coriobacteriaceae > Collinsella > Collinsella sp. AM38-1BH. The sequence continues at coordinate 23,193 of NZ_QSHC01000015.1, read as the reverse complement.
ACGCTGGTGGCGAATTGTGCGCGGTTCGCGAAGCAAAGCGAGTTGATGTCCATCAGGACGTAGTTAATGGAGTTCTCGGGCTCCTCGTTGTTCACGATGTCCGTCTCGCTGCAGTGACCATAATCAACGGTCTGGTCGCTGAAGTAGGGGCTGACTTCGGTCATCAGAGCGGAGTATAGCGGGATAGCGACGGAGAACTCGGCGCAGGAGAGCATCTCCCACTGGATGGTTGCAACCTCGGGGTCATAGCCCTTTCGAATCTGGAAGAGGTTGGCCTCGGCGTTGCGGTCGGAACCGATGCTGCTGACACCGTCAGTATTGGCATTAAGGCCGGGGACTTTTTCACCGCGGTTGCCGAAGGCGCGAATCAGCTCAAACGTGTTCCAGTCGGACTTGCTGGGCTGGAAGAACAGCGGCTGCATCTCATGAACCATGGCACCGAGCGTGACGTCATTCTTGTCCTTGTCCTTGACGATCTCGTAGTCGGTGCCCTCGGTCAGCGGAGCCATAAAGTAGTCACGGCCCTGGATATAACGCGCCCAAGAGCCCATGCCCGTATTGTTGATAGATACACCGTAGGTCTGGGCAACATCGAACTGTCCGTCTTCAAAGTACTTGGCGAAGCCCTTCTCTTCGGGCATAGTCTTGATCCCCTCAGAGTGGAGGCAGTTCTCAGGATCGTCAAGATTGACCTGGAAATTGAGGTTACTAATGTTGGGGTTGACCGAAGCGACGTCGTCGGTCAGCTTCATAGCGATCCACTGGTGGCCGGAAAGCGCGGCGAACAGCCAAGTTTCGGTGTTGTCGGCGATGACAATCTGGTCGTTGGAGCAGACGCCCTGCTCGTCAATTAGACTGCCGATAAGCTCGACGCCCTCGCGGGCCGTTGCGCTCTCGCCCAAGATGACGCCCGCGTAGCTGTACTCGCCGATGCCGGTATTTTTGACCTCGGGATTTGCTTTGTGGGCATGCTCGGTCGTGGGATCCGCTGCCTTGGCATCGTCGTTGTAGGAGGTGCTCAGTGTTGCGGAGCAGGAGACGCCCTTCTCATTGATGCCGGCCTCGGAGTAGGCATCCCAGCGTCCGTCCCACTCAGCAGGATGGTCGCGCACGTAGCTGTAACGATACGTAGTCTTGGTCGAGGTGTAGGAGAATCCGGACTCGTTCGAGCTGTAGGTATGACCAGGGCCATAAGAGGGCTCGATGCCATAGTGTTTGAGGTAACGAGTGCCAATGTCCTCGGTGCGGCCATAGTACGTGTTACCGTCGGCCGTAAGGTTCTTGCCCATGTACATCTGCGTGCAGGCGAGCGCAGATGTCGGCATGGACATGATGGTTGCAGCTCCAAAGGCGAGGCCTATGCCAAGCTTTTTGAGCGCGTTGACGGGGTGAGTTTTCCTCATTTTCCCTCCCAGCGTGCGAAAGCCCTCCGTTGCCAGAGGGCTTCAGCCAATAAAGACACCCCATTAGCGTAACGAACTGGAAACAATATTCATCTATGAAAGAAACTTACTCGATAAGCGTAATGAAATATGCGATGAGCGGTTAATTGTACTCAGTTTATAGCTTTACTTTAATAAAGACGCCCTGTAATTACTGTAGTCGAATAAAGTAGCTGGGAATGCCCGAAATGAAAATCCCCTGCTGTTTGGCAAATGCATAAACGGCAGGGGAGACGATAATTGGATGAATATCATACCAATGTAGATTTACTTCTTTCGGCGGTGAATCACGTTGATGGCGTAACCGACGAGCATGGCCAAGACGATGACAATAAAGCCGATCAGGGGATTGTCGTTCATGGGGTCCTCCTATTTTCCGAGCGGTGAGAATTCGTCGACGATGAGGTCGAGGCATTGCGGAAGCGCGCGGGCACCAAAGACGCCCGAGTTGCTGGAGATGATCTCGCCATCGAACTGCATGCCCAGCGACGGCGTGCAGGTGATCTTGGCTTCCTTGGTCTGGATGATCTTGAACTGCGGACGGCCGAGCAACTTGCCGGCGGGGTCGAGCGCGGCGGTGATCACGGTCGGGAGCAGCTGGACGGTTTTTACGGGCTCGATGACCGCGATGTCGACCATGCCGTCGTTCATGCGGCAATCGGGGAACAGGTTGATGTCGTTTTGAATGACCGAGGTGTTGCCGGCCATGCAGCAGATGCCATCGAGCTCCTCGACAATGCCGTCATGCTCAATCGTAAAGTGCGCTACCGTAGGGTTGGGCGTGGCGAGCGCAGAGAGGAAGTAGGCGATCTCGCCGATGTCGTTTTTGGTGGGGGCGGCCTTCATCATGATCTCGGCGTCGAAGCCCGAGCCGGCGATGATGATAAAGCCGTGGCGCTTCTCGTTGCCGTCTTCGTCGAGCCAAAAGAGCTCGCCCATGTCTACTTTGACCGTGCGACCGGCGCGGCAAGCCTTGGCAAGCGCCGCCGCCTCGGGGGCATTGCCGATGTTGTTGAAGAACAGGCAGGCCGTACCGGAGGGGAAGACGAGCGTGGGGACACCGCATCCGCGCATCTGGTCGAGCACGTTGGAGACAGTGCCATCACCGCCCGAAACGACCACGCGATCAAACTCGCGCACGTCTGCCACGGCGTCCTCGGGTTCCATGCCATCGCCGATAAAGCGCATCACGACCTCGTCGCCGCCCTGTGCAAGGGCGTGCGTGAATGCGAAGATTTCATCTGAGCTGGGGCCCGATGCCGGGTTGTGGATGATAAGGCAGCGCATACTTACGTTCCCGTTCTGTGACTAACCGAGTATAGTTGTAAGGCAATGCCGATATCCTACCCGTGTTTTTCGGGCCTAACCTTATTCGATGGGTTGATATGTACATTTCCACACATCAGGCTCTACTCGACTTTTGCCAGCGCGCCCGTGAGTTCGACGCGATTGCCGTCGATACCGAGTTTTTGCGCGAGCGCACGTTCCATCCGCGCCTGTGCTTGGTTCAGATTGCCACCCCTGCCGAGAGCGTCGCGGTCGATCCCCTGGTGATCGACGACCTATCGCCGCTGGCCGAGCTTATGGCAGACGAGAGCGTGACTAAGGTCTTCCACGCCTGCTCGCAGGATATGGAGGTTATGCTCCATACCGTGGGCGTGCTGCCACGACCGATTTTCGATACGCAGGTCGCCGCTGCCTTTTTGGGCGAGCGCCAGCAGATTTCGTATGGCGCGCTTGTTCAGACGTTTTGCGGCGTCTCGCTGCCCAAGACCGAGTCGCTGACCGACTGGTCGCGTCGCCCGCTGACCGATAAGCAGATTGAGTACGCGATTGATGACGTCAAGTACCTGATCGTCGCCTATACCGAGATGATGAGTCGCCTGCGCGAGCTGGGCCGTGTGGACTGGGTGCTCGACGAGCTACGCCCGCTGGCTGACGAGTCGCACTATCGCGCCGACCGTCACGAGGCATTCCGCAAGGTCAAGCGCATCAACTCGTGCAGCCGCCACCAGCTGGGCATCGCGCGCGAGCTCGCCGCCTGGCGCGAGGACCGCGCCGAGCGCCGTAACATCCCGCGCAAGTGGGTCATGTCCGACGACACGCTGCTTGCGCTCGTCAAGCGCAATCCCGTGCGCGTTGAGGAGTTCCGTAGCATTCGCGGTACCGATCAGTTGGGGGAGCGCGACGTGGACGGTGCGCTCATGGCCATCAAGCGCGGCGCAAGCTGCCCGCACGATCGCCTGCCGCTCATGGTGCGCGGGCATCGCCAGATCTCTCCGGAGCTGGAGAGCGTGACGGATCTCATGTACGCGCTTATCCGCCTGGTTGCCGAACGCTCGGGAGTGGCGACCTCGGTCATTGCCTCGCGCGATGACCTGGCCGACTATATTGAGCATCCCGAGCAGAGCCCCTTGCGCGAAGGCTGGCGCTTTGAGCTTGTGGGCTCGCGCCTGGACGATCTGCTCTCGGGCAACATGGGACTCACTGTGAAGGACGGCAAAATCGAGCTTTTGTAGTTACGCGGTTTGCCAAGCGCTGCAAACGTTTTAGAGCTGCAATGCCAAAACATCGATGGTGTCTCGTTGGCTGGGCGAGTGGGTAAAATGCCTCCAACGTGTAACTCGATTCGGAGGAATTCGCATGCCTTATTACTATGGATACGGCTTTGGCATCGACCCGCTGTACCTGCTGGTTGTTCTTGTCTGCACGGTGATCGGTCTTGCCGCACAGAACTATATCAACTCGACGTACAAAACCTGGTCCAAGGTTCGCTCGGACGGCGACACGGGCGCCACGGTCGCTCGCCGCATGCTCGACGCCAACGGCTGCAACGCCGTGGGTATCAAGGGCGTCGCTGGTGAGCTCACCGATCATTACAACCCGCAGGACAACAACCTGTATCTCTCGGATGCCAACCGTTCGGGCGGGTCGGTCGCAAGCGTTGCCGTTGCCTGCCACGAGGCGGGCCATGCCGCCCAGCGTCAAAGCGGTTATGCCATGATGAAGGTTCGCACCGCCCTCGTGCCGGTCGTCAACTTTACCCAGAACACCTGGACCATCGTGTTGCTCTTGGGCCTATTTATGAACATTGCCGGGCTCACGGCCCTCGCGCTGATCTTCTTCTCGTTTAGCGTGCTGTTCCAACTGGTTACGCTGCCGGTCGAGATTGATGCTAGTCGGCGCGCCGTGGCGTATATTGAGCAGTCGGGTATGAGCTCCAAGCAGGTCAACGGTGCCAAGAAGGTGCTGACGGCCGCCGCGCTTACCTATGTGGCTGCGGCGCTCACCTCGATTATTCAGCTGCTCTATCTTATGGCTCGCTACAACAGAAACTCCAACCGATAACAAATTGGGTCGCTGGGCGCCGCGGGGATTCGTGTCCCCGCGGCGCTGTACTATGTGTTGGACTTGAATTTGCGCAGGGCCGAAGCCCTTGTGCACGATGACGAAAGGAGGCTGCGTGGCAGGCTGGAATCTGACCGGCAATACCGTTTCCGCCGAGTTCGACGGTTCGGACGATCAGGAGCGCAAGGAGCTCAGCGTGAGCCAAGCGGTGGAGATCGCCGCCGGCGCGCTCGACGCCATTCCGCAGCTGAGCGTTTTGGGTGAGGTCACGGGTTTTCGTGGTCCCAATGCCCGAAGCGGCCACTGCTACTTCCAGATTAAAGACGACTCGGCCGCCGTCGACTGCATCATCTGGAAGGGCGCCTATCTCAAGCGTACCTTCGATCTGCGTGACGGCATGCAGGTGAGCTTTAAGGGCAGCTTCAACCTCTATAAGGCCACAGGCCGCATGAGCTTTGTCGCTCGCTCGTTTTCGCTGGCGGGGGAGGGTCTGCTGCGTCAACAAGTGGCGCAACTGGCCGAAAAGCTACGCCGCGAGGGCCTGATGGACGAAGCGCGCAAGCGCCGCATCCCGGTGTTCTGCTCCCGCGTGGCGGTCGTCACCTCGCTTTCCGGTGCGGTAATCGACGACGTCAAGCGTACATTGCGTCGGCGCAATCCGCTCGTCGAGCTTGTCTGCGTGGGCGCCAAGGTTCAAGGCGAGGGTGCGCCGGCCGAGCTTATCGAGGGCCTGCGCCGTGCCGCCGCCATCACGCCGGCGCCCGACTGCATCTTGCTGGTGCGCGGCGGCGGCTCCTTCGAGGACCTCATGACCTTCAACGACGAGGAGCTTGCCCGTGCAGTGGCTGCCTGTCCCGTGCCCGTGGTGACCGGTATCGGCCATGAGCCCGATACCTCGATTTGCGACATGGTGAGCGACCGCCGCGCCTCCACGCCCACGGCGGCGGCAGAATCGGTGGCGCCGGCTATGACGGAGTTGGCCGATGTGCTCGAGGCGCGCCATCAGCGTCTGGGTGCCGCGATGGCATCGATGATTGGGTCGGCCCAGGTCGACCTGGAGATGCTCGATCAGCGCGGTCGCCGTGCCTGGGATACCTATACGGCTCGCCTGGGCGATGCGCTCGATGCGGCTGCGTGCCGCCCGTGCCTCAACGACCCCACATTTATGGTCGAGCGTCGCGAATCGGAGCTTGCGCTGACCGCCGATCGCCTGTCGGGCGCCATAGTACGCTCGGTCGGGACATTTCGCTCCAACTTTGAGCGCTTGCCCGAGCGTCTGGTTGCAAGCACCTCGGGGCTCGATGGCAAGCGCCATGCGCTCACGCTCGCGAGCTCTCGCCTGGAGCATCAGGGGCGCACGATGCTCAACAAGCCAGCGTCCGACCTGGGCCGTACGGCAGCCTCGCTCGATGCCCTGTCGCCGCTCAAGGTGCTTGCCCGCGGCTATTCCATCGCGTACAGCGTTGACGGCGTGGCTATGAGCGCCAAGACCTTTAAGCCGGGCGACGCCATTCGCGTACGCATGGCAGACGGCAACGTGGCAGCAACGGTCGATACGGTCGAGTAGGCTGCGTTTCATAGCGATAAACCTTTAGGAAAGGAAACAGATATGGCAGAGAAAACCCCGGTCGAGCAGCTTACGTACAAGCAGGCTTCGCAGGAGTTGGAGCTCATCATCCGCAGCCTGGAGTCGGGCGATATGGAGCTCGAGGAGTCGCTCGAGAGCTATACCCGCGGCGTAGAGCTCCTCAAGAGCCTGCGTACTCGCTTGTCCGATGCCGAGCAGAAGGTCTCGGTGCTCCTTAAGGACGTCGACGGCAACGACGTGCTCGCCGACGGCGAGGCCGCCAACACGGACGACAACCTCTCGTTCTAACCACCCCGACCAAATATAATTACCTTGGTCTGCGAGAAAGGAACCAACCATGTGTGATTGCATCTTCTGCAAAATTGCCAACCACGAGATCCCCTCGACCGTCGTTTACGAGGACGATCAAGTCATCGCCTTCGACGACCTCAACCCCCAGGCGCCGGTCCACACTCTCGTGATTCCCAAGAAGCACTACAGCGATATCGCCGATAATGTGCCTGCCGAGACCATGGGCGCCATGGCTCACGCCATCCAGGAGGTCGCTAAGGCCAAGGGCTTGGAGGACGGTTTCCGCGTCATCTCCAACAAGGGCGTCAACGCCGGTCAGACCGTCATGCATTTCCATATGCACGTCCTCGGCGGCAAGAACTTGGGTGAGAACCTCATCTGAGGGCGCGTAGGCCGTCGACTTGGCTGCCTTTGGAGTAATCTATGCAGCTTTCTCAACTCGAATACCTTCAAGCGGTAGCGAACTATGGCGGCGTGCGCAAAGCAGCTCGCTCCGTTCATGTGAGTCCGCAGGCCGTTTCGTCGGCAATCAAAAAGTTGGAATCTGAGTATCAGATCGTTTTGCTCAACCGATCGGCGGGGGAGGCTGTTTTGTCTCCGGCGGGCAGAGAATTTGCGCGTCGTGCACGCGTGATCCTGGCACAAGTCGACGATCTCAAAAAGTACGCTCAATCGAGGGACGACGGCGTCTCGCCCGACGGCCACTTTCGTCTTTACGCCCCCTGCCTTCATGGGCGGGGGCGCCTTTTTGCCGAAAACTGGTATGACTCGTTTGAAAGCTCGCACCCTCAGATTCACCTCGATGTGTGGCATCAGCCAACGGCTACATGCTTTGAATCACTTATACTTGGCATTTCGGACGCGGCTATCTCGTTTGAGGAACCACGGGACAGCGTCCTTTCTTCAAAATATATGGGTGAAAAGGAGCTCAGGGTTCTTTCATGCCCAGCTGGTCATCAATCTGTGGGTGCTATGACCGTTCGTGAGTTACTGGGCGGCAGGCTCGCTGTTCCCATTAATTTGTCACCCTGTCTCAATGCAATCAATCAATGTCCCGAAGCTCAGCTGGTTAATTTCCGCTTTCGCGATGTCGAATACGGAAACAGGGCGCAGGCTGAGTTTCTTCAAGCCGGGGGATTGATATTGAGTTTTTCTGGCTCTTCTCTCGCATCGGATGGATCGGAAGTGAGCGAGTGCTCCATTGAAGCCTCACATGACGTAGCCTTGCCCATCTACTTTTGCTATCGACAAAATGCCTGGACCGATCGACACCAGACGGTATTTCTTCACCTATTGCGTCATCTCGCTTCGTGAGGCCATTTGGCCTCGTGTCGTCAAGTGAATGTTGACGCCCTGCAACACATAGCTGACAGCTTTGCCCTCATGCTTTTCCAAGATTTCGATTTAGATTGCTGACTCTTGGAGGGCGGAGCATGAAAAACCGTACGGTTTTGCTTTATATGACGTTCGTTTTTCTGTCGAACTTCAGCACTATTTTGTATTTTCTGACGGTTTACCTTGAATTCGTCGGATTCTCGATAGTGGCGATTTCTAGCATGATGATTGCATATCAAGTGAGCAAGTTCATCCTCGAAGTTCCCACTGGCTATATTGCTGATAGGTTTGGACGAAAGGCAAGCGGTCTCGTTGGCGTCGTGGGGATGCTTGGATACTACGCCGCCCTGCTTCTCGTCCGTTCCCCTCTGCTTTTAATCGGTGCGTTCGCTCTCAAAGGTTTTGCCGTTGCATGTCTGAGCGGATCCATAGAAGCGATTTACATTGACAGCGTCTCTCAGGACCAGCTCGTAAGACTTAATGTCGTTGAGCGATTTGTTTTCTATGCCTCTTATGCCATCTCCGCTTGCGTGGGCGGTTTCATTTCGTCTGTCGGTGCATATCTCATTGGTCTTTCGGCAGATATCATCGCAATGGTGTTGACGTTGGTTGTCGTTGTCTGCATTCCTGAGATGCGAAGAGGGGGCACTGCGGGGGCACCTGAGCGTGGAATTAGCCCGAAGATGATCGGTGCCGCTATTGCGTGTAATGGCATTCTTCGTTCAGCGTTCATCATGGACTGTTCTCAGGCATTTGCTTTTGTCGCCCTGGAAGACTTTTTCTCACTGCTGCTTGCGGGCCGCGGAATGAATTCCGTCGCTTCGGGTGTGACCATTGCGGTCCAGCTCCTTGCCTCGGCCTCCATGGGGCTTATTGTGCCCAGTGTGATTGCTCATGTCGACAAGGGCCGTTTTGCGCGTATTTGCGGCATCATTCGCTTAGTCTTGACAGCTTTGTTTTTGATCCCCCTTACTCCGGCTAATTTGCTGCCCGTGTTCTATGTGCTGCAGACAGTTGCGTACTCGTTGTTTGCCCCAATCAAATACTCAGTTTTCCAAAATGCTGCCGACTCATCGATGCGCTGTTCACTGATTTCGGTTCAAAGCCAGATGGTGGCGGTGGGTGCCGTTCTTTTCTATCTGCTCAACTCTGTGCTGAGTAGCGTTGCGGGCATTCGAGTCGTATTGCTTGTTGCGCTCGGGATTTCTTCCCTGGTGTATATCCCCGCGCTATTTCGTCTTACAAGTCAAAGGCCATGAGTATTTAGGCACCGATAACTTATATATCAACGCAATAAACCCGAGCGCGAGGGCGTTTGGGTTTATTATTGAAGTGTATGTAACCTGGCGGCGCCACACCGCCTGTTAGTAGGGAGACACATGAACGTTCTGGTCGTCAACGCAGGATCTTCGACCCTTAAGTATCAGGTCATCGATACCAAGTCCCACAAGGTGTCCGCAAAGGGCTCCTGCGAGCGCGTCTGCTTTACCGGCGGTACCTTCACCCATGCTGCCAACGGCTCCAAGAAGGTGACCGAGAACATCGAGTTCCCCGACCACAAGGTCGCCATCGAGGCTGTCCTGAAGGACCTCGAGGCCAACGGCGTCAAGATCGAGGGCATCGGTCACCGCATCGTTCAGGGCGGTTGGTACTTTGGCGATTCCTCCCTCGTCGACGAGGACGTTCTCGCCAAGATTCGCGAGGTCGCCCCGCTAGCGCCGCTGCACAACAACCCCGAGGCCAACGTTATCGAGTACTGCCTGGAGCAGTATCCCGACCTGCCCAACGTTACGGTCTACGACACCGCTTTCCACTTCAACATGCCCGAGGTCGCCAAGACTTACGCCCTTCCCAAGGATGTTTGCGACAAGCTGCACATCCGTAAGTACGGCGCCCACGGCACCAGCTACCGCTACATCTCCAAGAAGGTCGCCGAGATGACCAACGGCGAGGCCCGCAAGGTCGTCGTGTGCCACATCGGCTCCGGTGCCTCCCTGTGCGCCATCGAGGACGGCAAGTGCATGGACACCACCATGGGCCTCACCCCGCTCGACGGCGTCATGATGGGCACCCGCTGCGGCTCCATCGACCCGGCTACCGTGTGCTACCTGCAGCGCGAGGGCGGCTACACCTTCGACGAGGTCGACGAGATGATGAACAAGAAGTCCGGCCTTTTGGCTGTGACCGGCGGCAAGACCAACGACTGCCGCAATGTCGAGGAGCTCGCCGCTGCTGGTGACCCTGAGGCTCAGCTCGCCTTCGATATGTTCGTCTACAAGATTGCCGCCAAGGCTGCCGAGATGGCCACTTCCATGTGCGGCATGGACACGCTGGTCTTCACCGCCGGCATCGGTGAGCACGCTCCGGCCGTTCGCGCCGGCGTTGCCGACCGTCTGGCCTTTATGGGCGTCAAGATGGACCATGCCCGTAACGCCCTGCGTGGCGACGGCGCTTGGTGCCTGTCTGCCAAGGATTCCAAGGTCAAGATCTTCGTCATTCCCACGGACGAGGAGTTCATGATCGCTTCTGACGTCGAGCGCATCGTCAACGGCAAGTAATTGCAAGAGGGGAGGGGCTGGACGACCGAGCGCCGTTCGGCCCCTCTTTTGTGCTCGTTGGGCGATATGCTTGATAGCTATTTATCAAGTTGTGATAACTTCTTATTAAAATGCGGCCGCCTTAAGGGGTCTGCGTCGACCGTATTGCACTGCAAAGGAGTCTCATGAACGTACTTGTTGTCAACGCCGGCAGCTCAAGCCTTAAATATCAGCTTTTGGATACCGTTACCCGCGAGGTTTTCGCCAAGGGCAACTGCGAACGTATCGGTTCGGACATGGGCATCTTTGGCCACTCCGAGAACGGTGGCGCCAAGCAGACCGAGGAGGTCCCTTTCCCCGATCATCGCTCTGCTATCGCTCGTGTGCTCGAGGAGCTCGAGAAGACCGACTTTACGATTGATGGCATTGGGCATCGCATCGTTCAGGGCGGCTGGCACTTCGATGATTCCGCGGTCGTCGACGACGAGGTCATGGCCAAGATTCTCGAGGTGGCACCGCTTGCTCCGCTGCACAACTACGGCGAGGCCGCGGCGATTGAGTATTGCCGTGAGAAGTATCCGGAGCTGCCCAACGTGGCGGTCTTCGACACCTCGTTCCACATGACCATGCCCGAGGTCGCCTATACCTACGCGCTGCCCAAGGACGTGTGCGACAAGTACCACGTGCGCAAGTACGGCGCCCACGGCACGAGCCACCGCTATGAGTGGATGATGGCCAAGGAGATCCTGGGTTCGCGCTGCCACCGTCTGCTTTCGTGCCATTTGGGTAACGGTGCTTCGCTTGCTGCTATCGAGGACGGCGTGTGCCGCGACACCACGATGGGCCTCACGCCGCTTGACGGTCTGATGATGGGTACCCGCTGCGGTTCCATTGACCCGGCTACCGTATGCTACCTGCAGCGCGAGGGCGGTTACAGCTACCGGGAAGTCGACGACATGATGAACAAGCAGTCCGGCCTGCTTGCCATTTCGGGTATCTCCAACGACGCCCGCGACATCCGCACGCGCGCCTCCGAGGGCGATGAGCGCTGCCTGCTTGCCTTCGATATGTTCGCCTATAAGGCCATGCAGCAGGCCGGTTCCATGATCGCTTCCATGGCGGGCGTGGACACCATTACCTTTACCGCCGGCATCGGCGAGAACGACTGGTCGATCCGCAAGGCCTTCTGCGACTGCTTTGAGTGGTTGGGCGTGCGCATCGACAACAACAAGAACCGCGAGGCCGTGGGCAACGGCCCACAGGTCATCAGCGCCGCCGGCTCTTCCGTCACGGTTATGGTCATCCCCACCGACGAGGAATACATGATCGCCCACGACGTCGAGCGCCTGACCAAGAACAACTAACGCGCGCATTTGCAAGTAAACGAAAGGCCTCCAGAGCAACAGCTCCGGAGGCCTTTTTACTAGCAGGTGGACGGCGGAAACCCCATCCCATTTCGAGCGCAAATACTGGGACACGCTTTCCGGTTGAGGCACGTTGCGGAAAGTGCGACCCACAATAAAGCAAAATTCCGTCCCAAAGTTTCCCAAACAGGCCCCAAGCGGAAGCCACATCCCACAATCTGCCTCCAAACTGGGATGTAGTTTCCGGCACAACAACCGCCGAAGCCCACCGGCCTTTCAATCTCCAAAGTGATCATCATCAGCAACGCCTGCGCTCCCAGCAACGGCACCCATCCATTCAGATTTTCAGCTCCAGCTCGTAGCCAAGCCGCCGTCCACCCCGGATTCTCTGATTGCTACGTGGCGGCAGGGACCCTACAGGGTAAAGCTCTGAAAATATTCCGCAGGACGCATGAAACCCCCGCCGCACGAAGTGCGCAGCGGGGGTTTCATGCATGTCCGAGGACGTTTTCAGAGCTTTACCCTGTAGGGTCCCGAGGGGATATGTCCGCTACTCAGCCATCTGGGCCTGGACGGCGGTGATGGCCACGACACCCACGATGTCGTCGGCAGAGCAGCCGCGCGAAAGGTCGTTAACCGGCTTGGCGATGCCCTGCAGGATGGGGCCGTAGGCGTCGGCGCCGGCGAAGCGCTGGACCAGCTTGTAGCCGATGTTGCCGGCCTCGAGGTCGGGGAACACGAGCACGTTGGCCTTACCGGCAACGGAGGAACCAGGAGCCTTGAGCTGGGCGACGGTGGGAACGATGGCGGCGTCGAGCTGCAGGTCGCCATCGATGGCGAGCTCGGGAGCCTTCTCCTTGCAGAACTTCACGGCCTCTTGGACCTTCTTGGCGACCTCGCCGCCGGCGGAGCCCATGGTGGAGTAGGAGAGCATGGCCACGTGCGGCTCAACGTTGCCCATGAAGGTGGACCAGGAGTGAGCGGAGGCGATGGCGATCTCAGAGAGCTCGTCGGAGGACGGGTTGATGTTGAGGCCGCAGTCGGCGAAGATCAGCGTGCCGTCGGTGCCGAACTGCGGGGTGTCGGTGCACATCACGAAGAAGGCCGAGACCAGCTTGGTGCCCGGGGCGGTCTTGAGGATCTGAAGCGCAGGGCGCAGGGTGTCGGCGGTGGAGTGGCAGGCGCCGGAGACCAGGCCGTCGGCGTCGCCCATCTTGACCATCATGGTGCCAAAGTAGGTGGCATCCATCACCTGGGCGCGAGCCTGCTCGATGGTAACGCCCTTCTTGGCGCGGAGCTCGGCAAACTTCTGCGCGTACTCCTCGTGCTTCTCGGCATTACGCGGGTCGATGACGGTAGCGCCGGGAACGTTGATCTCGTCGGGGTTGCCCAGGATGACGATCTTTGCCAGGCCCTCCTCGATGATCTTGGTGGCCGCGACGATGGTGCGCGGATCCTCGCCCTCGGGCAGGACGATTGTCTTAAGGTCGGCCTTGGCGGCAGACTTCATACGGTTTAGGAAATCGCTCATGTTACTCCTTACAAGCGTTTCGCTAAGCTCCAGGCGCCCGGCTGTTCACGAATAAACCCGCTGCTAGCGGGTTTACCTTTCAATTATGTACGCCGCGGTGCTTGAGCTTTCCTTGTGTGGCAAGCTCATTATAGGACGCATTAGCGCTATAATCGCTCTGATAAATATGTCTCGAAGAATGTTCGAGAAAAGCCCAGCTAACGAGCCCGTGGCTTTTGACAAGGAGTATCGATGCAGATTACCTCAGGCCTGCCTGAAGGCTTTAACGCCGGCGTATACGACATGATTGTCGTCGGTGCTGGATATGCCGGTGCCGTTTGCGCCCGTCGTCTCGCCGAGACTATCGGCTATCGCGTTGCCGTTCTGGAACGCCGTAGCCACATTGCGGGTAACGCCTACGACTGCGCTGATGAGGCCGGAATCCTGGTCCACGAGTATGGTCCGCACATCTACCATACCTTTAATGAGCGCGTCCACAATTTCCTGTCGCGCTTTACCAAGTGGACGGACTACCAGCACAAGGTGCTCGCCAACATCAACGGCACCCTTATGCCTGTGCCCTTTAACCACGCGAGCCTCAAGCTTGCCTTTGGCGATGAGCGCGGCGAGGAGCTGTATCAGAAGCTCGTGGAGACCTTTGGCAAGGACGTCAAGGTGCCCATCATGGAGCTGCGCAAGAAGAACGACCCGGATCTTGCCGAGGTCGCCGATTACGTCTACGAGAACGTCTTTTTGCATTACACCATGAAGCAGTGGGGTCAGACGCCCGACCAGATCGATCCCTCGATCACCGGCCGCGTTCCCGTCTTTGTGGGCGACGATGACCGCTACTTCCCGCAGGCTCCCTTCCAGGGCATGCCGCAGGACGGCTATACCGCGCTGTTCGAGCGCATGCTCGACCACGATCTGATTGATGTGTTCTGCGACGTGGACGCCCGCGACCTCTTCGAGATCGACGAGACCACCGTCAAGATCGACGGTAAGGTCTATGGCGGCGAGATCGTCTACACCGGTCCGCTTGACGAGCTGTTCAACCTCGACCTGGGCGCTCTGCCGTACCGTACGCTCGACATGAAGTTCGAGACGCTCGATATGGACCAGTTCCAGCCCGTGGGCACCGTCAACTACACCACGAGCGAGGACTACACGCGCATTACCGAGTTCAAGAACATGACCGGTCAGATCCTGCCCGGCAAGACCACCATCATGAAGGAGTACTCCAAGGCCTATACGCCCGGCTCGGGCGAGACGCCGTACTACGCCATTCTTGAGCCCGAGAACCGTGAGCTCTATGAGCGCTATCTTGAGCGCGTCCAGAACCTGACGAACTTCCACCCGGTGGGTCGTCTGGCCGAGTATCGTTACTACGATATGGACGCCGTGACCAATTCCGCCCTCGATCTTTCGGATGAGATTATCGCCTGCCATGCATAAAGTCATAACATTCGGTATTCCCTCGTATAACGCCGCCAAGGACATGGACCATTGCATCACCTCCATCTTGGAGGGGAGCAATTACGCCACCGATATCGAGATTATCGTGGTGGACGACGGCTCCAAGGACGAGACGGCCGATAAGGCCGATGAGTGGGAGGCACGTTATCCCGGTATCATTCGCGCGGTACACCAGGAGAACGGTGGCCACGGTATTGCCGTCCTTTCGGGTCTGCGCGAGGCACAGGGCACCTACTACAAGGTTGTCGACTCGGATGACTGGCTCGACGCTGCGGCTCTTTCGACCATGCTGTCGATTCTGCGTGGCTTTGAAGAGCGCGATCAGCGCGTTGACCTGTTTATCTCGAACTACGTGTACGAGAAGGTTTACGAGGGCACGCATACCGCTATTGGCTACAAATTTGCCCTGCCGCGCAAAAAGATCTTTTCCTGGGATCAGATCGGTCATTTCCGCCTGGACCAGAACCTACTCATGCACAGCCTGTGCTATCGCACGGATGTGCTGCGCGAGTCCAACCTTCCCATGCCGCCGCACACGTTCTATGTGGACAACATCTACGCCTACGTGCCGCTGCCGCGTTGCAAGACCATGTACTACGCCGACATCGACCTCTATCGCTACTTTATCGGTCGCGAGGGCCAGAGTGTCAACGAGGCCACGATGGTCAAGCGTCTGGACCAGCAGTTCCGTGTGACGCGCATCATGATGGAGTCGTACCACCTGTACAGCGATGTTGAGTCGTCGCGTCTGCGCTCGTACATGATGGGCTATTTCACCATGATGATGGCGATCTGCTCGGTGCTCACCAAGCTTTCCGAGGAAGATTGCGCCGACGAGCGCCTAAAGACGCTGTGGAATGATTTGAAGGCCTACGACGAGCGCATGTATCGTCGTGCCCGCTACGGCGTGGTCGGGTTCTTCACCAATCTGCGCGGACGGGCCGGAGACAAAACCACACTCGGCCTATACCGTCTTGCCTCAAAGATCTTCAAATTCAACTAGCTGCCGAGTAATCGCTGCTGATAGGTTGACTGGGCCCCTTGGCCTTTAGTTTGCTACTGCGAACAGTCCTGCTCGCACGGAAAGCACATTAAGTGCTTTCCGGCTCGTGCGGAACTTGTATCAAACTAAAGGCCAAGGGGCCTCTGCTATAAGAATCGATTGTCAGGTTATTTGAATTTGAAGATCTTCGACGCGCGGTACACAGGGGCCTGGGCTGAAAAAATATTAGTTGGTAGTCGGTCGGAGGCGGGCGGGCATTACGTTTGTCGCGAGTTCCGCATGCAAAGAAGGCCACTTAATGTGGCCTTCGTCTTGCATAGGACTGTAGAGCAGCAAACGTAATGCCCGCCCGCCTCCGACCGACGGTCGAGTGAGATTACTTCGCAGCACCTGGGATTCCGTGGGAGGTTTTGGCGGTTTTGGCTCCGTTTGCGATGGCAGTTTCCAGGGCCCTTACTGCGAGCATGCCCAGCAGGTCTAGGGGAACGGCGGCGCTTGCCTGGGCGCCCAGTTTGCCGCTGGCGAGGGTGTAGATGGTGTCGCCGTCGTTGGTGGTGTGTGTGGGGCGGATGGCGTGTGCGTAGGCGTCTGCGGCCATCTGGGAGACCTTGGTGGCTTGTGCCTTAGTGAGTTCCACGTTGGTGACGATGCAGCTGATGGTGGTGTTGGTGCGGTCGAGCGGCATCTGCATGGATCCGGCGGCGGCAAAGGCTGCGAGTTCCATGTCGACGATCTGGTCGCTATCGGCTGCGGCGCGCATGCCGGAGACCCACTCGCCGGTGAAGGGGTCGACAACGTTGCCGCAGGCGTTGACCGAGACCACGGCGCCCACCTTGATGGGGCCGAGTGCCACGGCGGCAGCTCCAAGGCCGGCCTTCATGCAGGTGGCAGGCCCCATGAGCTTACCCACGGTAGCGCCCGTGCCGGCGCCTACGTTGCCCTGTTCGAGCTTGGTGGGGGTGTGGTCGAGTGCTTCGCGCACGGCGGCGATGCCGGCCTCAATGTCGGGGCGCACGGTGGGGTTACCAAAGGCAAGGTCGAAGATACAGCTGGAGCACACGATAGGCACCTGCGTGGGGCCGACGGGAAGGCCGATGCCGCGGCTCTCAAGCTCGCGAGCGACGCCGCTTGCAGCTTCGAGGCCAAAGGCCGATCCGCCCGAAAGGCAGACGGCGTGGACCTTGTCGACGGTGTTCTCGGGTCGTAGCAGGTCGGTCTCGCGCGAAGCGGGAGCGCCACCGCGTACGTCAACGCCGCCGGTGGCGCCCTCGGGTGCCACGATTACGGTGCAACCGGTGCCGGCCTCCTCGTCCGTATAGTTGCCATAGCAAAAGCCATCGACATCGCAGACGTCAATGGCCTCGAGCAGTGTATCCATGTTTAACTCCTATCGGTTTTCCGCCGCGCCTTGTGCCCGGTCGGGATCCGTACGGTACGCCAAAATTGTAGGCGCTGGGGAATACCCAGCGCCAGATGCAATTACGAGAGTTTTTGAATCGCGCGCGCGACGCGGGCGATGGGTAGGCCCACTACGTTATAGAAGTCGCCCGAAATATCGTGCACGAGCATGCGGCCGCCTGTGCCCTGGATGCCGTAGGCGCCTGCCTTATCCATGGGCTCACCCGAGGCAACGTAGTGCTCGATCTGCTCGTCGGTGAGCTCGTAGAACGTCACGTCGGTCACATCGACAAACGACAGGCTCTCGGCGGCATGCGGGGCGGCCGTATCGCCTGCCTTAACGATGCAGACGCCGGTTGCGACCTGGTGCGTGCGGCCCGAAAGCTCACGGAGCATGGTGCGCGCCTCGTCCTCGGTTGCCGGCTTGCCCAAAATCTTGCCGTCGAAGGTGACGATGGTGTCGGCCGCGACGGTCAACTCATTGGGCTCGGCATACTCGGCAGCAACGGCAGCCGCCTTGGCGCGTGCCAAGCGCTCGACAAGCGTGAGCGGGGGCTCGCCATCAAAGGGCGTTTCGTCGATATCCGCGGGAATCACGCGAATGTTGTAGCCTGCCTCGCGCATCAGCTCTATGCGGCGCGGCGATTGGGAAGCCAAAATCATAGTTGGATGCCCTCGGCGACCTTCTCGACGGCCTTGTCGCCGGCGAGCGTGCGCAGCAGCTCCAATGCAAAGGGGAGTGACTGTGCCATGCCGCTGGCAGTGATGATGTTGCCGTCTTGCGTGACCTTCTCGCCAGTATAGGCGCCTTCGGGGAAGCTTTTCTCAAAGCCAGGGAAGCACGTGGCGTGGCGCCCCTCGAGTAGGTCGAGCTCGCCCAGGATAAACGGGGCGGCGCAGATGGCGGCGACGTGCTTGGTCGCGGCGAACTCGCAGACCACGTCGCAGACACGCTGATCGGCGCGCAGGTTGGTGGCACCGGGCAGGCCGCCGGGCAGCACGACGCAGTCGTACTCGTCAAAGTTGATCTCATCAAAGAGCGCATCGCAGGTCACGGGGATCTGCAGCGAGCTTACGACCTCACGCGTGGGCATAATCGAGACGAGCGTGGCACGCACGCCGCCGCGACGCATGACATCGACCATGGTCAAGCATTCAATAGTTTCAAAGCCATCGGCGGCGAGAACGGCAACGCTGGGCATGAGGGTTCCTTTCATAGGCGGCATACAATTAGCCGTCTTATACCCCGAAGACCTCCGCTTGCCACGCTCGATTTCCCAATGATTTTTCTGAGCAATGATTAAGTGGCTAGTTGCGCCTAAGGTGGACGACGGTCTCGCAGTGGAAGGTTTGTGGGAACAGGTCGACTGGCGTGATCTTTACGGGGGAGAAGGTGCCTTCTTCGACAAAGCGTTTGAGATCGCGCGCCAGGGTGGCCGGGTCGCAGCTCACGTAGGCGACATCGTGGGCACTCGTGCTGGCGATAAGGTCGATCGCTTCGGGGGCGAGGCCTGCGCGCGGCGGGTCGACCACCAAGACGTCGGCATCCTGGTCGGGGAACTCGCGCACCGCGTCTCCGCCAATGACGTCGACGTTATCAAGCTTGTTGATCTCCAGGTTACGGCGCAGGTCGCGCACGGCGGGGCCGTAGGCCTCGACGGCGGCGACAAAGTCGCAGCGGCGGGCGAGCGGCAGGGTAAAGGTGCCGGCACCGCAGTACAGGTCCACGGCAAGCTCGTCTTCCTGCGGATCGAGCGTTTCCATGACAAGCTCGATCAAAATCTCGGCACCCTTGGTGTTGACCTGGAAAAAAGACGGGGCAGACAAGCGCATCTGACCCTCGGCGATATTCTCGGTCCATGAGCCCTCTCCGGCGAGCATTTCGACCTTGGAAACACGGCGGGCCTTCTTTTCGCCCTTGCTCATCACGCGTACGACACTTGTGGGGTGCGCGGCGTCTGCCAACACGCGCGAGACTTGCGAGCGCGGGAAAGAGCCCGTAGGCGTCCAGAGCGCCACCTCGAGTGCCTTGGTGCGACGCGAGGCGCGAATGCCCACGCGCTCAAGGCCCAGGTCGTGGCTGCCGCTCAGATAATTGAGCGCGCCGACGACCGATTTGAGTGCCTTGGGGAAGCGTTTGTCGAACAACGGGCACGAATCGACGGTCACGATCTTGCGAGGATCGACACCGTGCATGCCAAGACGCACGCGGCCGTTTACAACGGTCGGCTCGAGTTCGATTTTATTGCGGTAGCCCCAATCATCCTTGGTGTGGCGGATGGGTTGCACCAGTTCATCGACTTGATCGGGGCTGAACTTGCCGATACGCTCGAGCGTGGAGCGCAGATTTTGCTCCTTGGCGGCGAGCTGTGCCGTGCGTGAGAGATTGCCCCACGAGCAGCCGCCGCAGATGCCCACGAAGGGGCAGGGAGACTGAATGCGATCGGGGCTTGGCTCCAGAATCTCGGTGGTGCGGGCACGCATGAACGACTTGCCGTCCTGTACGACCTCGGCCTCGACGGTGTCGCCTGCCACGGCGCCCTGCACAAAGACGGCCTTGCCGTTGTCGGCGTGCGCCAGCCCGTCGGCGCCGTAGGTCATCGATTCTATAGTGAGCTTCATATTCCTGCCTGTCATTCGCGTTGTTGTTCGCACCATGGTAGCAGGGAAAAGCGCCCCGCATCCGAGGCTTTCCTCAAATGCGGGGCGCTTCTACAAACTGCTTCTACAAACGACTATTTCGTCTTGCCGGTAATGAGCGTCTTAAGACCCAGGCCGATCAGACCCAGGCCCATGCGCACGCGGCCGGGGCGATGGCGCTCGATGGCCTTGGTCTTGCCGGCGGGCTTATCGCGACGGGCGCTCGTCTCGGGTGCGGGCTTGATGACCTGCGGATCGGGCTGAGGTGCAGGTGCAGGCTCGGGCTCAATGACGGTCGCCTGGACCTCTTGGACCTTGGGTGTGGCCGGCTGCGGCTCAGGAGCAGGGGCGGGCTTTGCCTCGGCGGCGGGCTCCGGAGTCGCAGTAGCGGGCTCGGGCGCTTTCTCCACGGCGGGCTCTGCGGCAGCCTCGGGCTCATTCACCGGGGGAGCTGCAACCGCTTCCGGTTTGGCAGCTGCCCCGTGTTCAACATCGGCCTGAATGGCCTCCTCGGCCACACGTTCCTTCTCCTGTGCGCGCTGCTGCGCGGCGGCCTCGGCGTTGCGATAGGCACGCTCCAGCAGGGCTTCCTGCGAGTTGAAGGGTTTCTCACCCTCTGCACGCTCCACGGGGACCCAGGTGCCGTCGCTCGTGAGGCTGCGGGCCTTCACGTTGTCGCGCAGCTGCATGCCCATGTACTCGTGCACTAGGGCGCGGCAGGTGGGGTCGAGCACGGGGAAGGCAATCTCCACGCGGTGCTCGGTGTTGCGCGTCATCATGTCTGCCGAGCTCAGGTAAATCATGTCCGAGTCCACGCCGAAAGCATAGACGCGCGCGTGCTCCAAAAAGCGTCCGACGATGGAGCGGACATGCACGTTCTCGGTCTTGCCCGGAACACCGGGCTTGAGGCACGAGATGCCGCGGATGATCATGTCTACGCGCACGCCGGCACACGATGCCTCGGCGATCTTGTCGATAACCTCGCGGTCGGTCAGCGAGTTGAGCTTAAAGAACACGCGGGCGGGCTCGCCGGCAAGGGCGCGCTGGATCTCGCGGTCAAGCCCGCGCATGATGAGCGGTTTCAGTCCGACGGGCGCCACACCCAGGAAGCGGTAGTCGCCGCGCAGGTTGCCCAGCGACAGATTGCGGAAGAACAGGTTGGCGTCCTCGCCGATGCCGGGATGGGCTGTCATGAGCATAAAGTCGCTGTAGAGTTTGGCCGTCTTCTCGTTAAAGTTGCCGGTGCCCAAAAGCGTGAGGCGCGTTAGCGCCATGCCCTCGCGATAGGTGAGCTGGCAGATCTTTGAGTGGCATTTAAAGCCCTCGGAACCATAGATGACGGTGCAGCCGGCCTCTTCCAGGCGCTCGGCCCACTCGATGTTGTTCTGCTCGTCAAAGCGGGCACGAAGTTCCATGAGCACCGTGACCTCTTTGCCGTTCTCGGCAGCATCGATCAGCGACTCGCACAGGCGGCTCTGCTTGGCCACGCGGTAGAGCGTGATGCGCAGCGAGATGCACTCGGGGTCGTAGGCGGCCTCGTGCACCAGATCCAGGAAGGGGTTCATGGCCTCGTAGGGATAAAAGAGCAGCTTGTCGTGCTGCAGCACCTGCTCGCGGATGGAGCGGGTCATGTCGATGGTGGGATTGGGCTGCGGCCTAAACGGCGTAAAGAGCAGCTCGTTGCGCAGGTGCTCGGGAATCTTGCCCTCAATGCCAAAGACGTAGCCCAGGTCGAGCGGGATATCGCAGGTAAAGACAGAGCGGCGCGAAAGCTCGAGCGCCTTGCGGATGGTCTTGAGCGTTGCCTTCTCGAGCGACCCCGAGACCGCGAGCACTACCGGCTGCAGACGCAGGCGCTTCTTGAGGATGCGCTTCATGTGCTGGCGGTAGTCCTCTTCCTCTTCGACGCCCTCGCCGTCCGGATCGATGTCGGCGTTGCGGGTGACGCGGATCAGCGCACGATCCAGCGGCTTATAGGAGCCAAAGCAGCTGTCCAGGCAGGCGAGGATGACGTCCTCGAGCAAGATGTAGGAGTAGGTGCCGGTGGGCGAGGGGATCTCGACCACGCGGTTCATCGAGGCGGGAATCTCGATAAGGCCCAGCAGGCTCTCCTCGTCGGTGGCGCCGTCCAGACCACAGGCCAGATAGAGCGCGCCATTGCGTAGGTTGGGGAAGGGGTGGCGAGGATCGATGACCAGCGGCGAGATGACCGGCGACACGTAGGCCTGGAAGTAGCGGGTTACAAAGGTGCGCTCCTCGGGCGTAAGCGAATCGATGCGGGCGCGGTGAACGCCCAAGGTGTCGAGCTTGCCCTCGATGCTCTTAAAGATGGACTCCCAACGGGTAAGGAGCCCGGGCATTTCGGCCATGACAGCATCGACCTGTTCGGAGGCGGTCATATTGCTCTTGTTGTCGACAGGTTGCTTTTTGAGCTCTGCCAGATCGGACAGGCCGCCCACGCGCACCATGAGAAACTCGTCGAGGTTAGACTCGAAAATCGACACGAACTTTAGACGCTCGAACAGCGGAACGGTCTCATCGAAGGCTTCGTCAAGCACACGGTTGTCAAAGCGTAGCCAGCTGAGCTCTCGGTTCTGCGTGTACGAGAAGTCGCGAGGCGGTTTGCGCAGCTTTGCGGCGGCTTGCTTTTTTTCGATTTTGCTCGGCATATGCATCTGTCCGTTCAGTCCCCGCAGGGGACGGTAGCCTAACCCTATTCACTATTGTCTCAATTTAGTCGACTTGTGGCACGGACGTATTGTGCGAACGGTATCTTTACCTACTTCTTACGCTGACAAGGCATGCAACTAACTGTCCAACTCGTTTGGAAACAATCTATATCCATACTCAACTGGTGAGGATGTATGAATAAGAATGATTGCGAGCTGAATATAATCGAATCCAAATTGAATCATGGACAAACGACATATATATGCAGAAAACCGTTTTAGCTATGCAATTCCTAAACATGAAAATATTTGTGCAAGCTAGCTTAATTCCTTAGAAAAAAGAACATTTACCTTTGAAAACCTGCTTTAGAGAACCGAAGTGCATCATGGGAGAATCATATGCGATATACCGTTCATCGCACTTTGCTGACCGTTCGGGGGCGAGGTGGAATTGCAGGTGGTTTTTGGATATAACTAGAGCTGTCAGCAAGCAGCGTCCCATACAGAGGGGCGCTGATACATTCGGCCAGTAAGGCCCGAAAGAAAGGTAGGAGGCCATGACGAAAGGTCTGCACGTGCCTTCCGAGATCGG
>NZ_QSHC01000014.1:8706-77836 GCF_003467545.1 Collinsella sp. AM38-1BH | reverse complement strand
CAAATCCAAGTTAGACCATTTCAAATGGTTCGATGTCTGCCCGGATGCGACACTGAAGTGAGTGTCCATCCTCGCAGTATCCGGTTCTCAAGGTGCACGCTTTGCGGCCGATCCGGTTGCACCAGGCCGCGCGGCAAGGAGATATATTGCCAGACCGCGAAGCCCTATGGGACGACAATTCCACTCTTCACAAGTCCTACACAATATATTGCTTCCTATATAAGTCATAGAAAGGCTGGTGCGGAAATACTGCACGTATCAGATGATGACCCTTTGATTCAGGAATATATAGAGATCGGTCACCTGTAAGTGTTTATCTACCCGCGCTTTTAGCAATGTAAACCGCGCTTCAGATAAAAAGAGGGAGCGCCGCGCACAACGCGACACTCCCCTAGCGATTCAAGAGAATCTATTAGGCCTCGAGAGCCTTCTTGGCGATGGTGGCCAGCTCGTTGAAGGACTCGATGTCCTCGTAAGCCATCTGAGCCAGGACCTTGCGGTCGAGCTCGATGCCGGCAACCTTCAGGCCGTGCATGAACTGAGAGTAAGAGATGTCGTTCAGACGAGCAGCAGCGTTAATACGAGTGATCCAGAGAGAACGGATCTCGCGCTTCTTGTTGCGGCGATCACGATACTGATACTGCAGAGAGTGCTGGACCTGCTCTTTAGCATGCTTGTAAGTACGCGAAGCGGCACCGTAGTAACCCTTCGCACGGTGCATAACGGTACGGCGCTTCTTCTTGGCGGCAACAGCGCGCTTAATACGTGCCATGTTCTATCAACTCCTAGACGGTAAAACGAAAAACGGGAACGCGAACTTAGGCGAGACGCGACTTGATGACCTTGCGGTCGGCAGCGGCGATCTCGGTCTCCTGACGGAAGCCACGCTTACGCTTGGTGGACTTCTTGCTCAGGATGTGGCTCTTGAAAGCCTTGGCGCGCATAAGCTTGCCGGTACCAGTCTTGCGGAAACGCTTCTTGGTGCCGCTGTGGGACTTCATCTTAGGCATGAAATACTCCTTAATCGGTTACAGAACACTAGTTACTTGGTATCGCTTGCCGCTTTATCCTCATCGAAGGCGCCCTTAATCGGGGCGAGCAGCATAAGCATGTTACGGCCTTCCATCTTAGGCTTGGACTCGACCGTAGCGTAAGGCTTGAGATCCTCGGCGAGACGCTCGAGAACGTTAAGGCCCTGCTCCGGGTGAGCCATCTCACGGCCGCGGAACATGATGGTGATCTTAACGCGTGCGCCCTTCTTGAGGAAACGCAGAACGTGGCCCTTCTTGGTCTCGTAGTCGCCAACGTCGATCTTGGGTCGGAACTTCATTTCCTTGACCTCGACCTTGGACTGGTTCTTACGAGCAGCCTTGGCCTTCATGGCCTGCTGGTACTTGAACTTACCGTAGTCCATGACCTTGCAGACCGGCGGCTCCGCGTTGGGAGCGATCTCGACCAGGTCGAGACCCTGATCGTCGGCGACGCGCTGGGCATCGCGGATGGCGAACAGGCCGAGCTGAGAGCCATCGACGCCAATCAAACGGCACGAAGATGCAGTAATCTCGTCGTTGATGCGGGTGTCATCAGACTTAGCTATTTTCCCTACCTCCATTCATAAAAAAATAACCCGGCGCTTCTCAGCAACCAGGTCGTACACATAGACATCCTCGATTTGAGGAAGGGAATCTAAGTTGTATGACCAGTCAGCTGCTCATTGGCGCCAAAAGGTGGGAACCCTCGGGTTCCTCTTTAGGGCATTGCGGGAACAACGCCTTGCGAATAATAACACGTACAGCGCGTTATCACATTACGTACACGAAAAAGAGGCCTTGACCCCCTTGAACGCTCGCTTGCATGTATGGTGCCCGAGGCGAGACTCGAAGGGCCTTCGCTTCGCGAAGCCCCGGGCTTCGGACGCGCGGCGCCCTCGCCACGCTCCGCTACAAACAGGCCGCAGGCCTGTTTGCTTAACGCTTCGCGCGCTCACGCGAGTTCGGCACGAAAAGGGGGGCCGCAACCCCCTTGAACGCTCACTTGCATGTATGGTGCCCGAGGCGAGACTCGAACTCGCACGTTGTTGCCAACGGTGGATTTTGAGTCCACTGCGTCTGCCAATTCCGCCACTCGGGCACGTAATGCGTGAGTTAGTTTATCACAGCTTTCTACCGATTAGTCCGAAAATGGAACTTCGAGCATTTCGATGAGTTCGACCGTGCGTAGCATCTCGCGCTGACGGCATCCGCGACCGTCGACCGAAGCCTCACCCATCTGGTTATCGTAAGGGTCCTCGCGCATGCCGTCG
The DNA here is from genome assembly GCF_003467545.1 of Collinsella sp. AM38-1BH. Taxonomy (NCBI): domain Bacteria; kingdom Bacillati; phylum Actinomycetota; class Coriobacteriia; order Coriobacteriales; family Coriobacteriaceae; genus Collinsella; species Collinsella sp. AM38-1BH. The sequence goes on along the minus strand of NZ_QSHC01000014.1, from coordinate 75,534 downwards.
AAAGAGGGCTCAAACTCTGCCTGGAATCGATTGTTGGCCACCATACGCCATGGGTCGAGATTGCCAAAGTAGTGACGGCGGCGCCACTCCTCCCCCATCCTGCGAGCAGAAGATCCAAATGACACGTCGGCGTTGAGCCAACCGGTCTGCGGCGTATAGAACTCTGCCCAGTCGTGCGACCCCACCGAATCGGGCGCAACGTAGAGGCCGCTCTGCCAACGGGCAGGCACGCCCGCGATACGGCACATGGTGATAAACGTGAGCGCCATAACGCCGCAATCGCCGCGGAGCGAATGCGCGCAGTCATCGGCAATAGATCCCAAAAGCAAGTACGGCGGCTGATAGCGATAGTCGATATACTGCGTCAGGTAATCATAGATAGCACGGGCGCGATCGAGCGGATCCTCGAGTCCGTCAACAACACCGGCCGTCAGCTGCTGCAGATACGGCGTGAATGCAATGTGCGGACGATCCTCGGAAATATCCTCGGGCAGAGGCGCGTCCATACGCGGATGAACCGGAAGTGCGCCACCGTAGACATCACAATAAGCAGCATCGATGTGATAACGATAAGTCACCGAGAATGAGCGCTCACTCGAAGAAGACCACGAGGCGGTACGCGCCGAAGCGTTCGCGGGAGCAACAGCACCCTCCGGCGTCATGTCGAGAATCTCGACCTGAGACTGTTGGCGGCAGGTGGCGGCTACGGGAAGCCAAGCGCGAACGGTCTCCCCCTCTAGAGCGCCGGGGACAGACAAGGACGCCTTAAGCGTAATAACGCGAGTCAATCCGTTTTGTGACTCCATCTCCTTGAGCATCTCGTTGCGCAGTGCAATTCCGTCCGTAGGATCGGGACGCATGCCGGGGACCTCTTTGGGATATACGCGAAGCGAATCGAGGAAGTTGTCGAGAACGAACAGCTCGCCATCGATAAAGCGCCAGTCAATACGCTTACGGTCAATCAGATCGTCAAACTGCTCCTCGGTAAACTCAGGCCACTCCTCGCGAATCATCGCAATAGCCCGATCGCGCGACACCGAAAAATGAAGCGGCGTCTCAAGCATGCGATACCGCTCGGCACGAACGCAGGCAGCAAGCGAGGGATCGGGATTCTGCCCCAAAAGACGATCACAAGCCGCAACAGCCTGCGTCAAATATCCGGCATCCTTGAGACGAAGAATCTCGGGCGGCAGTCCAATATCGAGATGACGGAAATCATCACAGCAAACATCAACAGAGCAACCAACAGGACCCTCGTCAATGACCTTCCCATCCGAAGGCAGCACATTAATAACAGCCATACCAAACTCCAAGTCATTAGAACTCTTGAAGCCCATTGTAGCGAGATAAAAAAGAAAGCCCCAATAAAGGAACCCTCAACACCGATAAACGGTACCTAGAAAAAATGAATTCAGCCCAGTAACCCTGTAGCGAGTTAACGAAGGAGGCCCCGTTTCCCCGGAGTTGATTCCGTCGCGCGACTTCTAGCGAAGCCAGTAGCCACCTTAATTCAGACTCGTAACCCTGCGGCGTTAAACGAAGGAAGCCCCGTCCCCCGGAACTGTTTCCTTGGCGCGACTTCTGGCGAAGCCAGGTGAGCGCAAAGGAAACAGTGTAGGGAGACGGGGCTTCCGGCGGGAAGTTTAGCGACGCTTACGCCTTGTTGACGGAGCCAAACTCCTCCATGAGCTCCTTGGTGCGGGCAACGATGTTCTCGCGACCAGGCTTGAGGAGCTTGCGGGGGTCAAAGCCCTTGCCCTGCTGATCCTTGCCAGCCTCGATATACTCGCGAACGCCCTTGGCGAAGACGAGCTGCAGATCGGTGTTGACGTTGATCTTGGAGATACCCAGGGAGATGGCCTTCTTGATCTGATCCTCGGGGATGCCGGTGCCACCGTGCAGGACGAGGGGCAGGTCGCCGGTCTGAGCCTTAATCTCACCCAGGCGCTCGAAGGAAAGGCCAGCCCAGTCGGCAGGGTACACGCCGTGGATGTTGCCGATACCGCAGGCGAGGAAGTCGACGCCCAGGTCAGCAATCTGCTTGCACTCAGCAGGATCAGCGAGCTCGCCGCTGGAGGTCACGCCGTCCTCGGTGCCGCCGATGCCGCCGACCTCGGCCTCGATGGACATGCCCTTGGAGTGGGCAAGCTCAACGAGCTCCTTGGTGCGGTCGAGGTTAAGCTGGAAGGTCTCCTCGTGAGAGCCGTCATACATGATGGACGTGAAGCCGGCCTCGATGCACTTGAAGCAGTCCTCGTAAGAACCGTGATCGAGGTGAAGGGCGACGGGAACGGTAACGCCCGTGGCCTCGACGGCAGCCTTGACCATGTCGGCGCAGACCTTGAAACCGCCCATCCACTTAGCGGCACCAGCGGTGCACTGAAGGATCAGCGGAGACTTGGCCTCCTCGGCGGCCTGGAGAATAGCCAGGGTCCACTCGAGGTTGTTGGTGTTGAAGGCACCGAGAGCGTACTTGCCGGCCTCGGCCTTCTTGAGCATGTCTGCTGCGTTGACGAGCATAAAAGAAACCTCCTGTAAGGTTGCTCCGATAACGCCTGAGATTTTACCACGACATACCCGAGCATAAACGTTCGTTTGTTCACGAATACCATCCGATTGGACAAATTTTGACCGTTTGCCCCACAGAATCGACCCACTGGGGAAAATAGCTTGACGATTGAGCGGTCTTCGTGATTCGAAAGACGGCTTCGAGCCTACATCTGCATAAACGGATTCTGCATAAGTTCGCGCGCCATCGTGGTCGAATCGCCATGGCCCGTCAAGCAAACGGTATCGGGCGGAAGCGTCTTGGCAAGTTTGGAGAGCGAGCGCATAATCGCCGCCTCGTCACCGCCAGAAAGATCGGTACGACCGTGGCTGCCCGGGAAAAGCGTGTCGCCCACAAAGGCGATGTTCCCCTGCTCGGTCGCGGCGAACAGGACGATGCCGCCCGGCGTATGCCCCGGCGTCTCGATCACCTGCAGGCAGATATCGCCCAATTCAATCGTATCGCCCTCGGCAAGCAGCCGCGTCGGCTCGCCCGGATCGGGCGTCTCAATACCCCACATGGCGCGCTGCTCCTCGATATTTGCGCGAGGCACCGTCACGTCCTTAGCGCACAACTCATATAGTGCGCTGTCGCCAACGACAGCTCGAACCCCGGCGACCCCGCCAACATGGTCGGCATGACCGTGCGTGCAGACAGAGCCGAGTACGCGAACTTCGGGATGCGCGGTGCGGATATGCTCCACAAGACGCTCGCCCTCCCACGCCGGATCGACGATTAAGCACTCGTCATTCGAAATCACGGCGTAACTGTTGGTCTGAATCGGGCCGTTGACGAGTGCCTCAATCGAAGCTGCACCTCGGGGTGTCAGGTCCAAAGTCATATCGCCCATGCGCATACCCTCCTTCTAAAATACGTTCGAGGCACCAAACGATGCCTCGAACGTAACCAATATCTATGATGCTGAGAGGCTCTCGCACCTACACACGGCGCTTGAGCTGAGCTCCGCCTTCGCCGGGCATAAGACGGCGAGCGTCGTAGACCGAATCGACACTGCTGATGGAAGCCAGCAGCGGATCCAGACCGCTCGCGTCCGAGATCTCGACCATAAAGCGCAGGGTTGCAATACCCTCGCGGTTGGTCGACGTGGCGGCAGAAAGGATATTACCGCCCGCATCGCCAATGGCAATGGTGACATCCTTGAGCAGGCCCATGCGGTCCAGGCACTCGACCACGATCTCGACCTGGAAGAGGGTGTCGGCAGCGCCGTCCCACTCCACATCGATCATGCGCTCGGGATGTTCCATGAGACCCTTGACGTTAGGGCAGTTGGCGCGATGCACCGAAACGCCGCGACCGCGCGTGATGAAGCCGACGATGTCGTCGCCCGTCACGGGGTTGCAGCAATGAGCCAGACGGACCAGCAGGCCGCTGTTGCTCTCGCCCTTGACGATAATGCCGTTACTGGCGCTCTTGCCGCGCTTTTGCGGCTTGCGGTTGGAGCCGCGAGCGGGCTGCTTCACGACCTCGGCGATAGCCTCGGCCTTGGTGAGCTGTTCCTCGGGCTTGGGGTCCAAGATTTGCTCGACCTTATTGCCCACAGCGCGCGGGGCAACCTTGCCGGCGCCGACGGCGGCAAACAGGTCCTCGAGCTGCTTGAAGTTAAACTGCTCCGCCACGGCGTTGAGTGCACGCGTCGAACGCGGCGTAGAAATGCCATAGCCACGCTTACGCAGGTCCTTGGCCAGCATATCGCGACCGGCGGCAGCGTCGTCGTCCTTGGTCGCGGCGGCAAAATAGCGGCGGATCTTTGACTTGGCGGAAGGTGTCTTAACGATCTTGAGCCAATCGCGCGACGGCTTGGAACTCTTGTTAGTCAGGATTTCAACGCGGTCGCCCGTCTTGATCTCGTGCGTGAGCGGAGCCACCGCACCGTTGATTTTGGCGCCGACGCAGTGGTTTCCCACCTCGGTGTGAACGGCATAGGCAAAGTCGAGCGGCGTGGAGCCGGCACGAAGCGCCATGACCTCGCCTTTGGGCGTGAAGACAAAGATCTCCTGATCGAACAGATCGACCTTCAGCGAGTGCAGGTATTCCTTGGCATCGGTGATCTCGTCGGAAGCCGCCCAATCGAGCGAATGCTTGAGCCAGTTGATCTGGTCGTCCAAACGTTGAGCGTCATTGGTCTTGGAAGCAGACGATCCGCCCGACTTCTTATATAGCCAGTGGGCGGCAATGCCGTACTCGGCCTGCTCATGCATCTCGTAGGTTCGAATCTGAATCTCGAGCGGACGAGCCGTAGGGCCGATGACCGTCGTGTGGAGCGACTGGTAGTTATTGACCTTAGGCATGGCGATATAGTCTTTAAAGCGACCAGGCATGGGGTGCCACAGCGTATGCACCGCACCGAGCGTGGAGTAGCAATCGCGCACCGAATGGGTAATTACACGCAGCGCCACCAGGTCGTAGATCTCGGAGAACTCCTTGCCCTTGCGCTTCATCTTTTGGTAGATGGACCAATAGTGCTTGGAGCGGCCGTTGATCTGGAAGTCCTCCAGACCAATGCGGTTGAGCTCATCGGTAAGCGTCTTGATGGTCTCGGCAAGGTAGCGTTCGCGGACCTCGCGCGACTCAGCTACCATACGCGCGATGCGCTGGTAGGCATCGGGCTCCAGGTAGAAGAAGGACAGGTCCTCGAGCTCCCACTTAATAGAGCTCATGCCCAGGCGGTCGGCCAAGGGCGCGTACACGTCCATGGTCTCGCGAGCCTTAAACAGGCGACGATCCTCGCGCAGGGCTGCCAGCGTTCGCATGTTGTGCAGACGATCGGCAAGTTTAACGATGATGACGCGGATGTCCTTGGACATGGCGAGGAACATCTTGCGCAGCGTGAGCGCCTGCTTCTCGTCCATGCTGTCGACTTCGATGTTGGTGAGCTTGGTCACGCCATCGACGAGCTCGGCCACCGTATCGCCAAACAGGCCGGAAACATCGGTGAGCGAGGTCTCGGTATCCTCGACAGTATCGTGCAGCAGCGCGGCGCACACCACATCGCAGTCCATCTTGAGATCGGCCAAAATGATGGCAACCTCGACGGGATGGTTAATGTACATCTCGCCCGAGCGGCGCTTTTGGTTGCAGTGCTTCTCGGCGGCAAAGCAGTAGGCCTGCTCAACCTTAGAAAAGTCGTCCTCATTCATATATTTGAGGCACAGGCGCTCCAGCTTGTCGTAGCTGTCCGCCATAATCTCGGGCGGCAGCTCATCGGCATGCTTATAGTGCTCCATCTCCGAAAACGGCTGGAGGGTGGAATCATGGGCGGTACGGGCTGCGGCATCCATCGAGGTCCCCTTCCCCTAGGCCCGCGGTACGATCGGGCGGTTAACTTTGGCTAGCATATCAGAAGCGCACGAATCGAGCGCCCAGCTCCGGAAAGCCGAAAACTCCATGCGCGAGCGCAAGCCCTCCAAATAGCGAATTGACCTGCTCAATTGCACGCGGCCGGGGTTTTCGGCCATCGCGATGCGACGAGTGTCGTCAAACCCCGAAACTCGACAGAAACCAAGCTCTTCGAAGATTCCCAGGCCGCTTTCCACCGAACGCTCGTCGACCGGCGTGCGAGCATCGATGGCAAGGCACATCTGCGCGATGTCGATATCGCTCGCACTAAAGGAATCGTCCCCGGTTTTGCCGCGGTTGGAGCGCCACATGGTCTGCAGCGCGCGATAGAGCGTGACGAGCTCGTCGCGCTCGGGCGCATAGCAGTCGAGCAGGCGCTCGTTAATGCGGGCGTCGCGCGACGAATAGAGCAGATGGATCACGGCGGGCTGGCCATCGCGGCCGGCACGTCCGCTCATCTGGTTGAACTCGATGGCGCCAAACGGCATGTGGTAGAGCACGACATGACGGATATCGGGCAGGTTGACGCCCTCACCGAAGGCCGAAGTTGAAACGATGCAGCTGAGACTTCCGTCTCTAAAGGCTTCCTCAACACGGCGGCGATCGGAGCGCGCAAGCCCGGCGTTATAGAACGCGATATGGGTCGCACAGTCGGGAACGCGTTTGCGCAACGTCTTGGCAAGCGCCACGGACTGGTCGCGCGAGTTCACGTAGATAACGGTCTTCTCCCCCGTCGCCACGATCGACACCAGGCGATTTTCGCGGCTCGCAAGGTCACGGTCGTCCTCGAGTTGCAGGTTCTCGCGAACGGTCTCGTCGACCACCGTCCTGGTAATCGGCAATACACGAGCAAGCTCCGCCACGACCGGGGCCGTCGCGGTAGCCGTTGCCGCCATGACAACGGGGTCGCCCAGGGCTTTGAGGATATCGGGCATGTCGAGGTATGCGCTCCGGTCGCCGCCCTTGGCAAGACCGGCATGATGCGCCTCATCGATAACGACAAAACCGATGCGCCCCGAACGCGCAAAGCGATCGCGGTGAATGGACAGAAACTCGGGCGTCGTGAGCACGATGCCGGTGCGGCCCGAAGCCAGGCCGGCAAACACGTCATCGCGCGCCGCCTCCACGGTCTCGCCGGTCAGCACGCCAACGCCAATGCCGAGCGCGGCCATCGTCGAGGAAAGGTGATAGGCCTGGTCGGCAACGAGCGCGCGCAGCGGATAGACAAAGATACTCGCACGCCCGCGAAGAACCGCCTCGCGCGCGGCATGCACATGGAAGATAAGAGACTTGCCGCGCCCCGTTCCCATAACGGCCAGAACACTTTGGTGATCGGCCAGGGCATCGAGCGCCTCGACCTGCGCGCGGTGCGGCTGGTTCGATCCGATAAAGCTGTGAATGAGCGAGCGCGTGAGCTCGGTATAGGAAAGTTGGGCAAGCGTCTCGCGTTTACGCGACTCCAGGCGCAGGCCAGAATCCGCCGGTTGTACGCCGCGGCGAAGCTCACATGCCGGATCGTCGATATTGGGTGCCGTGGTATCGCGCACCAAGACATCTTTGATCATGAGCTTGGGCTTCACACGTCCCTGCCAATGCTCGGCCACGGCCTCGAACACCAAATCGACGGCGCTATCGCAATTGATAAGCCTATCGATCTGCGGCACACGAAACATGATGGCCGGCACACTCGTGGCGCCATCCGTCGCCACGAAGCGCATATGCTCGCCGGTCTTGCCCACCACGGCGCGATCGCACATCGTCACGCCCTCGGCAGCCAACAGCGGCACCTTATTACCCTGGCCAAACGGCTCAAGGCGAGAAATCTGCTCGATGGTCTCGATATTCAATTCGGAAAGGTCGACCGTGGCGGCAACCTCATCGGTGTCCTCAAAGTCCTCGGCGGGAAGCTCGGACAACACGGCGGAAAGGCGACGACGGAACTCGTCGAGCTTGGACGCCTCGATGGTCACGCCCACCGCACCGGCATGCCCGCCGCGGCGAATCAGCAGGTCGGAACAGCGCTCGACGGCTTCGAACAGGTTGACCTTGCCCACCGAGCGGCCCGAGCCACGTGCTATACCGTCCTCGATAGAGAAGAGCAACGCCGGCACGTGATATCGGTTGGTAAGGCGGCTCGCCACGATGCCTTTAACGCCCTCGTGCCAGCCCTCGCCACCCACGACGATTGCGCGACCGCCATCATAGGTCTCCTCGACCTTTGCCATGGCATCACGCGTGAGCTCCGCCTCAATCTCGCGACGCTGACGGTTGATCTCCTCGAGCTCGGCCGCCAGTGCACTTGCTTCGATAGGATCGCGGGCAAGCAGCAGGTCGAGCGCCAGCTTGGGATCGGCCATGCGGCCGGCGGCGTTTAAGCGGGGAATGAGCGAGAACGATAGACCGTCCGCCGTAATGGTAGCCAGATCGGCCTTGGCGAGCGCTGCAAGCGCGATGTAACCGGGACGAGCCGTCACGCGCATCTGCTGGATGCCCTCGGCGACCAGTGCGCGATTCTCGGGCGTGAGCGGCATCATGTCGGACACGGTACCCAGTGCCGCGACCTCAATCAGCGAACGCCAATACGACGGCTTGCCCAGACGCTCGCCCAAAACCTGCACCAGCTTGAGCGCCACACCGGCACCGGCAAGTTCACGCGAGGGGCCCTTATCCTCGAGTTTAGGGTCGGTCAGGGGCACGCCCTGCGGCACCTGATCGGAGGGCTCGTGATGGTCCGTGACCACCAAATCGATCCCCAGGCTCTCCAGATAGGAAACCTCTTCTTTGGCGGCAATGCCGTTATCGACGGTCACGATCAGCTGGGGACGAGCGAGCTCGTTAACGCGGTCGAGCGCCGCGCGCGAAAGACCGTAGCCCTCGTCAAAGCGATGTGGAATAAACGGCGTAACATCGGCGCCAAACGTGCGCAGCGCCTCGGTCAACAGGCAGGTCGACGTAATACCGTCAACGTCAAAATCGCCAAAGACCGCGATATGCTCGTGGTTGCGAATAGCATGCTCGACGCGGTCGGCAACGACCGACATGCCTGGGATAATGAGTGGGTCGGCCCAGTCGCGATCGAGCGAAGGCGTCAAAAACAGCTGGCCTTCCTCGATGGATGTAATGCCGTGCGCAACCATAATGCGCGCCACCAGCCCGGGAATGCCCAGGCCAACCGAAAGCTCCTTTTCGAGCTCGGGGTTTTGCTGAGCGACCGCCCAGCGATGCGTCGTCTTAAGCGATGACATAGGCGCCCACCCCCGATAGGGGCAGGTCGCCGCGATACCTCTCACGGTTCATAGCGATGAGTCCTCTGTGTATGCCCGCTTCGGCAGGCAGATCTGTTGAACGGATTTATTATACCGTGCAGCACGGACGCAAATCGCCGCAGCACGCCGCGGTTTCGGTAAACGATGCCGGTAATAGCCTCGAAATATTCGAGCGTTTCTGACGCACGGACGCATGCGAGCGTCTAGCATATCCATTCAAAACGGATTCACGAGCAAAGGGAGTCGCAAGCGCATATGAAGCAATGGGTTGGACTGGGCAAATTTCTCGCGGGATACATGCAGGTCATCGTTCCGATTTGCGTGGCGCTCGGTGTGCTCTTTCCCCAGCAGATTGGCGTACTCAAGCCTATCGTTCCCGCCCTGTTTGCCTTTATGACGTTTCAGGGTGCGCTCAGCAACACCTTCCACCAGGTAACCGAGGTGTTCCGCCGTCCGCTGCACCTGGTCTTGGCGTTGCTCGTCTCGGCGGTGCTTATCCCTATCGCAGCCTATGCCATGGGATCGTTATTCTTTGGCTCCAATCCCAACCTTGTCTGCGGTATCGTGCTCGAGTACAGCGTACCTGTGGCAGTCACTGCCTTTATGTGGATTAGCATGTTCGGCGGCAACGGCCCGCTCGCGCTCACCATCATCCTGACGTCCTCGGTCATCTCACCTGTGACGATTCCTCTTACGCTCAAGCTCTTGCTGGGCGCCACCGTCTCGATCGATGTGCCGAGCATGATGCAGGACATGGCCTTTATGATCGCCATCCCCGCCGTGCTCGGCATCGTGATCAATGAACTCACGCGCGGCTGGGGTCATGAGAAACTCTCCCCCGCGCTCTCGCCCGCCTGCAAGTTCATGATGATGGGGGTCATCGCGTCCAACTCCACCGCCATGAGCGAGTACGTGCTGCACATGAACGCGGTGCGCCTGGAAGTCGCCCTCTTTATCCTTTCGTTCGCCATCAGTGGCTTTATCATCGGCATCCTGGTCGCACGTGCCCTGCATCTGCCGTATAGCGAGACGACCACCATGTGCTTTACCTGCGGCATGCGTAACATCTCTTCGGGCGCCGTCATCGCCACACAGTACTTTCCCGGCGAGGTCGTATTCCCCGTCATGTGCGGTACGCTGTTTCAACAGGTGCTGGCCTCGATTATCGGACATCTCTTTGAGCGCCTGACCGGCGAGGAGCGCGCCAAACAGCGCAAGCGGGTCAAGGCCGGCCGCGACGCGATGGCAAGCTAGGCAGCACGCTTTTCTCAGGCACTCGCCTTGCTACGCGAGCGTTTCCAGATGCGCGCGTAGGCGCTCGGCATCGACATCGAGCGTTGTCTCGGCATTGACCTGGGCCAAACGATAGCCCACAAAGTAGGGCGAAACCACCCAACGTGGCAGCGCCTTGGCAATGGTCCGGCCGTCCATGTGGTAGAAGAACAAGTTGTACGACTCCGCACGACCGCCGTGGTGCTCGTGCAGGATATAGCACAGAGCTACCTGGATCGCATCGGCAAACAGGCCCGCTTCGGCTTGGTCGCGGGCGTCGTCGCTGGCGGCGATTCCCTGTGGAGCCGAGACGTTGACCTCAAAGAATCCCATGATCGGCTCGGTTGAGATGTTGACCGCGACCCTCCCGTGTCGCCAAACATCGATGCCTTCAAAGTTGGCTGAGGTCAGCGCCGCATAGCCGTCCTCCTGTTCCAAGCCCACAATCTGCATGTGTGGATGGACGAGGCTGCCGCCCGAAAGCGGGCCTTTGTTCTTGTACATGAGCACACTGCGGTACTGTTGGGAATCGATCATCTGCTGCCAGCAGCCCAGGGCAAACCGCATCACATGATGCAGCTCATCCGGTTCATAGGTCACCAGGTCGGCGTCGTGATTGGCCGACTCGATCAATACGGTCTGACGGGTGGCCCGCAAGGTCTTGAACTTATTCTCGAGCCAGATGCAGTCACCATCGCGCTGGATGATGTTGGCGAGCCCCTCCGTGTCGCAAAAAGGGCACGCGGTGCCAAGGCGACGATTATCGTCGGGCTTGCCGCTCGCCTGCTGAACGTCAAATACCAGCGCCACGGGTTATACCTCCAGCGGCACGATCTTGGTGCCATGGAGCTCGGAGACGCCTAGCGCCGCCGCGACCGCGTCGCGATTTGCCGTAGTAATGCCGCCGCCGGGAAGGATGGTCAAACGATCGCCCGCATACTCGATTAAACGAGCCAGGTGATCGAAATTATCCTCGATCGACGTGCCGGCAGCGCCGCCATGCGTGAGGATGCGCGTAACGCCGCAGTCGGCAAGCGTATCAATCGCATCGAGCTGAGCCTCGGGCGAGAGCTGGTCAAATGCCATGTGGAAGGTGATGTCGATGGGCTCACGCTTGCACTCCTCGGTCGCGCAGCCCGCAGCCATCACGAGAGCGCCCAGCGTAAGATCGTCGAGCGCCCAGCCGCTGGCACAGGGCTTGCAGCAGCCAAAGACCAGGCCGTCAACGCCGGCGCTCACAGCAAGGCCCAGGTCCATCTCCATCATGCGCAGCTCGTCCTGGTCGTAGTGAAAGTCGCCGCCACGCGGGCGAATCATGCACATCACCCGTGCATCGTGCTCGTGGACATAGTTGGTCGTAGCGCTGATAACGCCGGCCGAAGGCGTGGTGCCACCAACGGCAAGGTTGTCGCACAGCTCGATACGCCTTGCACCGGCATCGATAGCCGCCGGCACCCGCTCAAAGTTCTCGGCACAAAACTCGTACACCATAGATAGACCCCCAGATGACATTTCTATTTCCACACGGCATTGTCGCACTTTAAAAACCAACCCGCATGACAGAGCAAAATGATTTGGTGGGGACGAAGGAAAACGTCCCCAACGACTACCTCCAACGCCGCAGGCAGAGGACGGACAGCGAGCGGGCACCAGAGCGAACAGATTGGCATGAAAAGAGGGCGGCATAGACCTTCTGGTCATGCCGCCCTCTTTGAATGACAAGCTGTCGCTCTGGTGCCCGCGCAGCGTCGACTGGTCCGCCGTTCGGTAGAACGGCGGAACCGCCTAACCGCCCAAGTAAGCTTTGCGGACGTTGTCGTCGTGCAGCAGCTCTTGACCAGTGCCGGTCATGGTGATCTTGCCGGTCTCGAGCACGTAACCGCGTGTGGCGATGGAAAGCGCCATCTGCGCGTTTTGCTCGACCAGAAGCACCGTGGTACCGGCCTTGTGCAAGTCCTCGACAATCTGGAAGATCTGTTCGATCAGAATCGGTGCCAGACCCATGGAAGGCTCGTCGAGCATGAGCAGTTTGGGGTTACTCATAAGGGCGCGCCCCATAACGAGCATCTGCTGCTCGCCGCCTGAAAGGGTGCCGGCGACCTGGCGACGACGTTCCTTCAGGCGCGGGAACTGCTCGTAGACGCGCTCCAGGCCCGGAGCCACCGTGGACTTGGGCTGCGTATAGGCACCCATCTCCAGGTTCTCCTCGACCGTCATCTGCAAAAAGGCGCGACGACCCTCGGGAACCTGAGCCAGGCCCTTACCAACCAGCTTATCAGCGGGCGTATGAGTAATGTCCTCGCCCATAAACTTGATGGAACCGGTCTTGGAACGCAGCAGGCCCGAGACGGTCTTGAGCGTTGTGGACTTGCCGGCACCGTTGGCACCAATCAAGGCCACGATCTCGCCCTCGTTAACGTTAAAGGAGATGTCCTTAATGGCGTGGATGGCGCCGTACCAGACGTTGATGTTGTAGACGGAAAGCATCAGCTCTGCCATTTAGTTCTCCCCCTTATCCTGCTTGCCCAGATATGCCTCAATAACAGCGTCGTTGTTCTGGATTTCCTCTGCCGTGCCCTTGGCGATGACCTTACCAAAGTTGAGCACGCAGATGCCCTCGCAGATGTTCATAACGAGCGACATATCATGCTCGATAAGCATGATGGCAATGCCGAAGGTGTCGCGAATCTTAACGATGTTCTCCATGAGCTCCGCGGTCTCGGACGGGTTCATGCCGGCGGCAGGCTCGTCGAGCAGCAGCAGCTTGGGGTTGGTGGCAAGCGCGCGGACGATCTCCAGACGACGCTGAGCGCCGTAAGGCAGCGATCCGGCCTGTTCATTTGCCAGGTGCTCCATGTCAAAAATGGACAGCAGCTCCATGGCACGCTCGTGGGCGGCCTTCTCGTGCTTCCAATACGTCGGCAGGCGCAGCACGCCCTCAAAGCCGGAGTAGCGCTCCTGGTTGTGCAGGCCGACCTTAACGTTGTCCTCCACCGTCATGGTGTTGAACAGGCGAATGTTCTGGAAGGTACGGGCGATGCCCATACGGTTGACCTGATAGACCGACTTGCCAGAGGTGTCCTCGCCGTCGAGCAGGATGGTGCCGTGCGTGGGCTGATACACCTTGGTGAGCAGGTTGAAGACCGTGGTCTTACCGGCACCGTTGGGGCCGATGAGACCGGCGATCTCGGTCTTGCCGATAGTCAGGCTAAAGTCGTCGACTGCCTTAAGGCCACCGAACTCAATGCCCAGGTGGATGCACTCGAGTGCCGGGCGCTCGCCCAGGTCGCGGTCGGGAACGATGGCGCCAGAAGGATACGGGACCATCTTGCCCTTGTTGAACTCAAACTTACTGGGCATCGGCTGCCACCTCCTTCTTGGAAGCAAAGCGGTCCTTGACGCGACCGAAGAACGCCTTGAGCTGCGGGTTGTTGGTAAAGATCATGACCAGGATCAGCACGATGGCGTAGATGAGCATGCGGTAGTCCGAGAACTGACGGAGCAGCTCGGGGAGCACCGTGAGCAACGCCGCCGCGATGACGGAGCCGCGCATATTGCCCAGACCGCCCAGGACCACGAACACCAGGATGAGGATGGACGTGTTGAAGTCGAACTTGGTGGCGGAGAGCTGCGAGAAGTTACCGCCGAAGAGAGCTCCGGCAGCACCGGCGAGGGCAGCGGAAACCACGAAGGCAATCATGCGGTACTCGGTGACGGAGATGCCTACGGACTCGGCTGCAATCTTGTTATCGCGCACGGCCATAATGGCACGGCCGGTACGGCTGCGAACCAGGTTGAGCACGATCACGAGTGCGACCATGACCAGGATGGCACCGGCGAGGAAGGTCGAATAGGTCGACACGCCCGATGCGCCCTGCGCGCCCTTGATGATGGCGGTGCCGTCCTCGAGCAGATGCAGGTCGTCGATCGTAGAGTTGCCCGTGATGTTAAAGATCACGTGCAGGCCGCGGGAGTCGACGCCCACAATAAGGCAGGTGACGATCTCTTTGATGATCTCGCCAAAAGCCAGGGTCACGATGGCCAGATAGTCGCCGCTCAGGCGCAGGACCGGGATACCGATCAAGAAGCCCAGGATGGCGGCAGCGATGGCGCCGACCACGATGCTGATGATAAGGCGCACAGGATCGGAGGGAACGGCGCTCTCGAGGGCGACCGCGGTGACGATGCCCGTGTAGGCACCGACACTCATAAAGCCCGCATGACCCAGCGACAGGTCGCCCGCGATGCCGACGACGAGGTTGAGGGAAATGGCCATGACGATATAGGCCGTGATGGGAACCAGCTGACCGGCGATCATGCGCGGAATCATGTGGTTCGACTGCATAAAGAACACGATGGCGAAGGCCACGATGCACATGGCGTACGTAACAAAGTCGTGACGCGTCTGCTTGTCTTTAAGAAACTTCATAACGCTCACCTACACCTTCTCGGGGACGTACTTGCCCAAGAGGCCGGCAGGCTTGACGAGCAGGACGATGATCAGAACACCAAAGACGATGGAGTTGGCAAGGCTCGTGGAAATGTAAGCCTGTGCCATCGCCTCGATGATGCCGATGAGAATGCCACCGACAAAGGCGCCGGGGATGGAGCCGATGCCACCGAAGACGGCGGCGTCGAAGGCTTTGATGCCAGGCATGGCACCCGTCGTGGGCTGCAGCACCGGCGAGTAGGAGCACAGGAGCACACCGGCGATGGCGGCAAGGGCAGAGCCGATGGCGAACGTCATCGAGATGGTACGGTTGACGTTGATGCCCATGAGCTGAGCGGCGGCCTTGTCCTCGGACACGGCGCGCATGGCTTTGCCCATCTTGGTCTTACCTGTAAAGAACATCAGGCCGGCCATGATAACCAGGCAGGCGACGATGGTGACGAGCGAGACGGCGCTTACGTTGAACTTGGCCAAGAACTCCGGCACCTGGAAGGTGACGAGCGAAGTAAAGTTCTTGGGCGTGGCGCCCCACAGAAGCTGCGCGGCGTTCTGCAGGAAGTAGGACACGCCGATAGCCGTGATCAGAACGGCCAGCGGGCCTGCTTGGCGCAGCGGCTTATAGGCCAGACCCTCAATGAGAACACCGAGAACCGTGCAGACCACACAAGAGAGAACTACAGATGCCCAGCCCGGGAGGCCGAGATACGACGTGGCACAGAACGAGACATAGGCACCGACCATGATGACGTCGCCGTGAGCGAAGTTGAGCATCTTGGCGATACCGTAGACCATGGTGTAGCCCAACGCGATGATGGCGTAGACGCTGCCCATGGACAGGCCGTTGACCAGGTATTGGATAAAGACCGTCATGTTCCACATCCCCCTTTCGAATAGGTTTCCAGTTGATGTATGAAACAGGGACGTTACATCGTCCCTAGATACCAAGCAAGCAGGGAAGGCCAAAACCTCCCCTGCTTGGGATCAAAACCGCTCTATGTAAGGCGGCCAATTAGGCCTGTACGTACTTGCCGTCGGTGATGACGTAAGCCGTGGGCTCCTTCTGGACCTGGCCCTTATCGTTCCAGGTGAGCTTGCCGGTCAGACCGTCAACGGTAATCTTGAGCATAGCCTTGGACAGCTTCTCGGCGGCCTCGGTCGGATCGGCGTCGACGCCAAGACCGGCCTCCTTGAGGGCCTCGGCCACCGCGTGCACGCCATCGTAGGCATCGGCGGCAAACTGGTCGGGGGTATCGCCGTACTTATCCTTGTAAGCGTTGACGAAGTCGGCGTTCTTCTCGTCGTCGGCGGAGAACGGGGTCATGAGCAGCAGACCCTCGGCAAGAGAGGTATCGAAGCCCTCAACGCCCAGGATGCCGTCCATGCCGTCGCAGCCCATCATCTTGACGTCGTAGCCCATGTCCTTGGCGTTCTTGAGCAGGACGGACGCCGGCGTGTAGTAGATCGGCGCAAAGATCATGGTGGCGCCGGCCTGCTTGGCCTTGGTCAGCTGGTTCGTAAAGCTCGTGGCGGAGTCGTCCTTAAAGGTCTCCTCGTCAACAATCTCGAGCTTGGACTCAGCGGCCTGGGCCTTAAAGGAATCTGCGATGCCCGAAGAATATGCGTCGCCGGAGTTATAGAACAGCACGAACTTCTCGTCCGCATACTTCTGCGCCAGGAACTTGGCAGCGTTGACACCCTGGTTGGGGTCGGTGAAGCAAACCTGGAAGACACAATCCTTGCCGTCGGTGACGTCCTCGGAGGACGCGGACGGGGTGATCATGAACGTCTTGGGGTCGTTACCACACTCGGCGGCAACGGCAACCGACGCACCCGTGGTGGTCGGGCCGACGAGGGCCTGCATGCCCCAGTCGAGCAGGGTGTTAAAGGCGTTGACGGCCTTCTCGCCATCGGCCTGGTCATCCTCGGCCTTGCTAGCAAGCGGCAGCTCCTTGGTCGAGAAATCCTTGCAGCCAAGCTCGACACCCTGGGTAACGGACTTGCCGTAGGACGCGTTGGCGCCGGTCAGCGGGCCGATGGTGCCGATCTTAAACGAAGCGTCGCCCGACGCGGAACCGCTGTCGCCGCCGTTGGAGGAGCAGCCAGCTAGAATGGACATCGCCCCCAGACCTGCTGCGCTCGCGATAACGCTCCTGCGATTCATAACAGGGTTCAATGACTTACCGGTGAGGCTCGACATGCGGCTCTCCTCTCAAATCTCGTCGGGTTTCGGTTACCCGACAGGCCATCCTTCGCCGTGTTCGGCGTTCGCAAAATAGTAGACGCTTTAGTTGAGAAAAGTGACGATTATTTCAACTTTTCTTTTGTTTTGTCCATTTATCCATAATTATGCGTATTTCTATCGATTTATGCAGTTTAGCCACTTTATTGTGTGAAAGTAATATTTCCATTCTGTTACAAGCGCCCCTGCCCTGATTAAAACACCCTCACCGGTCGCGTTTTGTACGCACCTAGGCGGCGATGTACTTGCCGTCCTGAATCACATAGGCCGTAGCGGGCTTTTCAACCTGGCCCTTGTCGTTCCACGTCAACTCGCCCGTCAGGCCCTCGATCTTGATCTTGCGCATGGCCTTGGCAAGGTCGCCGGCAATGTCGGCGCCGTCGGCCGTAATGTCAATGTCTGCCTTATCGATGGCCTCGACAATCGCGTGGACGCAGTCATAGGCATCGGCGGCAAACTGGTTGGGCGTCTCGTCGTAGGCATCCTTATAGGCCTTGACGAAGTCGGCATTCTTCTCATCGTCAGCCGAAAACGGGGTCATGAGCAGTACGCCCTCGGCAAGAGAGGTATCGAAGCCTTCCACAGAGAGCAGGCCGTCCATGCCGTCGGTACCCATGAGGGTCATGTCGTAGCCCATGTCCTTGGCGTTCTTGAGCAAAACGGACGCCGGCGTGTAGTAGATCGGCGCAAAGATGAGCGTGGCGCCGGACTCCTTGGCCTTGGTGAGCTGGTTGGTAAAGCTCGTGGAAGAGTCGTCCTTAAAGGTCTCGGTATCGACGATGTCGAGCTTGGACGCCTTGGCCTGCTCGGCAAAAGCGTCGGCAACGCCCGAGCTATACGTATCGCCGGAGTTGTAGAACAGGGCGATCTTGGCATCCGCGTACTTCTCGGCCAAGAACTTTGCGGCGCTGGCGCCCATGGTGGGATCGGTGAAGCAAACCTGGAAAACCGTGGTCTTGTCCTTGGTGACGTCGAGCGACGAGGCCGAGGGCGTGACCATGAGCATATCGTCGGCGATCTCGCCCGAGACGGCGACGGCAGCACCGGTCGTGACGGGGCCGACGAGCGCCTGCATGCCCCAGTCGCACAGGGTATTGAAGGCGTTGATGGCCTTCTCGCCGTCAGCGACGTCGTCCTCGGACTTAAGCGAGAGTTTGAGGTCCTTGGTCGAAAAATCCTTGGCGGCGAGCTTGGCACCCTTCTCGGCCGAAACGCCATAGGTTGCCGCGGCGCCGGTCAGAGGGCCGATGACACCAATCTTGAAGGTCTTGCCGTCATCGGCGGAGCCGCCGTCCGAGCCACCCGACGAGCAACCAGCGAGTGCCGCGGTGCTACCGAACGCCGCGGCACCAGCCAAGAAACTCCTGCGGTTAAGTACGTTATTGATGCTAAACATGGTATCCCCCTTTTCGCTGGCCGCGGTGCGGCCGTCTTGCGGTACAGGGCAAACCTTATGGTGCAAACGTTGACAGTTTGTTACGGAGTTCCGTTTGTAGCGAGCATGTTTCCAATGTTTCCGCAGCGTTTCGGGGGTGCCGTTTTGTGCGACTCCTGTTGCCTGGCGAGCACGCGCTCTCGGTTCACGCTAGAATGCACTCAACCTTTAAGCGGTTAATCCATCCATAAGATGCACCAAGGAGCTATCTATGAGCGAACCCCTGCGCACCGTGAACGTCGGTCTGATCGGTCTGGGAACCGTCGGCGGCGGCGTGGCCCGTCTGATCAAGAGCCACCACGATGAGTACCTGGCAGCCTACGGCATCGACCTTAAGCTGACCCGCGCCTGCGCGCTTGCCTGGGAGCAGGCCGAAGCAGCCGGTATTGAGCGCGAGGCCTTTACGAGTGACTGGCATGACGTCGTCGCCGACCCCGCCGTCGACATCGTCGTCGAGCTGATCGGCGGCGAGCATCCCGCAACCGAGATCTTCACCACTGCCTTCGAGAACGGCAAGCACGTCGTCTCTGCCAACAAGGCCCTGCTGGGCCGCCATGTCGAGACGCTCGCCGAGAAGGCGCGCGCGTGCGGCGTGCAGATTAAGTGCGAGGCCAGCTGCGGCGGCGGCATCCCCATCGTGAGCACGCTCGAGCACGACCTGGTGGGCAACAAGATCCTGACCATCGCCGGTATTCTCAACGGTACCACCAACTATATCCTGTCGCGCATGGATGCCGAAGGCGCCGATTACGCCGATGTGCTCGCCGACGCACAGGCCAAGGGCTATGCCGAGGCCGACCCGTCCGCCGACGTCGACGGCTTCGATGCCGCCAGCAAGACGGCGATCCTCGCTTCCATCGGTTTTGGCACCCGCGTTACCACCGACGATGTGTACCAGCAGGGTATCCGCACCATCGGCGCCGAGGACATCGCCCAGGCCCGCGAGCTCGGCTACACCATCAAGCTGCTCGGCATCGCCCGCAACACCGACGCCGGCGTCGACGTCCGCGTGCATCCCACGCTGATCCCCGCCGACCACATGCTCGCCAAGGTCAACGGTGCCATGAACGCCGTCTACGTAGTAGGCGACGCCGTGGGCGAAACCATGTTCTACGGTGCCGGCGCAGGCTCCTTCCCCACCGCGAGCGCCGTCGTGGGCGATATCCTGTCGCTCTCCGAGCAGATCAGCCGCGGCGTGGCTCCGCTGCCCGAGATTGAGCCCTATGGTCACAACCTCGCCTTTAAGCCTATGGACGAGCTCCAGACCAAGTACTATGTGCGCCTGAAGGTCGCCGACCGCGTGGGCGCCCTGTCCGAGACGGTCGACATCTTTGCCAAGCACAACATCTCGATCTCGCTCATCAACCAGGTCGAGGACGGCAAGCCGGGCGTCAGCGATGCCTGCTCGGTCATCTTCCTGACGCACCGCGCGCTCGAGAAGGACGTCCAGGCTGCCGCCGCCGAGCTTGCCAGCGTCGACTGCGTGGCCGAGGTCGCCAACGTCCTGCGCATCGAGGACGTTGAGGCCTGGACCGAAGGCGTCATGGCCAACTAGTCCACTACTTCGAACCTCAACGAAGCTCAACGCAAAAGGCGCGCTGCCTGCATCAACCACAGGCAGCGCGCCTTCTTCTGTTTGCAGGGGAAGCTGCGTCCCGGTATTTCAGCTCAGAACGGGGCGAAGCTTCCCTCAGGGCCTTTTTCGGAAACTATGTCCCATTCTGGGCGCGGATTCTGGGACACGCTTTCCGCAACGGGCCTCTCGCGGAAAGCACGTCCCACTCTGGACGCCAATTCCGGGATGCATTTTCCGCGGCGGCGTTGGCTACCTGCCGTCGTCGTCCTCGGCTTCTTCTCTTGCATAGAGCTCCAGCATGCGGCGGCGGTATTCGCGCACGGCGAGCTTGGCGCGCTCCAGACGGCGGCGCTCGCGTGGGGTCAGCTCGGACGGGTCGACCTCGTCTCCATAGGTCTTATCGGCAAGTAGGTGCGCCGCGTCCACGATGCGGGCATCGATGTGGCCGCTCGCCGCCTCGGCGGAAAGACGCTCGGCAATCGCATCGAGCGTAGGCAGGCCCTCGAATACGCGACCATGGCCATGCGAAGTCAGCAGCTCATGCTCGCGCGCGAGCAAGCTCGCTAAGTCGTGGTGGGCGCGCAGGATGTCGAGCGCATCGGATGGATGCTCGGCAACTTCTGCCACGGCGGCGACCGGCGCGGCATCCACCACGCGGTAGAAGAGCTGCGCGAGCAATGGCATCAAGAACACCGTGATGGCGCCGGCGGCAACCATAACCGACGCGATGTCTTGCGACAGCGCGCCCGCGTTGACGGCAACGCTCGTCACGGCAACGATGATCGGCAGCGCCGTGGTGCAGTACAGGGCCACGGTAATGCGACCATACGCCGACACATCGCGCGTCGCAGGGCAAATGCTCATAGAAATAAGAATGGGCACGGCACGAATAATCAGCAACGCCACGATAAAGCCCACGAGCAGACCCGGGCGCGACGCCACGGCCGTCAGGTCGATCTTTGCGCCCGATACGGTAAAGAACACCGGAATCAAAAAGCCGTAGGCCAGGCCGTCGAGCTTGGTCTCGAGCGTATGGTTGCCCTCGGGGATGATGTAGCGCAAGACAAAGCCGGCGGCAAAAGAACCCAACACAATGTCGAGATCAAAGACGGCCGAGAAAGCCACGAGTGTGACCAGGATGAGCACCGTCAGGCGCACGAAGGTCTGCGACGTGGTATCGGCGCGTTCCTCGACAAACGCAAAGAAGCGGCTGCCGACGCGCTTGGAGCGGCTTGGGACCACGGCAAGCAACACGCAGACCACCGCAAACAGGCCAAGGATTACGAGCGTTTGGATGCCAGTGCGGGCAGACAGCAGCACCGACATGGCGAGCACAGGGCCGAGCTCACCCCAGGTGCCATACGCGAGAATCGAGTCGCCCACACGCGTGCCAGTGAGCGAGCGCTCACGCATGATGGGCACGAGCGTGCCGAGCGCCGTCGAAGTGAGGGCAAGCGTCACGGCGATACCGTCGAAATGACTGACCGAGAACCACGGGGTAAAGCGCACGGCAAGCCAGGCGATACCAAACGTGACGGCCCACGTCGCCAAGCCGTAGCGCCCCTCGACGCCCGTGATGCTCTTGGGGTCGATCTCAAAGCCGGCAAGCAGGAACAAAAAGGCCAGGCCCAGCTCGGACACAAGCGAGACCTCGGCATCTACATGGATGACGCCGAGCATATGGGGTCCCAGCACCGCGCCGAGCACGAGCAAAAAGACCGTCTCGGGAACAGGTTTTCCGGGAATCGCCGAGGCGATGAAGGGACTCGCAAAGGCCACGAGTGCGATGATGGCGAGCGAAACGAATGCCATGTGATGCCTTTCTCTTGTTTGAGCCCCACTGTAGCACCCTCGCCGTCCTCAACGCGCCGCGAGCTGTCGTATCATAGTGAGGTTTACAAACATGTGGCTCAAGGCGACCGCGAGGCTTGCCCCGTAAACCGACCGCTGCCGCATACCGCACCGTACGCCCAACCGATCAGGAAGGCAGGAACCAATGGTCTCTCGTATCTACGTGGAGAAGAAACCCGGGTTCGACGTCGAGGCTCAGCAGCTCAAGGGCGAGCTGACCGAAATTCTCGGCATCAAGGGCATCGAGGCCCTGAGGATCATCAACCGCTACGACGTCGAGGGCATCGACGAGGAGCTTTTCCGCTCCTGCGTGCCGACCGTCTTTAGCGAGCCCCAGGTCGATGTGACCTACGACGAGCTCCCCGCAAGCGGTGGCGCCGTCTTTGCCGTCGAATTCCTGCCTGGCCAGTTTGACCAGCGCGCCGACTCCGCCAGCGAGTGCGCGCAGCTCATCAGCCAGGGCGAGCGCCCCGCCGTGCGCTCCGCCAAGGTCTATATGATCTCGGGCACTCTGGACGAGGCCGCCATCGATGCCATCAAGCACTACGTGGTGAACCCCGTCGAGGCGCGCATCGCCTCGCTCGACCTGCCCGAGACGCTGTACATGGAGACCCCCGAGCCTGCGCCCGTCGAGGTGCTCGACGGTTTCCGCGAGCTCGACGAGACCGGCCTTGCCGCCTTTATTTCCGAGCGCGGCCTTGCCATGGACGAGGCAGACATCGCCTTCTGCCAGCAGTACTTCCGCGATGAGGACCGCGACCCCACCATCACCGAAATCCGTGTGATCGACACCTATTGGTCCGACCACTGCCGCCACACCACCTTCGGCACCGTCCTGGATGACGTGACGATCGACGACGCCGTGGTGCAGCAGGCCTTCGACCGCTACATGGAGATGCGCCACGAACTCGGCCGCGACGCCAAACCCGTCTGCCTCATGGACATGGGCACCATCGGCGCTAAGTACCTTAAGAAGACCGGCGTCATGACCGATGTCGACGAGTCCGAGGAGATCAACGCCTGCACCGTCAAGGTGAAGGTCGATGTCGATGGCGAGGACCAGGACTGGCTGTTCCTCTTTAAGAACGAGACCCACAACCACCCGACCGAGATCGAGCCCTTCGGCGGTGCCGCCACCTGCGTGGGCGGCGCCATCCGCGACCCGCTCTCGGGCCGCAGCTACGTGTACCAGGCCATGCGCGTCACCGGCGCCGGCGACCCCACCGTCCCGGTCTCCGAGACGCTCGAGGGCAAGCTGCCGCAGCGCAAGCTCGTGACCACTGCCGCCGCCGGCTACTCCAGCTACGGCAACCAGATCGGCCTTGCCACCGGTCAGGTCAACGAGCTCTATCACCCCGGCTACGTGGCCAAGCGCATGGAGGTTGGCGCCGTCGTGGGCGCTACCCCGGCAAACCACGTTCGTCGCGAGTGCCCCGCCCCCACCGACAAGATCATCCTGCTGGGCGGCCGCACTGGCCGTGACGGCATCGGTGGCGCCACCGGCTCCTCCAAGACCCAGAACACCGAGTCCATCGAGACCTCGGGCGCCGAGGTCCAGAAGGGCAACGCCCCGGTCGAGCGCAAGCTGCAGCGCCTGTTCCGCCGCGGCGATGCCTGCCGTCTGATCAAGCGCTGCAACGACTTTGGCGCCGGCGGTGTCTCGGTCGCCGTGGGTGAGCTTGCCGACGGCCTGTATGTCGACCTTGATACCGTGACCAAGAAGTACGACGGCTTGGACGGCACCGAGCTCGCTATCTCTGAGTCCCAGGAGCGCATGGCCTGCGCCGTCGCCGACGGTGACGTCGAGGAGTTCATGGGCTACGCCGCCGAGGAGAACCTGGAGGCTACCGTTATCGCCGAGGTTACCGCCGAGCCGCGCATGCGCATGGCCTGGAACGGCGTCGCCATCGTCGACCTGTCCCGCGAGTTCCTCAACTCCAACGGCGCACCCAAGCACCAGGTCGCCCACGTGTGCGCCCGTAGCGTGTGGCAGCCCAGCTGGGCCGGCACCACGCTCGCCGAGCGCATGACCTCGCTCGTCACCGACCTCAACGTCGCTTCTAACAAGGGCCTTTCCGAGCGCTTCGACTCCACCATCGGCGCCGCGACCGTGCTCATGCCCTTTGGCGGCAAGACGCAGCTCACCCCCAGCTCGGCCATGGTCGCCAAGTTCCCCGTGGACGGCGAGACCACCACGGCGAGTGCCATGGCATGGGGCTTCAACCCCTATCTGATGGAGGCCGACCAGTTTGCGGGCGCCTACCTGTCCGTGGTCGAGTCCATCGCCAAGCTCGTGGCTGCCGGCTTTGAGCACAAGCGCGCCTATCTCTCCTTCCAGGAGTACTTCGAGCGCCTGCGCACCGAGGCCGAGCGCTGGGGCAAGCCCACGGCAGCCGTCCTGGGCGCCCTCATGGCCCAAGTCGACCTGGGTGCCGGCGCCATCGGCGGCAAGGACTCCATGAGCGGTTCGTTTGAGGACGAGACCGGCGAGCTCAACGTTCCGCCGACCCTGATCAGCTTCGCCGTCGCCGTGGGCAAGGCCGCCCGCGCCGTCTCACCCGAGTTCAAGGGCCTCACGCACCGCGTCGTCCGCATCGCCCCCGCCACCTATGGCGAGGACTACCGTCCCGACGCCCAGCAGCTGCTCGCCGCGTTTGACGCCGTCGAGGCGCTCACTGCTACCGGCAACGCCCTGGCCATCTCCACGCCCGGCTACGGCTGCGGCGCCGAGAGCCTCTTTAAGATGTGCGTCGGTAACCAGATCGGTATCGAGCTTGCCGAGGATGTAGACGTGGAGAGCCTCTTCACCCCGCTCTACGGCAGCTTTATCGTCGAGCTCGCCGAGGACGCCGAGCTGCCCGAGGTCGCCGACGGCGTTGTCGTCGAGCCCCTGGGCACCACCGTCGAGGGCTATGTCATCGACACCGGCTCCGAGGTCATCGAGCTCGCCGAGCTCCAGGAGGCCTGGGAGAGCGGCATCGAGGGCGTCTTCACCTACCGCAGCGCCGGCGAGACCCCCGAGGTCGAGACCATCGACTTCCGCGCCAAGGATATCCACGTGTACGGCGGCGCCAAGATCGCCCGCCCGCGCGTGATCATCCCCGTGTTCCCCGGCAACAACTGCGAGTACGACAGCGCCCGCGCCTTCCGTGCCGCCGGTGCCGAGGCCGACACCTTCGTGATCAACAACCTCACGCCCGAGGCCGTCGCCGAGAGCACCCACGAGCTTGCCCGCCGCATCCGTGCAAGCCAGATCGTTATGATCCCCGGCGGCTTCTCGGGCGGCGACGAGCCCGACGGCTCTGCCAAGTTCATCACGGCGTTCTTCCGCGCTCCCGAGGTCACCGAGGCAGTCCGCGACCTGCTCAAGGCCCGCGATGGCCTGATGCTGGGCATCTGCAACGGCTTCCAGGCCCTGATCAAGCTCGGCCTGGTGCCCTACGGCGACATCGTCGACGCCACGCCCGATGCGCCCACGTTGACGTTCAACACCATCGGTCGCCACCAGAGCCGTCTGGTGCGCACCCGCATCTCGTCCAACTTGTCCCCGTGGCTGTCGCAGTGCAGCCTGGACGACCCCTACACCGTCGCCATCAGCCACGGCGAGGGCCGCTTTGTCGCCAATGACGAAGTGCTCGCCCAGCTGATCGCCAACGGCCAGGTCGCCACGCAGTACGTGGGCGAGGACGGCAAGCCCAGCATGGATCTCTCCGTCAACCCCAACGGCTCCGCACTCGCCATCGAGGGCATCACGAGTCCCGACGGTCGCGTCCTGGGCAAGATGGGCCATGCCGAGCGTCGCGGCGACAACCTGTACCGCAACGTGCCCGAGCATGTCCCCGGCGATAAGTTCATGCCGATCTTTGAAAGCGGCGTGGCCTACTTCGCTTAAACCTTTCCCATCGGGTACAATCCCTTCGGGTAACAACACCCGCCACCGACACATCCGGTGGCGGGTTCTTTTTTGCTTCGCGCATGCAGGAAGGACATCATGGAAAGCCACAAGCCGTATCTCGCCACCCTGCCCGGACTTATCCTGGGCTGTCTTGTTTGCTGTGCACTCTGGGGATCGGCCTTTCCCTGCATCAAGATCGGCTACGCACTCTTTGGTATCCCGGCGCACGATAGCGCCTCGCAGCTGCTCTTTGCGGGCTTGCGCTTCACGCTTGCCGGCATGCTGGTCATTGTTGGCATGAGCGTGGCCCAGCGCCGACCGCTCGTTCCGCAAACGCGCGATATCAAGCCCATCTTTGTCTTGTCGCTCTTCCAGACCATCGGCCAGTACTTCTTTTTCTACCTTGGTCTCTCCCGTGCAAGCGCTATGTCGAGCTCCATCATCGAGGCCAGCGCCAACTTCTTGGCTATCCTCTTTGCCGCCCTGGCATTTCACACCGAGAAGCTCAATACGGCCAAGGTGCTTGGCTGTGCGCTGGGCTTTGCCGGCGTCGCGCTCGTCAACCTCTCGGGCGCAGATGGCACCTTTGGCTTCAGGCTCGATGGCGAGGGCTTTATCCTAGCCTCCACTGTCGCGGGTGCTCTTTCGACCTGCCTGATCGGCATCTTCTCGCGCAAGCACGACGGCGTCTTGCTTGCCGGGTGGCAGTTCTTGGTCGGCGGCCTGGTCCTCACCGCCATCGGCTTTTTGATGGGTGGCACGCTCTCCCCCACGACAATTGCCCCCGCCATCGCGCTCATCATCTACATGGCGCTTATCTCCGCGGTCGCCTACTCGCTGTGGTCGCGCCTGCTTGCCGTCAACCCCGTCAGCCGCGTCTCGGTCTTTGGGTTTATGAACCCGGTCTTTGGTGTGGTGCTGAGCGCGCTGCTGCTCGGCGAGGGCGCTGGCACGAGCCCCATTACCGTCATCGTTGCCCTGCTGTTGGTCTGCGGCGGCATAATCATCGTCAACAAACCCAAAAAAGCCTAGCGAGCTCACCTTTTTAGAGAGAGCCTTCACACACTTTAGCTTAATGGAATGCACTGGCTCTCGTTGATTTCGTACCGAGCCGCGGCGGCAGACGCTCGTCTTGCCGCACCGCGCCTGGGCGTTATGGCCGGTGGCCCCCGCAAACGCAAAAAGGGCGCACGACCATCGCAACGGTCGTGCGCCTTTTTTCTAGCGTATCTGGACGCCGGCTTTCTTTTTATCGGCCTTGACGCGGTAGAGCTCCGCATCGGCAGCGCGAAGCAAGTCTTGCCAGGTATCGACACTATCACCGACCCGTGCATAGCCGATGGACATCCGCAACAGATACGGCACCTCGGCATGCGCGAGCTCGTCGTTGATTGTCGCGCACAGGCTTATGATGTCCTGCTCCGCCGCTGCCTTTTGGAGCACCACGAACTCATCGCCACCATAACGCGCGATAAAGCCACCAGACGCCGAGCAGACTTCTTTGAGAGCAGCGGATATGACCTGAAGAGCATGGTCGCCCTCCACATGTCCATAACGATCGTTAATCTGCTTAAAGCCGTCAGCGTCCATCATAAGCAGATACACATCTTCGGCCTGATCCACATTTGAGAAGAGCGACAGGATATAGGTCTCAAAACGGTTGCGATTGTTGAGGCCAGTCAACGGGTCGGTCGAGACGAGCTGCTCCTGGCAGATAATGTAGAGCAGCAACATGCTAATCATTATGCCGACACAAAGGCCAGGCACCGAGTATACGATCTGAAAGGTACCGCCCACCAGGGCCGGAATGGCGAAAAATGCTAAGGTTCGATAGATAGCCTTCGTCTGCAGGCTCTCGACCCTGCGAGATTGCACAAACGCATGCAGGGACGTATGTATAACGTAACAGTAGCTGACAATGGGCTGGATCATATAGGCAAAGCCGCGACGATACACGCCCTGCGAATCGATATAGAACAAGGCGTGCGTCCAGTAACTGGTAAAAGCCAGCACGACCACCAGAGCCGTAGGCAACGTTACAAGCACCACCCTATAGCGCGAGGTCACAAGGCGAGAGCCCTGCATCGTCTCGGAATAGATAAACCAAATGAGACACGCGATGGCAAAGAGCGAAAACGAAACCGCGTTGGAAATCCAGTTGGCAGCAATACCCAACGTGCCGTCCGCACCATCCGAAAGCGTCCAGATCATATCGAATAATATGTACGCGGCAGAGGTGTAGCCAAGCATGCTAAACAATAGCTGCAGGGTGCTCGAGAACAAGGAGCGACGACTTCGCGCGGCAAGCCCGATAAGAACAATCATGCATAGCAGGAATATCTCAATCTTGAGTGCCTTAACCACTAGACGCCATCCCTTCAATATCCGAATGGTCAGAATCGCCCAATTCGAATCAGGGCAATAAACACCCCTTTACTCCGCAGGGGTAAAGGGAATCATAGCAAAGCGCCCGAACATCACTGCAAAACAGTTTCTGTTCGGGCGCTCAGACGGCGCGAATTGCACGCCGGAATCATTGATGGGTATCGATTGCTACTCGCCATCGATGTCGGTCGCGACGGCCTCTTCGATGGCCTCGACACCGGCAGGCGACAGGTCTTCCTTGCCCTGGCAGAACTTCTTATCGACCCAGCCGGTCAGAATCGGGGCCATGATTGCCGTGATGATGACGGCAGTGGCGATCTGCGCATACGCGGTGGGCGCAAGCTCGGCATAGCGCGGAGCGACCTCGGCGAGGGCGACCGGCGTGGTCATAGCCGTGCCGGCGATAGTGGAGCAGGCAACGGCCGCCTTGCCGTTACCACCGCACAGGCGCTCGAACGCAAAGGTGATGGGGCCGACGATAAAGAGCGTGACAAGGCCCAGCAAGATGCCGGAAATACCGCCGGTGATAAAGCTCGAAAGGCTCATGGACGCACCGAGCTGAAATCCGATAACAGCGATCGCGGGATTGGCGCCGGGAACCAGCAGGTTCTTGATAAACGGGAACAAGTTGCCCAGGACCATGCCGATAACAAGCGGCAGGATGGATCCGATGATGGTGCCGACGGGGATGTTGGCGAGACCCGAAACACCAAGGATGATCATCGTGACGGCGGGGCCGGCCGTAAAGAACAGGATACCGACGGCGCCCTGCTCGGACTCATCGCCGAACTCGCCCATGATGCCCGTATAGAGCGCCATGTTGCAAAACGTAATGCCGCCGATGATGGAAACCGAGCTCAGGCCTAAAAAGTTATCGTTAAAGAAGTACGCGACGCCCAGACCCAGCGCGGCTGCCACTACAAGCTTAGGAATCAGCACGACGATGCCGGTCTTGATGGCGCCCGGCGTGGACTTAAAGCTGATGCCGGCGCCCACAAACAGCAGGATCGCGGCGACGATGGTATTGGAGCCACCGCGGCAGGCAGCCGTAAAGAAGCCGCCGATCTCAAAAACCTGCGGGCAGAAGGTGTTGAGCAAAAGACCGACGATCATCGGATAGATCATGATGTCGCCCGGGATGCGCGGAACCTTGAATTTCTTTTGCTCGTTGGCGGTCGCTTCCTGTGCCATGAAACCCCCATTTCCGCTGACGCGGAACAAAAGCCCACGTCATGCTTTGCTACAGTAAAGTTTGACCATGGTACCAGAAGAAATAGACCAGCTCGGTGAAAAATTCGACAAGTTGGGATGGAACGAGATTCGGCGCCCGCGACGTCACCCCTATATAAGGCTCAAGACAATATAGAGTACGATGCCCGAGACGCAGCACCACAGCATCGATTTTGTCTTGACCGCCACGACCACGACGCCGACGGCCGCAATCCAGGGAACCAGGGCAGGCCAGAGTCCCGCGTCGAACGCGCCGGGACTCACCAAGTCGTTGGCGACCAGCGCGGCAAAGGCAGCGGGCGGGATATAGCTCAGGGCCTCGGTAATGCGGGGCGACAGGGTCCGCCCGCGCAAGGCGAACGCCGGCGCAATGCGAAAGAACGCGATAGCAGCCCACGACGACAGCCACAGAACCAAGAACTCGTTAACGGGCATCGCGGGCACCTCTTCCGTCAAATACAGCATCGCACGCCAACGCAATGGCAATGCCGGCCACGACGCTTGCCGGCACGGCAATATTCGCGAGGCCCAAGAACTTGCATACGGCGACGGACACCGCGCCCGAAACCGCCGCGACAACGTTGCCGCGCGACAGCCGCTGCGAAAAGAGCAGGCAGATAAAGAGCGAGGTGCAGACAAAGGCTGCAATGGCGGTGGGAACATCGACAACGGCGCCGACGATGGCGCCCATCGTACACGAAACGCCCCATGTTGCGATGAGGATCACGTTGAGCACAAAGGACTCGCGCGGGCCCCAATCCTCCCCTTCAACCAACTTGGCAAGCGAGATGCCATATGCCTCCTCGGTAAGTGTCGCGGCAACAGCCAGCGTCTGACGCTTCGAGGCACCCGTCAGATGCGGCGCGATCGATGCCGAGTAAAGCGCAAAACGCGAGGAGATGGCGGCAACGCTCGCGATAATCGAAGGTGCCGGTACGCCCGCCAGCCAAAGATTGCAGATCATAAACTGGCCGCTGCCCGTCACAAACGTGCTGCTCAGGGCAAAGACCATCCAGGGCTCCATTCCCGTCTGCCCCATGATCATTCCGCACGGCGCGCCTATTGCAACATAGGTAAGCATCACCGGCCAGACGGTTCTAACGATTTTGAACACCATACGCTTCTCATCCTGACAAGGTCTCCGAGCCGCATGTAGCGATACGGCAGAATCATCATCCGACAGCAACCGAGTTCACCTACAATTGCCACCGGATCGAAAGACACAACTTTTTAGGAAGTCATTATGACAGCTATCGATCGAGACCGGGCGCGCGCGGCCTTCAAAAGCTACACCGATGCCTACGACGCCACCAACCCACGCATCGCGCTCAAAATCGAGCATACGTACCACGTGGCCGAGGCATGCGATGCCGTAGCGCGCGAGCAGGGCTGGTCGTCAGAAGATATTGACCTGGCATGGCTTTGCGGCCTGCTACACGATATGGGCCGCTTTGAGCAGCTGCGACGCTGGGACACCTTTAAGGACGCCGAGAGCATGAGCCATGCGGCGCTGGGCATCGAGGTCCTCTTTGGCGAGAATCCCGCCGATGCACCCGCCACGACAAACATCCGTGACTTTATCGAAACCGGTGCGCATGACGAGCTCATCCGAGCGAGCATCGCCTATCACAGCGACTTTCGCCTGCCGGCACAACTCGACGAGCGTACACGGTGCTTCTGCGATATCGTGCGCGATGGCGACAAGATCGACATTATGCGCACCATCGCCGACAGCACCGTCGATACCATCCTCAAGGTGGATGAGGACGCGTTTCTAGCCAGTCGCTTCTCGGTACCGACGCTTGCCGCCTTTGACGAGCATCGGTGCGTCGCGCGCGACGAGCGCAACGAGCCGGCGGACTACCTGGTGGGACTCATCTGCTTTATGTTTGAGCTCGTCTATCCAGCGAGCCGCACGCTGGCGCGCGAGCAGGGCGATATCTACCGCCTGCTCGACGCGCCCTTTGGCATTACGCGGCCCTTTACCGACCCCGCCACGCAGGCGACTTGGAGCCGCCTTAAGGACGAGATGCGCGACTGGCTGGCGCGCGCCTAGCGCTCAAGCTGGGCCAGCAGT
Source organism: Collinsella sp. AM38-1BH (assembly GCF_003467545.1). Classification (NCBI taxonomy): domain Bacteria; kingdom Bacillati; phylum Actinomycetota; class Coriobacteriia; order Coriobacteriales; family Coriobacteriaceae; genus Collinsella; species Collinsella sp. AM38-1BH. The sequence continues at coordinate 43,953 of NZ_QSHC01000014.1, read as the reverse complement.
TCCTCGACGACCTCGACGGCATCGCCGACAACCTTGTACTGGGCAGCACCAAAGATGGGGGCATCCGGGTCCTCGTTGATGGCGATAATGCACTCTGCCCCACCGATGCCGGCAAGATGCTGGATGGCGCCCGAAACACCGATACTCACGAGAAGCTTGGGCGAAACCGATACGCCGGTCTGGCCAATCTGATGGCGACACTCCAACCAGCCGGCCTCCACGACAGGTCGCGTGCAACCAAGCTCGGCTCCCAGAGCCTCGGCGAGCCTTCGCATCAGGGGCAGATTCTTCTTGGAGCCAATGCCGCGGCCCACCACGACCAAGCGCTCGGCATCGGCGATCGAGGCCTGCTGCCTCCACTCCTCGGCGGGAATCGAGATCTCGACACGAGCCTTAGCATCATCCGCAAGCGATATCTGGGTGATCGTGCCGGAGCGGTCGTAGTCAAAGTCGGGCGCCTTAAAGATGCCGGGACGAACCGTTGCCATCTGGGGACGATGATTGGGGCAGACGATGGTGGCCATCAGGTTGCCGCCAAACGCCGGACGCGTCTGTTGCAGCAGCCCCGTCTCCGTATCCATCGAAAGTACGGTGCAGTCAGCCGTAAGGCCCGTCTGCAAGCGCACGGCAACGCCGGGTGCCAGTTCGCGGCCAAAAGCGGTCGCACCGTATAGGATGGCCTCGGGTTTGCGTTCGGCTACCAAATCGCAGATCAAGCGGGCGTAGACCTCCGCATCGTTTTGGCGCAGGCGCTCGTCGCGACAGGCCAGGACTTCGTCGGCGCCCGCGCAAACCAGATGCTCCAGGTCGCCGAGAGAACCCTCGGGACCCATACCGATCAGTGCCACCAGACGGCAGTCGCGAGCATCGGCAAGCTCGCGGCCCTTGCCCATAAGCTCATAGGCAACGGGAGTCACCGTATCGTGCTCGTCGGTCTGCGCGAATACCCAAATGTCTCGATATGCATCAAGGTCCACCGCACCAGCGGCCTCGTCACGCTCGATCGAGATAGCGTTGACAGGGCAGGCGTCGACGCACCCACCGCATAGGATGCAGCCGTCGGTTACGCGGGCGCATCGGCTGGGTCGCTCGCCTTCCACTACGATGCCGCCCGAGGCACAGGCGCGAACGCAGCGACCGCAGCCGATACAGGCTTCGCTATCGATAATCAGTCCGCTCATCTATGCCATCCCCTCGATAATCTTGGCAAGCTTTGCCGCCTGCTCGGACGCCGTCCCCTCAACGGCCTCGCACGTTTGGTCACGGTCGGGCACAAACGAGCGCACGACCTGTGTCGGCGACCCGGCAAGACCGCAACGCGCGGGGTCGGCGTTCACGTCGGCGGCACTGACCACGCGCACGTCCGCCTCCTCCGCCGCGCGAATACCGGCAATACTCGGCATACGCAACTGGCCAATCTCCTTGGCAGTCGTCATCGCGCACGGCATCTCAAGGTACACCGTCTCCTCGCCGGCATCGCATCCGTGAACGAGCGCCAGCGAGCCACAGGTCGTAAAGCCCGCGCTCTGCACGCAGCTCACGTCGGTCACGCAGGGAATATCAAAGGCACCGGCAAGCTCGGGACCAATCTGGGCCGTATCGCCATCCACCGCCATCTTGCCGCAGATGAGCAGGTCGAAGTCCTCGTCGAGCGCCTCGATGCCGCACTTGAGGGCATAGGTGGTTGCCAGGGTATCGGCACCTGCAAAGGCGCGATCGGTCAGCAGCAGCGCATCGTCGGCGCCTCGAGCGATGCAGTCGCGCAGCAGCGACTCGGTCGCGGGGATGCCCATCGACACCACCGTCACGCGCACATCCATGCCAAAGCCGATAAAGTCGTCCTTCAGCGCCAGCGCGCATTCCAAAGCGCTCGCATCAAAGGGATTAATGACCGCCTGCTTGCCATCGCGCACGATGGTATTGGTCTTGGGGTCCATCTTGACCTCGGTGCTGCCCGGCACGGCCTTGACGCACACCACCATATGGAAATCGCTCATCTTCACGCGCCCCCTTTCTGGACGAGCTCATCCAAGAGCTTCTCCGAAAACAGGTTACCGCGACCCAGCTGCCCGGCAGGATCGAGCTGGAGCTTGAGCCGCGCCGACTCGACCATGGCCTCGTGACCGTACATCGTCTCCAAGAAGCCCGCCTTGATCTTGCCGACGCCGTGTTCTGCGGAGACGGCACCGCCCATGGCCGTGACCTCGGAAGCCCACTGGGCAAAGAGTTCTGCGCCGCGGCGATAATCCTGTGCATCGCGCGGCAGAATGTTCACATGCAGATGGTTGTTACCGATATGCCCCCAGGCGGCAGATTCAAGCCCACTTTCCGCCAGCGTGCGGCGATAGAGGGCGATAACATCGGCCAAGTGCGCGTTGGGCACCGACATGTCCGAACCCAGTTTGGTGATGGTGGGATCCATGCGGCGGCGCTCGTCGATGAGCATGTTGACGCTCTCGGGCACCGCATGGCGGAAGAATCGCTGACACTCGCGATCGACCTCGGTGCGCGCGACCCATGTCGCATCGTCACTGCCGCCCGCAAGCTCCAGTACCCACCCCAAGTGATACAGCTCCTCAGTCGCCTGGGCTTCGTCGTCGCAGTCGAGCTCCACGTAGACACAGACCTTGGCGTCTTTGTCGAGCGCAGGCAGCGAGGCAAACGCCGTCGACTGCTCGCGCTGGCGACGTAGAATATCCAGGGCGCCAGCATCGAAGTACTCGATGGCAGCCGCATGGGACAGGACGGGACGCACAGAATCGGTGAAGGACACGGCCTTGTCTTCGCTGTCGAAGAAGCAGCTCACGCCCCAAACGACCGCGGGTGCCACCTGCAGGGCAATCTCGAGTTCGGTGATGACACCGATTGTGCCACACGCACCGATAAACAGATCGATGGCATCCATATCGTCAGCAACGAAATAGCCCGAAGCATTTTTTGTCTTGGGCATGGTATAGCCGGGAAGATCGAGCTCGAGTGTACGGCCCGCTGCCGTCACGAGCGACAGGTGGCGGCCCTGGGCAAAAGCCTCGCCGCGCCGAAGCTCAAGCAAATCGCCATCAGCCAGCACGACGTGGAGTCCCGTGATATGTGGGCGCATGGGGCCGTAGGCGTAGCTGCGGGCACCGGAGGCGTTACATGCCGCCATGCCGCCCAGACAGGCAGACGCCTCGGTGGGATCGGTGGGAAAAAACTGCTCGGGAGCCTCTTGGAACTCCTCGTAGGCCTCAAGCGATGCCTGGTCCCAACCAGCGGTCGGCAGCACCTTCTTGCTCAGCTGCTTGCGCAGCTCCGAGAGCACAACGCCCGGCTCCACGCGCAGCAGAAATTGGCCTTGTTCATCGCGGCGAAGGCCCAAATAGCGATTCATACGGGAAGTATTGAGGATATGCCCGCCGTGGGGCACGGCGCCGGCGGCAAGGCCGGTTCGGGCGCCCTGAACCGTTACCGGAACACGCTCGGCATGGAGCTTTTCCAAAATGGCACGGACCTCGTTTTCCGTTGTCGGAAACGAGATGCTCGAGGCCTCGCCCGATGCGCGAGATTCATCGCGGCCATACTCTTCGAACTCGTCGGTGAAGGGTTTGATGGTTGCAGACACGCGAACTCCCCCTTTAGCTAACTACAGTGTTTGCAGGGAGATGTTACCGCATCGTTTCGTCGACGTGTTCGAGACCGTCTCCATAATTGGCGTTTTTTACGTTCGTGCAATTCGGCGAGCGGCTTGATTTCCTCGGCAGACGATGCTTTTGACACATATGGCCCCGCCGTCGCCGACCGCGCGATTGTCGCTCGAAAAAAGTTGGAGTATTTTTTGCCGCCTTTTACCTGCGGAGACGCCAATCCGTCAAGCATTTGGTCAGAAATTGGTCAAGTAGCGGCTGATAAGGTCGGCGTCGACAGCCAAAACCGATAGAAGTTTTGGCCCAGAAGCAGGGAGGTTCCCATGGCATATTACTGGCCCCAGTACGGCATCGCCATCGAAGTCGACGACGATCCCCATCTCCTGCCTTTCGACGAAGAGGCATTCCCCGATACGACGGTCTACCACGTTACCACCGATGTGATCTGCGACCCCGAGTCGTTCTCGGCGCTCGCCCACCACATCGCGCATATCCACGACATCGAGCTCCCTCCCGACTTCGACGAGCTCGTCTACTCGCGCCGTCTGATGCTTCACATGCTCTTTGGAGCGGACCCGTCCACCTTTGCGCGCGTCTATACCGCCAAGGATGCCGCATGAGCGCGAAGAAGCCGCCCCACTTTGCAGGTCTGGGGCATCGCAGGAAGCTCATCGTTGCCTGCTTGGCCATCGTCTGTGCCCTTGTCGCCGTAGGACTATACGCTTGGCAGTCGCAGCCCGTACCCGAGACGGGCGCTTCGGTTACGACGGCCGAGGGCAAAACGCGTCAGGAAATCCAAGATGAGCTCGACGCCATCGTCCGCGACAACATGATGACGATTTCGGTCGCACCGGTCGCTCAGCTGCAGGAGGACGGCAAGCTGCGCGTCAACGTGCAAAACGTCCAAGACAATAAATTTCCCCAGCGATTCCGCGTCATCCAAAACGACGAGACCATGTACGAATCCGGTGTGGTCGAGACCGGCAAGACAATCGAAACGTGCCCCGCCGGCGACATCAAAGAAGGCGAGGCGTACATCGAGATCCAGGCACTCGATGCAAAGACCCTCGACAGCCACGGCAATCCGACACGTGTCAAGGTACGGGTTGAGCAAGCCGAGAACTAGCTTTCCGGCCGACGCGGCACCGCACGTAATTCACCAGCATTCGTCCAATCATCGCGGGGACGGTCCGCGGCGAATAGAAAGGAACAACCATGGACATCATCAGGAACATGAACGGAGCCAGAGCGCTCGTCGTGGGCGCAGGGCTCGCGCTCGCGCTCGCAATGGGCGCGGCCCCGACGCCAGCTATGGCAGCCGGGCGCGTTGGAACCACGAAAGTAATGGTCAGGACCGAGATCGACAACGTTGAGTTCAAAGTTCCGACGGTTATTCCCTTCGTCGCCAAGGCCGACGGCACGCTTCAGGGCCCCTCAGAAGACGCGACCACCATCGACAATCATTCGGCCTACGGCATCCATGTCACCAACATGAAGATCGACGCCATGAACACCTGGACCATTGCTGCCGACGCCAAGGCCGGAACCGCACAGAACTCCATCGACTTTAAGGTCGGCCCCGACGGCGCACTCCAGAACGCCAGCGCCGCAATGCAGAAGACAGGCCTCGATCTTTCCAAGAACGCAGCCTTCGACATGGGCTACCAGGGCATTGCCGGCGGCACGGACAAAATTAAGCTCAAGACAAGCGGAAACGTCGCCCGCGTCACGCGCGACATCTTCCGCGTAACCGGCGAAGGTGATCAGGTTGCAACGATCACCTGGACGGTCGAGCCCGGTGCGCACACGGCATAAGGCCGTCGCCCTGGCCGCCGCCGTCAGCATCCTAGCGTTTGGGCCAGCCATGGCCTTTGCCCAGCAAGAACAGGCGCAGGCCGCCACGCAAGTGACGGTCGACCTCTCGGAGCTCGACCGCGGCGACCGCGAAGAACCGTTGGCGCAGACAGGCGACAGACGATGGCTCTTGGCAGCAGGCGCCACAGCAGCAGGCGCGGGAACCGCCGGCCTCGGTCTGCACATCAAACGTAGCCAGAAACAAAACACGGACAGGCCGCACTAAATTAGCTAAGGAGACCCCATGGCATCGAAGAACCTTTTGCCCGTCGTCGCACTCTGTGGCGCGCTCGCAACCGGAACGCCTGTCGCCGCTTGGGCGACTCCCGTCATGGCAGACTCCTTACCAGCAGCCCTAAGTTCCGCACCAAATCCGTCGAGCGCCATTGCGTGCAAGCGTTTTTCGATCGCACAGGCCGCGATCTCAACCTCGGGATGCCTTCGTCGTAATACGGACGGCTCGATAGTCGTGGATATCAAGCGTTCGAACAAGGCAAACGGCTCCCAGGCGGGGTGCGCCGTCTGCACGTGGCGCTCGGTTGTGCTCGATGCAGATGGCGATCCATGCAATTTAGAGCTGCGCATCGACATCGCTTCGGTCGATGACTCGGCGAACGGAGCGAAGGTCGCCTTCGACGGTACGTTTTTCGAGAAAGGAGGCGGTATATGTCTGGGCTGCGCCGCCGCGAATGCAGACGATGCGCAGCCCACCCTCTCATTCACGGCATCGTTGCGGCTGACCAAAGCCGGCACCGATGCCATCGCGGCGGGAGAAGCGTCCCTGCTGTTCTACGCCGTCAGCGCCAAGGACACAAACGCTCATTTCGAGAAGCCAGCCGGATCACTCAGTCTTACACGAGGGATAGAGGCAGGCCCTATTGAAATCGATGCCCACGCGCAAAGCAGGCAACGCATTCTTGCCGACCCGGCGCTTCTCGAAATGGAGTGGAACGGATCCGGAGCCATCGGAATTCTCCCCTCCGCGCTTGACGCCAAGACGCTCCCCCCAAACGACGAACCCATCAACACAACCATACAAGAGGAGAGCGCGGTCAAAGAAGCAGGTGCGGGCGACACGCCGTCGCCGACAAACGGCGTCCCAGCTTCTTTCGAAGCACCGAATGAGCCCGCTGCCGATCCAAACAATCCCGAGCTCGCGGACAGCCTGGGGCTTGCTGATCCTCAAGAGATCGATGAAGGTAACTGCTGCGTGCTTGCCGCGCTCGACCACACAGAGGTCATCGACGCTGCGAACATCGAAGTTGCCGCCGCCAATCAGCCCGTCCGCAAGTCGGCTATCATCGCATTTCCTGAATCCATCGAAGTCGTCTTTTTGCCATCGGGCGAGGTCGTGGCCCCAACACTGCTCACCTTGTTGGGCGCCAAGAATACTCGAAACGAAATTAAAAAGGTCACAGTTGTCGACCCTGCAACCACCGCCAAGCTGCGTCTATACGCCGTTGCCGCAAACGGAAGCAAGACCCTGGAATTCGATGGCGACACACTTCTAGCCTGGCGACGTCTGGACATTATGCAAGACGTCTCGTATCAGATCGAACTCGAAGGGTTTGATCGTGCCCGCGATGCCAATATCATCGCCGCGGCTATTGAATTCCCGCAGCGGCTTATGACACTGCGCTTTGAATACTATCCCTATGTCCCGACAACCACCTGAGGCTTAAATGCTGCGCATCATTCCTAACACCACTTATATAACGTATTAGATGAGTCGCGATGTGCCTCGCATTTCGTTCTGCTACGATTGCCACGTTGGCATCAATACAGGAGGGCTCATGCCGGGCTTGGGAACAATCATCAACGTTGTGCTTTTAGTTGCGGGCGGTCTTTTGGGATTAGCGGGCGGTCGCTTCATTACACCGCGCATCCAAGACACGCTCATGAAAGCATCGGGGCTGTGCGTCCTGTTTATCGGCCTGGGCGGCACCATGCAAAAGATGCTCATCATCGATGGAAAGGCGCTAGCGACCACCGGTACCACCATGCTCATCGTCTCATTTGCGCTCGGTTCGCTCATCGGCGAGGCCATCAACTTGGAGGCCGCCATTGAGAACCTTGGCGAATGGCTCAAGCGTAAAACCGGCAGCGAGGGCGATAACGAGTTCACCAACGCTTTTGTCTCGACTTCACTCACCGTGTGTATCGGCGCTATGGCCATTGTGGGATCGATCCAGGACGGCCTGCTCGGCGACTGGTCCACGCTTGCCCTCAAGGGCGCGCTGGACTGCATCATCGTCTGCACCATGACGGCGTCGCTTGGCCGCGGCTGCATTTTCTCCGCCCTGCCCGTCGCCGTGTTCCAGGGGACGATCACGCTGTTTGCCGGCGCACTCTCCCCCATCATGACTACGGCAGCCCTCGACAGCCTTTCGCTCGTAGGCTCCATGCTCATCTTCTGCGTCGGCGTCAACCTCATCCGTCCTCAGACCTTCCGCACGGCCAATATGCTCCCCTCCGTCGTCATCGCCGTCATCTACGCCCTCCTGTTCTAAATCTATCTACGCAGCAGTATCTCGAACACCTGTTTGATGCTGTGCTATGATATGAGGTCACCGAAGCTGCGTTAGGAGAGGAGAAGCGGTGGCCGACCAGGACATCAAGATGCTCATCGAGCGCATTATGGCCGAGGCCCGGACCCATCAGTCCGCCCGCTTCTCAAACGAAATCTACGCAGACGAGCCGATTCTCAAAACCGGCCGACAGATGCAGAATTTCCTCCCCGACCAATACCGCAAGATGCGCGAGATATCGCGCTGGCAGGATGACCCCAAGGGCGGCGCGGGCCGCTGGCTATCGGAGGCCGAGCTTTTCTACCGCCAAGGCTTGCTGATGGCCGACTTTGAGGACGACTGTCCCTACAACGGCACCTTTAAGTCGTACTTTCCCACCTACAACGCCATGAGCGACCGGCAGTTGCGCGGCTACTTTACCTGGCGTGCCCAAGTGCGCCGCGGAACCGTCGAGGAAACGTCTACGTCCTTTGCCTTTCTGTATCTCTATGAGCTGATTTGCAGCATTGGCGTAGATGACCCGCTCGATGGTTTTAACAAGATCAAGGCTTTTTGGGATGTCTATCGCGCCTTCGAGCCCGGCATCGACCGATTTGCACGCGTGTGGCTGCAGGATTACGCCGTATTCCACGGGCTCGACCCCAAGCTGCTTCGTGACTCTAAAACCGTCATGTTCGATAACGCCCTTATCGAGCTGCGACGCGCGGCACGAGACCTTGTCCCAGCACCGGCACCGTCCGGCCAGACCCCTAAGCGTCGCAAAACCTCCGAGCCCACGCTCCCCCTTCCGCCCGATGAGGTGCGCGAGGAGCGACTCATGGCTGCCATCGACGCACTCTCCACGTACAACCTAAGTAACTCGCGGCTCGACCGCAGCCACCACCGCGATCTGCGCCACGTGGCATGCGCCGTGTATGTCCGTATGGCGCGCTACTATGACACGCACCGAAAGACCGGCATCGTGGTGAGTTTATTTGGGGAGGAGACGGCCATGCCCTACACCATGTTTGCCTCGGCCGTATTCTTTGCGCCCGAGCGCCACGAGGACTGCGAATACCGCCTGGATCCTATCCATATCTACCGTTGCCAAAACGGCTTTTGGGAATGCATGCGTATCCACGGTAGTAGGCAAAAGAGCAGCAAGCTCGGTGAAATGATGCGCGCCTGCGACCAACGCCTGCGCCTGGCGCTGGACCCCGCCCATCCCCTTAAGGAAGAAAAGGTCCCCAAATATCTGGCCAAGATTATCGATGACGAGATTGTGGCATGGCTTTCGTGGGACGCCGCACACCAGCCCGTCAAGATCGATATCGATCTGAGTCAGCTGGGGCACATTCGGAGCGCCGCTGCGCAAACGCGCGAAGCGCTTTTGATCGACGAAGAGCGCGAGGACGACGCATCCGCAGAAGCCGAGGCAGCGGGCTCAGGGCAACCGGAAGCCGAGCCCGTAGCCGACTCGACGGTCGAGGCGGTCGCGGCACCCATTCGGCAGGACTTGACCGACGAGCCGAGCATATCCACCGAACAGTTTGGTGTCGTGGCACCGCTTCTTGCGCCGACGCCCGCGTTCGCAGCTGCTGCGCCCGCTGACGCCACAAACGAACTCGCGCCTGCCGCAAACGCCTATCTCAGCGCACTGCTCGAGCACAACGCAGTACAGGCGGAATCGGCGGTAGTGCAATCGGGGCAGAGCGAGGACATGCTCGTCGATACCATCAACGAGGCGCTCTTTGACCTGGTGGGCGACACCGTAATTGAATTTAGCGCGGCAGGGCCGCAGATTATTGAGGACTACGAAGCAGACGTGAGAGGATACCTAGACCATGAGTGATACCGCATCCGCAGCACCCCGCGTGCCCAAGCGCGTCGCTGCCGTCATTCTCAACTCGCTCAAGGGCGGCGTGGTCCCGCGCATCGGCCTTCCTTACATCACCGTAGGGCGCGAGGTCGAGATCCGCGCCCTGCTCACCGATCTGAGTCTCATTGCCGACGGTGGCGCAAGCTTCCGCTTTCTGGTCGGTCGCTACGGAGCCGGCAAGAGCTTTTTGCTCCAGACCATCCGCACGCACGCCATGGGCGAGGGATTCGTCGTCGCCGATGCCGACCTATCCCCTGAGCGCCGCCTGCAGGGCGGCCAGGGACAGGGCCTTGCCACCTACCGTGAGCTCATCCGTAACATATCGACTAAAACGCGCCCCGAGGGCGGTGCGCTCAACCTAATCCTCGATCGCTGGGTCGCCTCCTGTGCCGACGCCGACGAGTCTGCCGTCAATGCCCAACTGGCCCCGCTCGAGGAAATGGTCCACGGCTTCGACTTCACCCGCATGCTCCACCGCTACCGCGCGGCCGTATCCGAGGGCGACGAAGAAGCTATGAGCCGCGTGACCAAATGGATTCGCGGCGAATACCGCACCAAGAGTGAGGCACGCGCTGAGCTGGGCTCCTCGACCATCATCAGCGATGACGACTGGTACGACTACGTTAAGCTCATTGCACGCTTTTTGGTCTGCAGCGGCTACAAGGGTATGTTGGTGCTCATCGACGAGCTCGTGAATCTGTATAAGATTCCCAACGCCATCACGCGCCAGTACAACTACGAGAAGATCCTGACCATGTACAACGACACACTCCAGGGCAAGGCGCAGTACCTGGGCATGATCATGGGCGGCACGCCAACCTCCATCGAAGACCGCCGCCGCGGCGTGTTCTCCTACGAGGCCCTGCGCAGCCGACTCGCTCAAGGCCGCTTTGCACGCGAGGACCTTAAGGACATGCTCGCGCCCATCATCCGTCTGCAGCCACTCACCTACGAGGAGCTGCTGGTGCTGATCGAAAAACTCATGCAAATTCACGCCGGCTACTTTGGCTGGACGCCCACGCTTACCGAGAACGACTTGGTGGACTTCCTCAAGATCGAGTTCGGTCGTGTGGGAGCCGACACACATCTGACGCCGCGTGAAGTCATTCGCGACTTTATCGAGCTGCTCGACATCCTATGCCAGAACCCCGACGCCAACGTAGCCGAGCTGCTGCAAAGCGTCGGCGGCGACGCGCTGGCGCCGGCAGCAGCAACAGGCGACACCGGCACCGCAGGCGGTGACCGTAACTTCGCCGAATTCACCATCTAACCTGCCAAAAAGGGATAGGTTTATTTTGGCAGGTTTTATCTGGGCAAACGTTGAAGCGGTAATGCAGCAAGCCACTGCCCGCCGCGTTGAGAGATTCGCTTTTGAAAGGAGGCCTCGTGAACGCCTTTGACCGCTACGCCCCGTTTATCCAAGACTTCATCTACTCCCACGATTGGGAGAGCCTGCGCTCCATCCAGGTTGCGGCGGCAGATGCCATCTTCAACACGCAAGACAATGTGCTCCTGACGGCCTCCACGGCATCTGGCAAAACCGAGGCAGCCTTCTTTCCCATCCTGACCGAGTTTTGGGAGAACCCGCCCGCAAGCGTGGGCGCCCTCTACATTGGCCCCCTCAAGGCGCTCATCAATGACCAATTCGTCCGCCTCAACGATCTGTGCGAAGAAGCCGATATCCCTGTCTGGCACTGGCATGGCGATGTCTCGCAGTCGCACAAGGCTAAGCTCATCAAAAAACCGAGCGGCATCTTGCAGATTACGCCCGAGTCACTCGAGGCGCTCCTGATCCATAAGCACATGGCGATCCCTCGTATGTTCTGCGACCTGCGCTATGTGGTTATCGACGAAGTCCATTCGCTCATGCGCGGCGACCGCGGCGGGCAGACGCTCTGCCTTATCGAGCGGCTCTCGCGCATGGCAGGCGTGCAGCCCCGCCGCATCGGTCTGTCGGCAACCATCGGCGACCCCGAGCGCACGGGCGCCTTCCTGTCGCAGGGGACGGGACGCAACTGCGTCATCCCACGTTTTGAGGAGCCGCGCCGCGTGTGGCGCATCTCCATGGAGCACTTCTACAACTCGGGTCCCCAGGCGCAGCAGCGAGGATTCGCGAGTACAGGTCCGCAGGAAGCCGAAGTGCTCGCATGCGAGCGCATCGAGGCGGTGGCGCCCACGGCACTGCCCGCCGGCGCCCAAGACATGCGTCACAGCGGGCAGCTCACACAAGAGGAGCGCCGTCAACGTCGTGAGCGGGCACGGGGCAAGGCTGCCCCCAAGGACCGTCGCACTTCCTCAGCCCCCGAGGGCGAAGTCGACATCCCGCAGGCAACCGAACAGGCACTGCTCAACCCCACCGACACCGCACCCGACAACGCCGACCCCGGCATGGGCTACATCTTTGAGCATACCCGCGGCCGCAAGTGCCTGGTCTTTGCCAACTCGCGCGAGGAGGCAGAGGCCGTGTGCTCCATGTTGCGCAGCTACTGCGAGAGCCGGCACGAGCCAGACCGCTTTCTAATCCATCACGGCAACCTTTCGGCATCGCTGCGCGAGACGGCCGAGGAGCTCATGCGCGACGAAGAGCAGGCGCAGACGACCGTCACCACCTCCACGCTGGAGCTCGGCATTGATATCGGTCGCCTGGAGCGCGCGTTCCAGATTGACGCGCCGTTTACCGTCAGCTCCTTTTTGCAGCGCATGGGGCGCACAGGCCGTCGCGACCTTCCGCCCGAGATGTGGTTTGTCATGCGCGAGGAAGAACCCGAGCCGCGCACGATGATGCCCGAAACGATACCCTGGAAGCTCCTGCAGGGCATCGCACTCGTACAACTCTATCGCGAGGAAAAGTGGGTCGAGCCGCCCGAGCTCGATCGACTCCCCTACAGCCTGCTCTACCACCAGACCATGTCGACGCTCGCCAGCACCGGCGAGCTCACGCCGGCCGAGCTTGCTCAGCGCGTGCTCACGCTCAGCTATTTCCACCGCGTCTCGGCCGATGACTATCGCGTACTGCTGCGCCACCTCATCAAGATCGACCACATCCAGGTCACCGAGGGCGGTGAGCTCATCGTGGGTCTCGCGGGCGAGCGCATCATTAACAACTTTAAGTTCTACGCTGTGTTCCAGGAAAACGAGGAGTTCACCGTTCGCAGCGAGTCGGCCGAGTTGGGCACGATCGTCAATCCGCCACCGCCCGGTGAGCGCATCGCCATAGCCGGGCACTGCTGGATAGTCGAGGAAGTGGACTGGAAGCGACACACCGTCTTTGCCACGCAAGTCAAAGGTCGTGTGCCGGCATACTTTGGCGACTGCCCCGGCGACATTAACACGCATGTACTCGAGCGCATGCGCAAGGCGCTCAACGAGCACGCGGCATATCCGTACCTCATGGGCAACGCACGGGCACGCCTTGCACAGGCTCGTCATACCGCCGAGATTTCGGGTGCGGGGACCAAACCGCTCATCAACCTGGGTGGCGACACCTGGGTGCTCTTCCCCTGGTTGGGCAGCTACGCCTTTCTGGCGCTCGAACGTATGCTCAAGATTAAGTGTGCCGCGGAGCTGGGCCTTCGCGGGCTCGATCCGTCGCGTCCATACTTTATGCAGTTTAAGATGAAGGCCGACGAGGAGACGTTCTTTGAGGTGCTCGCAGCCGAGGCCGAAAAGGACTTCGACCCCATCGAGCTCGTCTATCCCGGCGAGGTGCCTTACTTTGATCGTTACGATGAGTTCGTTCCCGAAGAGCTCGTGCGCAAGGGCTTTGCCGAAGGCGTGCTCGACATCGAAGACATGAAGCAGCGCGTTCTCGGCTGGCGCGACCACGCCTAAGACCAGTCTTTTTTGGGACGGGGCTTGTTGAGCTACTTTGGGCATGACCAAGAAGTAGCTAAAAGAGCCCCACCACAAACAGACTGGTCGCAGGGAGACGTGCTAGTCGTGGAGAGCAGTGCCGAGGAAGTCGGTGTCGAAGGGCACAGCTTCGGCAAAGACATAGTCGCCGTCGCTGGCGATGAGCAGGTAGTTTTCCTCGCCGCCGAACTTCGCATCGCCACATGGGACCACCCAGGCATGGGCGAATACCTCGAGTGCCGTGGCAGCGCAGTCGCGCAGGAACGTCACGTCGCTCCCCTCGTTTGCGCTCACGATATTGGCGACGTAGACGCCACCAACATTTAGGCTGCCCCGCACTAAACGCAACGCCTCAACCGTCGCCAACTCGCGTACGGGCTCGGCACCGCCAAAGCAATCGCTCACGACCGCGTCATAGCGACGATGGCCCACGCTCGTCACACCCAGATACGAGCGAGCCTCAGCGGTTATCACCCGCAGGCGATCGCCCGCCGCGCGCTCCAGCTCGTCTAGGTAGAACCAGCGGCGCGCCAGGCGCGTAATCTCTCCGTCATACTCGATGACGTCCATGCGCAAGCCCTCGTGCGACATCAGGGCGAATTTAGGATAGGCAAACCCGCCGCCGCCCAGCATAAGAATGCGGTCGATACCGTGACCATAAGCGTCGCGCATCGCATCCTCGGCCTCAAACACGTCGTTAAACGCGCGATAGTACGCAAAGACGGGCTCCGCCCAGCGCTCACCAACGTAACTCGCGCTTTGGTAGACGCCGCCTTGCACCAATACGCGGACTTCGTCGCCGCCCTCGTCGTGCACGCGTTTCACACGCGCCAAGCCATTGCGGGTTCGCGCAACCTGCAGACAGGCAGCACGAACAGCGACGGCGGCCGCACCAAGCGCCGCGGCTCCCAGAGCAACGCCGGCAACGACGCCGGCAGAAACACTCGGCTTGTTCATCTAGAGCTCCTTTTGCAGATAAAGGCCATGGTCATAAAATCCAAGATGGCGATAGTACTCGCGCGTGCCAATCGCGCTAATCACGTTGATACGCGCATAACCCGCATCCCGGGCAATCTCGCACGCACGCTCTACGAGCAAACGCCCCAACCCGTGATGTTGCGCCGCCTGGCCCTGATCGCCCACGCGCGCCGCCATGCCATACACGTGCACCTCGCGAATCATCGCCTCGTCCGGCGTCGTCGGCAACTCGTCCGCATGTGCGGCAACAAACGAATGGTCGGGCAGCGACAACCGCAAAAAGCCCGCGATCTTGCCCCGCGGCGTCACCCACTGCAAAAAGCGCTCGTGAGTCACCGGCGTCTCGTACGCCACTTCCTCATCAAGAGAAAGCTCATCCAAGTCGGCACCCGCGGTACTGATCTCGCGATAGCGAATCTCGCGCACCACTGTGCCTTCTCCACGAGCCGCCAAGCGATTCTCGACGAGCTGACGCAGGTTGGGCTTCTTGTTGCCCACCATGATGTCATCGGAGCTAAAGTCGCGGATCATGCGACTGATGCGGCAGAACGCCGGCGTCACCACGATGTCATCGGCCAGTACATCGAGCAGCTCCTCCTCGGTATAGGGACGCCACTTGCCACGCTCATAGCAGCCCACCAGACGCGAGCCCTCGATGAGTGCACACGGATAGACTTTGACCTCGTCGGGCATAAAGGCCCCCTCGGTCACAAAGCGCTCGTAGTCGCGCTTGTCCCCTTCGGGCGTGGCGCCCAGCAAGTTGAGCATAAAATGCGCGTGAATCTTAAAGCCAAACAGGCGCGCAAGCGAAAACGCCCGCTCGATCTGCGCCACCGAAATGCGCCGCTCGTTGATATCGAGCAGGTGCTGGTCGAGGCTCTGGATGCCCATCTGGATCTTGGTGCAGCCCAGGCGGCGGATAAGCGTGAGGGCCTTCGGCGTTACGGCATCGGGGCGCGTCTCGATAACGAGTCCCACCACGCGATGCTTCGCCGTCTCGTTGATGCGCTGTTGACGTTCAAGCTCCTCCATCGTTGCCGTCTGCCACTCGGCGACTTCGCCCCACGGCGTACCGGGGCCGTACAGACGACGCACCGCACGGTTGTAGCCGCCCACGGCAGCATCCACACGCCCCTGGTCGTCGGCAACGCCGGCAGCAAGCTCGACCTCGTCTGTCGCAATGCCGGCTGCCCGATAGCGCTCGCGACGCTCCGCTACCACCGGCGGCAGGGCATCGGCGGGAGCGTCATCGAGCAGGCGCCCCGCCTCGGCACGACTGATGCCCGGACGCGCCAACATGGGGTTTGCCGCCACGCCGGCGACGGCATCGTCATTGAGCGCACGGAAAAGCTCCGACATAAACCACGTCTGATACCCTTCCGGATAGTCGCTCCAGGTGCCACCGAGCACGATGAGCTCTATCTTATCGGTCGCATGCCCCATCTGCGAAAGCGCCGTCAAACGGGCGCTCACCTGCAGATATGGATCGAAGCAGTTTTGCTCTGCACGGGCGCACGCCGGCTCGGCGTGCAGATAGCTTTTGGGCATGCGCAGGTCGTTGGGGCAAAACAGGCAATCGCCCGAGCACGGCCACGGCTTGGTGATGACGGTAATGGTCGCTACGCCCGAAGCCGTGCGACGAGGCTTCATGCGTAGCACCTGCAGCAGTTGACGCTCTAGCTCGGCGTCGACATTCCATACCGTCCAACGAGCCGGCTCCTCGCGCTTCACCCGCTGGTAAAACGGCAGCAGGCGACGCTTGGCCAGATCGCGCTTGTCGGCACCCTCACGGCGTGCCTCGGCATGTATCAGTTTGACGAGCGCTTTGTCGTCCACGGTCTCGCCGCGACGCAGAGCCTCGAGTATGTTCAAGATAATCTGTTCCATGCCCCCATTGTAAAGGCAAAGGCGCCGAAGCCAATCTCGGCTTCGACGCCTTCACCAAACAGCGCGTCTATATCTTCGCCTAGGCTTTCGTCTGCCTCACTACTCCGAATCAAACGACATGTCGCCCGAACCGACCTCAAAACGATACGTGGCAGACTTATCGCCGTTATCGAATTCAAGATTCAAAACGGTCTCGCCGTCGTAGCCAAGCGGAAGGAAATCGCTCTCGAAGTCGCCGCTGCCCAAGGTGAGGCTCGCCTTAAAGCCCGTCGAGTTCGGAACCGTCATCTCCACATCGCCCGAGCCCACGCTCACGTCCATCGACTTCGCGGGGGCCTGGTAGAGCTCGAACGTCACATCGCCCGAACCGACCTCGGCATTCAGGGTATCGGTCACGGTACCCGTAAACTCGACGTCTCCCGAGTCCAAAGTCAGGTTGAGGTCATGACACGCAATGCCCGCGACCGTCAGATCACCCGATCCCACATTCGCTGTGATGCCCACCATGTTATCGGCAACATCGCGCGGCAGTTCGACGGTAACCGTGCGGTCAATGGCGCGCTCGTCATCGCAATCGAACTGGCGAATCTTGAGCGTAGAACCCTTGATTTCGGCCAGGTTCTGGGTTGCCGCATCGAAGGCAACGGTCCCCGTTGCCACGCGACCGCTTTCAATTACGCGCACTGGCCCGCCGGAGACGTGTTTGACCTCGACCGTGCCCGACGTCACGTCCAAATCAAGCGATGTGAACGCGTCGGCATCAAACGTTTCGCTCGAAAGCTGTTGAGGCCGAGCGGAATAGTTACCGCTATCCAAAAGATCGTCCTCGTCAAGCGCATCGTCCATACCAGACAAGCCGGATACAACATCGTCGAGATCCCACGGGCCATCAAAATGAATCAATGTCCGCGAAACGCCAAAGACAAGCCCAACAATGAGCACAAACGCTCCGATGCCAACACCCAGGCGTACCTTGGATTCATGCGAAAGCTTCATCATTCGTCACCCTCTTTGGCACATGGCTCAGCGGTGGTCGTGGTAGCCACGTCAGCATCGGGTTCCGCAGAAGCATCCTTCCCCTGGGCCTTGATCGCCACCGACGCCGGACCAACCTGAATATCCCCGCGCGCCCAATCACCATCGAGCGCACGCGCCACCCAGTGATAGATGGGAATCGTAAAGAAGATCAGCGCGGCAAAGGGGCCGGCACCAAACAGGAACATCAGCAAAAAGAACAGCAGCCAGCACACGGCCCAATACGGGAACGACTGGAACGGGCCCTTCACCGGAGTCGAGCCAACCGCGGTGCCACTCGTCGCCTGCGCCGTAGCGGCATTGGCGGCCTGCGCACTCCAGCTTGCCGCCTGCGCCGCCTTGGCTGCGGCATCACTTGCCTGCGTAGCTGCCTCCGTGGCGCGTGCCGCCGCCTCATGGGTGCGAGCACGCTCTGCCGCCTCGGCCTCGCGCTGACGGGCGCGGTCCTCGTTCTCAAACTCGATATCGTCCTCGATCTCGTCGCTCGGATTGAGCAGCTCGTCCAGGCTCACGCCATAGAGTTTGGCGAGCGAGATCAGGTTCTCGGTATCGGGCGAGCTCTCCGCGCGCTCCCATTTACTGACTGCCTGGCGCGACAGCCCCAGCTTTCGCGCCAGCCCTTCTTGGCTAAAACCCTTGCTGCGACGAAGGTCGGCGAGCCGCTGCGCAGTTTCTACATTCATGGTTCCTCCTATGTGATGCCAGCCGTGCCGCCGGACCGTTTTTGTTCTTAAGGCGCCTTGCACAGTTAAAAATCTATCCGCCACCGCCAAGAGCATGCCACCTATTCTAGTGAGATTTTTGACAACCGGCGGTTGCGGGCACATATGAGCTGCGGAAATGTGTCCAAACAAAGCAATGACCCGTAGCTTGGTTGTCCCCGTTGCGGCGTTAACGGTAGTATGGTCGTACTGTTTATTCCGCACCGCCAACGGAGGGAGTCCCGCGCCGTGAACCGCGATTTCGCCTCATCGCTCATCCAGCTCAACAACACGTTCTATCGCGAGCACTCCGCCTCCTTCTCCGATACGCGCCAGGCCCCGTGGCCCGGCTGGGTACGCACCATGGACATCGCGCTCGGGCAGCTCGACGTCGCCACGATCGAGCATCCCGTCCGCGTCTTCGATCTCGCCTGCGGCAATATGCGATTCGAGAACTTTGCAGCCGGCGGCGCACTTGCCGCCAAGGGTGTCGACGGCGCAAACCCCTCGGCAGATGCCAGCTGCCCGTTTGAGTTCTATGGCGTCGACTCGTGCCAAGACCTGGCCATCGATGCACATGGCCACGCGCTTCGCATTCCCAACCTGCACTTCCAGGAACTCGACGTGCTCGACGCCCTCATGAAGCTCAACCCCGCCGAAACACCCGACGTGCTTTTCGACGCCCCGCTCGCCGACATCTCGGTCTGCTTTGGCTTTATGCACCACGTGCCGTCGTGCGAGTACCGCGTACGCGTGCTCGACGCCCTGGTGCGGCAGACGCGCCCGGGCGGCATCATCGCCATCAGCTTTTGGGAGTTTATGAACGATGAGCGCATGGCGCGCAAGGCCGTTCGAGCCGAAGCCCGTGCCGAGCTCACCCCGCCGTTTGAGGGTTACGATTCCGCGCAGTTTGAAGCCGGCGACCACCTCATTGGCTGGCAAAACGACCGCCACGCCTACCGCTATTGCCATCACTTTGACGATCAGCAGATCACCGACCTGGTGCGCGGCGTCCGTACGTTCTACAAGAGCGGCGAGGTCCCCGTGCGTGAGCTTGAGCGCTTCCATGCCGACGGTCGTAGCGGCGAGCTCAACCGCTATGTGATTCTCAAGCGCCTGTAGGCATCGACGACTCGCCGCCGAGCCGCACCGCATCTTCCGGGCAAACTATGCCCGCCCTTTTTCAATCCATTGACGGAACGTGCAGCTATGCGTTCCATACTTATGACCAAGGAGCCTCATGGGAGCCGTCCACGTTCGCACGCCTAAGAACTTTGTGCTCGAGGAGCGCCTGGAACGCTACGCCGATGCGATTGAGACAAACCCCGAGGCTTATGCCGGAGATTGGCGCAAGGCCTGTGCGCCCGCAGGCAGCAAGCCCTTCGAGCACCTTCACCTGGATCTTGGCTGTGGCAAGGGAACGTACCTTGTAGAGCGCGCCCACCGCGAGCCCGATGCCCTCTTTATCGGCATGGACCAGGAGCCCATCTGCATCGCCTATGCCGCGCAGAAAATCTGCGAACAGGGGCTATCCAACGCACTCGTCCTGCCCCGAGGCACCGCATCGCTGCCACGGCTGTTTGCCGCAGGCGAGCTCGATGCCATCACCATTAACTTTCCCACGCCGCAGCCCAAGGCCAAGTACGCTAAAAAACGACTCGTCCATGTCGACCATCTGATGCTCTACCGCCCGCTCTTTGCAGCCGGCGCTACCGTCACACTGCGCACCGATAGCAAGCCGTTGCGCGATTACGCCCTGGGACAGTTTGCCGCGGCCGGCTACGATACGCTTTGGGTAAGCGACGACGTCCGCCGCGACCATCCCGAGCATCCCGAGACCGAGTACGAGCGCCGCACGCGCGAGATGGGTGCCGCCGTCTATGGCATTTGCGCTACGCCCGGCGCGGAACCCATCGAAGAGCAGCTCGCGGCGGGCCGCGCGCAGGAGCAAAGCCTTACCTGCTACCTGCCCGAAAACCTCGATGAGCTCACCTATGTACCCCTGGGCATGGAAGAAGCCGTCGAGAACTTTAGAAACCGTGCTCGCAAAGGCAAAAAACGCCTGCCGCAGGGGTCCTAGGGGCTTCTGATGGTCGCGGCGTCGGCAAACAAGTGAAAATAGGCGCCAGCGAACGACCCTCAAACCTAAGTGAGTAGACTTTTTTGCAATAGCCAAGCACAACCCGCATAACGAAAACTAAAACCGCAGGTAGAACCCTTGCGCAAAAGCCATGTGCTCGCGACATTGAAAAAAGTCTACTCACTTAGCTGGCGACTGCACCAAACGGCTGGGCAGAACGCCCATTTCCTGCATTTTCTCGCGCGCTGGCACCCCACGCCGCTGCTACGCCATAATAGTTGGCGGACAATCGCGAGAGAAAGCAAACACATGACACAGACCACGACAGATACCGCCGCCAGTACCGTCTCCGGCGCCGGGGCCGCCAGCTCATTCTCGGGCGGCACGGGAACCGAAGCCGAGTTCGGCTCGCTCGGCGCGCTCTCCCCCACCTGGTGGGAGCCCGAGGACGGCAGTGAGCCCGAACCGTGGCTCACGCCCGATCAGGCCTTCGAACGCTTCTTTGAATGGACGAGCAGCCGCGGCATCGAGCTGTGGGGTCACCAAGAAGAGGCCCTCATGGACCTGGCCGCCGGCGATCACGTCATTTTGGGCACACCGACCGGATCGGGTAAATCGCTCGTCGCGCTGGGCATGCTCTTTATGGGCATGGCGCAGGGCAAGCGCTGCTATTACACGGCCCCCATCAAGGCCCTGGTCAGCGAAAAGTTCTTCGATCTGGTACAGGTACTCGGCCGCGATAACGTTGGCATGATCACCGGCGATACGCACATCAACACTAAGGCGCCCGTCATCTGCTGCACGGCCGAAATCCTTGCCAACGATGCACTGCGCGAGGGCGAGGGCGCCGACGTGGGCTGCGTGGCCATGGACGAGTTCCACTACTTTGCCGACCCCGACCGCGGCTGGGCATGGCAGGTGCCGCTGCTCACCCTGCCCCACACGCAGTTTATGCTCATGAGCGCCACGCTCGGCGATGTCACCGCGATCGCCGCCTCGCTCGAGGAACACACCGGCGCTGCTTGCGACTTGGTTGTCGACGCCCCGCGTCCTGTTCCGCTGAACTACGACTATGTGACGACCTCCCTCGAGGGCACCGTCGAGCTCGCTATGCGCCGCGGCGAGGCCCCGCTCTATATCGTGCACTTTAGCCAGGATGCCGCCCTTGCGACGGCACAGTCGCTCGCCAATTTTGGCATCGCCAGCAAGGAGCAGCGCGAGGCCATCAAAGAGGCGGCCAAGGGCACGAGCTTCTCGACGGCCTTTGGTAAGATTCTCAAACGCCTGCTTGGATGCGGCGTCGGCGTGCACCATGCTGGCATGTTGCCGCGCTATCGCCTGCTGGTCGAGCGCTTGGCGCAGCAGGGCCTGCTGCCCGTCATCTGCGGTACCGATACGCTCGGCGTCGGCATCAACGTGCCCATCCACACCGTGGTGCTCACCGCGCTCACCAAGTTCGACGGCTACAAGATGCGTCGCCTGCGCGCCCGTGAGTTCCATCAGATCGCTGGTCGCGCCGGCCGTTCGGGCTTCGATACCGAGGGCATGGTCATCGCCGAGGCCCCGGAGCACGAGATCGAGAACGCTAAGCTCATGGCCAAGGCGGGCGACGACCCCAAGAAGCTCCGCAAGATTAAAAAGAAAAAGGCCCCCGAGGGCTTTGTCACCTGGAACAAGCAGACCTTTGAGCGCCTGATCGAGACGCAGCCCGAGACGCTCAAGCCGCGCCTTCGCATCACACACTCCATGGTGATTAGCGTGGTCGAGCAGGGCGGCGATGCCCGAGCCCGCGTACACGACCTCATCGAAACGAGCCTGCAGACTCCCGAGGAAAAGGCCAAGCTCGAGGTTCGCGCCGACGAAATCTTCGCCACACTCATCGATTCCGGCGTCGTCGTTCGCACCGAGGTGCCGCCCGCGCCCGACGCTCCGGCTGACGCCGCGCCGGACATCGACTACGCGCTGACGGTCGATCTGCCCGAGGACTTCGCACTCGATCAGCCGCTCTCGCCGTTCTTGCTTGCCGCGTTGGAGCTGCTCGACCCCGAGAGCGAGACCTATACCATGGATCTGATCTCAATGGTCGAGGCAACGCTCGAGGATCCCAAGCAGGTATTGCGCGCACAGGAGCGCGCCGCGCGCGACCGCGCGATGGCCGAAATGAAGGCTGACGGCGTCGATTATGAGGAACGCCTGGAGCGCATCCAGGATGTCACCTACGAAAAGCCGCTCGAGGACTTGCTCGATGCCGCCTTCGACAAGTACTGCCAGGAAGTACCCTGGGCCAACGACTACCAGCTCTCTCCCAAGAGCGTCCTGCGCGATATGCTGGAAAGCGCGAGCGATTTTAAGGGCTATATCCAAAAGCTCGGCATCGCCCGCTCCGAGGGCATTTTGCTGCGTTACCTGGCAGAGGCCTACCGTTCACTCGACCGCACCGTGCCCATCGAGAAGCGCGACGAGCGCCTGCGCGACATTATCTCGTGGCTGGGCTTTGTGGTGCGCTCGGTGGACTCGAGCCTGGTGGATGAGTGGGAGAACGCCGGCAACCCGACAGCCCTCGATGCTGCGCCGCCGCAGGGCATCGACGAGGTCGTGGCGGACCGTCGCGGCTGCACGCTATTGGTGCGCAACGCGCTCTTCCGCCGCGTGACCCTTGCCGCCCGCGAGCACGTTCGCGACCTGGGCGAGCTCGACGACGACTGGGGCATGAGCGAGATCCGCTGGCAAAAAGCACTCGACGCTTACCACGAGCAGCACGAGGAAATCCTCACCGACGGAGATGCCCGCAGCGCCGCGATGTTTTCCATTGACGAGTCCGACGAGAAGACCGCGCACATATGGCACGTGCACCAGATCTTTGCCGACGAGGATGGCGACCACGATTTTGGCATCATGGGCGATGTCGATCTGGACGCCACGCAAGACGGCGGCGAGGTCATCTTCAAAAACTACCGCGTCGGCTTTATCGAGGACCTGCTCGAGGACTAGCCGAACATGCTGGAACGAAACAAGCGGGGCCGTTGGCAATATCGCCAGCGGCCCCGTTTTTTGCGCGATACGCTATCCCCTACTCGGTATCCTCGACCTCATACGAATCCGCCTCGGCTGGCTCATCGTTTGTCTCTGTCGCAGCCCCGCGCGCCTCGTCAAACGCGGCCTTCATGGTCTTGTTGCCCCACGTGAGCTTGCGAATGGTAAGATCGTCGGCCTTCTTGTTGGCTAGGCGCAGATTGTTCTCGGAGGACAGCAACGCCTCCTTGGTTTTCTGCAGATGGCTAATCGTCTTGTCGATCTCATCAATCGCCGTTTGGAACTTGCGGCTCGCGATCTCGTAGTTGCGACCGAAATCATTCTTGAACTTTTCCATCTTGGCTTCGAAGTTCGTGACGTCGATATTCTGCTGTTTGTACTCCGCCAGTTCCTGCTTATAGCGCAGCGAACCCATGGCGGCGTTGCGAAGAAGCGTGATCATGGGAATAAAGAACTGTGGGCGAATCACGTACATCTTCTCGTAGCGATAGCTCACGTCCACGATGCCGGCGTTGTAAAGCTCGCTCTCGGGTTCGAGCAACGTGCAGAGCACCGCGTACTCGCAGCCTTTTTGGCGGCGATCGTGATCGAGCTTCTTAAAGAAGTCCTCGTTTTTGTGCTTGGTCGCAGTCTCGTCGTTCTCGTTTTTCATCTCGAACATAATCGAAATGACCTCGTTGCCGCTCGCGTCGCACTCGCGGAAGATAAAGTCGCCCTTGGTACCCTCGGACGCATCGTTATCCTTCTCGAAGTACGCGTTAGGAAACGCCGTCATGCGCAGACGGTTAAACTCGGTCTCACAGTGCTGCTCGAGCGACTCGCCCACCATCTTGGTGGACAGGCGGACCTTCATGTCCTTAAGGCGCTCGATCTCTTCATCCTTGTAGCGAATCAGGTCATCGCTCGCACGCTTGGCCTGCGCAAGCTCGAGCTCGTGTGCCGCCTTGGCCTGCTCCTCGCGAGAATCGCGCACTGCCAGCTCGCTCGTCAGTTTGGCACGTGCCTCATCGCGCTCACGCTCCGCCGCGGCGACCGCCTCTGACAGGTTCATTTTTGCCATCAGTTCCTGCTCGCGCAGCTGGGCACGCAGGCCCTCGGCCTCTTGCTCGGACTGAGCCTTTGCGGCGGAGAACTTCTCTTGCACCTTCGCGCGATAGTCAGTAAGCGCGCGCTCGGCCTCGCTGCGAGCGGCATCGAGCTCACGCTGCGACTCTGCCGCGGCAGCGGCAAGCGCCATCTCCTGGGCTTTGTCCGCCGCGGCGAGCCTGGCCTGCAGCTCGGCAATCTGAGCGTCGCGCGCAGCTAAATCGTTTTGAGCAGCGTTGCGCGCCGCCGACTCGGCAAGCTTTGCTTCGTCATCTTTGCGCCCAAGCTGCGCACGCAGGCTATCAATCTCACGCTGGAGTTCGGCATTTTCCTTTTGAGCATTGGCTCGTGCCTCTACCGCCGCGCGCTGGCTTGCACTCTCGCGCTCTGCGGCAGCGCCCTCGAGCTTAGCGCGCAGCTCGGCAAGCTCAGCATCGCGCTTGGCAACCTCTTGCGCCAGTTTCTGATCCGCAGTGTTCTTCTGCTCGACAAGCTGAGCGTTGCGCTGAGACTCTGCCTTTTGCAAGGCAGCCGTCGAACGCGAGCGCTCAAGCTCCAGCGCTTGCTCGCCCTCGCGCTGGACTGCCTTCACACGCTCGTCCAGGTCGCGCGAAAACTCGGCATCGCGTACTTGCTTGACGATATCCGCATAGCCGGACGCATCGACCTTAAAAACTTCGCCGCAATGCGGGCACTTAATCTCGTTCATAGCAGCTCCTCGATGGACGCAAATTTCGACCGCCTACACTCTACCGCGCCGCACGGACAAAAAAGGCGCCGCCGCCATAATGGCAACGGCGCCAGAACCACCACAAAGGTGCCTGTCCCCTTTGTGGTGGTTTGAGTGACAGTTTGAAAATTACAGTCCAAAATAGCCGAGGATTTGATCACGACTTACGGGCTTGTAGTCATTGGCGTCGAGGCCCACATCGTAGCGGTAAATGGGGCGCTCGCGATCGCGGTTGCGTGCGTTGGTGCGGTCACCCCTGCTGTGGATATGCCCATGCAGCATAATGGCGCCACGTGCCTTGCCGTTCCAGCTGAGCATGGGGTAGTGGCTCATCACCAGACGATGACCCTTGGCATAGCCGGGAGCAATCTCCAGGTAATCGCGCACGTCTTCCCAAATTTGCGGGGCGTCGGGATCTTCCCAGTCGCCGTCATGGTTACCGCGGATGAGCGTCGCATTCTTGCATTCGATACGCTCGCGCAGGCGCACCGCCTCCGCCATGGGCAAGCGATACGTAAAGTCTCCCAGGATATAGAGGCGGTCGTCCGCAGCCACGCACTCATTGATGGCATCGATGACCTTGCGGTTCATCTCCTCGACCGAATCAAACGGTCGATCCATGTCGTGCAAGATATTCGTATCGCCCAGGTGCAGGTCGGCGGTAAACCACATCATCGTCTATGCCCTCATTTCGCAATGCATCCAACTCGTGCTAAGTATACAGACACAGCGATGCGGCGGTTAGCCAAAGAGCCCGCCGAACAGTCCGCGGCGGCACTCGTCCTTTTTATTCGAACCTTTGCCCTGGGCGTTCTTATCCTTTTGCTTTTTGCGATCCTGCTCCAGCTCATCGTCATCGAGTAGCATATCCCACTCAAACGGATCATCCGTCAAATCGAACAGGTCATCGTCGTCAAGCATGGCAGCCTCCCTTACCGATTAGCGGGCATCCACCACATAGAGGCCAACGCGCACCTGGTGCCACGGGCTGCGCTCGGGGGCAACCTGTTGCACGCGGGCCTCAAACACGTCCTCGTGGCCGTAATACATCATCAAGGACAGTGGACCGACCTCGTTTCCCGGAACGCAGCCAAGTTTGGTCTTGCCATAGTAGATCGCAACTGCCTCGGGATCATGGGGATTATCGCGCTCGGCACACAGTGTCAGTTTATCGCCCGCTTTAAGATCGCCTAGGACCAAAGCGCCGTCGGCATATTGAAATCCTGCGATATGAAACGACAGAAGAACACGCGAAGGCTCGTACATAGCAGCTCCTCTAACGGCCGGATAAACCGGTGTGTAACCTTATTGAGAAGTCTACGGTCCCGTGCGGACACAAATACATCCTGTCTGCGTCCTTCAATCGTTTGCCTCAACGCTTGCGCGACAGAACGCTTGCAGATAAGATAGGAACACGGATGGCACCCGTTGCCGCGGGTCTTGCCAACTCCGATACACGTTTTCATCGTGAGAAGTGGCCGTCTTCGCTTACGCGGGGGCGGCTATTTCATTCGGCCGATAAACAGACCGAGTTCGATAGCCGCAATCAACAACGCCAATAACGAAATAACATCGCTTACGTTCATACCAAATCCCTTCTAAAGGGAGTTGGCCCATCCGTGCTCCATAACAGTAGTCTAACGCAAAATGCAGGTAATAGGAACACTTGTTCGTATTACCTGCGCCCTTTTCTAATGCACAAACATGCGCACGAACTTGTGCTTCCAGCTTGCGTAGGGCGCATACCGAAACGGCACGTCCAGCCAAGTTGCCTTGTTCACGATACTCTTCTTGTGGCTAAACGTATCGAAGCTCTCGCGTCCATGGTACTGCCCCATACCGCTCGCGCCCATGCCGCCAAAGCCCATATGGCTCGTAGCCAAGTGCATGATCGTGTCGTTGACACAGCCACCGCCAAAGGGCACGTAACGCACGAAGCGCTGCTGAACTGCGCGGTCCTGACTAAAGATATACAGGGCCAGCGGCGTCGGACGATCCGTAATAAACGCTTCGGCCTCGTCTAGGCTCTCAAACGTCAGCACCGGCAAGATGGGACCGAAGATCTCCTCCTGCATCACGGCGTCATCGGGGGTCACGCCGTCTAGGATCGTCGGCTCAATCTTGAGCGACGACTCGCGCGCCGTGCCTCCCAGCACGACCTTATCGGGATCGATCAGCCCGCGCACGCGCGCAAAATGCTTAGCATTGACGATATGCCCGTAATCCTCGTTATCGAGCGGATGCTCGCCAAACATACGGCGGACCTCTTCCTTGATGAGGCCCAGCAGCTCGTCGTGCACGCGCGTATCGACCAGCAGGTAGTCGGGCGCCACGCAGGTCTGCCCTACGTTGAGCCATTTGCCAAAGGCGATACGCCGTGCCGCGACCTTCAAGTTTGCCGTCGCATCCACGATGCAGGGGCTCTTGCCGCCCAGCTCAAGCGTCACGGGCGTGAGGTTTTTACTCGCGCGCTCCATGACGAGCTTGCCGACCGGAACGCTACCGGTAAAGAAGATCTTGTCCCAGCACTCATCGAGCAACGCTTCGTTCTCGGCGCGCCCGCCCTCGACAACCGTCACCAGGCGCGGATCAAATGCCTCTTCACAGATTTGCTTGAGCACCGCGCTCGATGCCGGAGCATAGGCACTCGGCTTGATGACCACGGTATTGCCCGCGGCAAGGGCGCCGGCGAGCGGCTCGAGTGTTAGCAAAAACGGGTAGTTCCACGGAGCCATGATGAGCGTGACGCCATAGGGCACGGCTTGCGTTTTGCACGCGCTCACGGCGTTGGCAAGGTCACACGGACGCAGGCGCGGACGACTCCATCGAGCCACGTGAGCGATCTGATGACGAATCTCGGAAAGCGACGTGCCGATCTCGCACATATATGCCTCGTCATGCGACTTTCCCAAATCGGTCTTGAGTGCATGGGCGATATCGGCCTCGTGCGCCCGTACCGCATCGCGTAAACTCACGAGCGCGCGACGTCGGGCATCAACATCAAACGTAGCGTGCGTTTTAAAGTAAGTGCGCTGATCGCCGACGATGCGCGCAATTTCCTCGGTGTTCATGGCACCCTCCTAGTTCTCGTCCTCAAACATACCACCCGCGACGACCTCGTACATACGCTCGAGCTCCAAGCGGTCCATCAAAAGCGGAACGGGGTACAGCGGATTGGCCTCGGCATCGGCATGCGCCGCCATCTCGGGAATGTCGGAGCGGCGAATGCCCGAGACATATTTGGGGATTCCCAGGATCTCGTTCATGCGGTCGACCCAATCGATAAAGGCCTCGGCCGCAAGACTATCCTGCGCGGTAGCCGGCGCAATGCCCGCCATGCGAGCAAGATCGGCAAGCTTGGGGGCGGCGGCGTCACCATAAGCGCGAAGCATGTGCGGCAGGATGATCGCGTTGGCCAAACCGTGCGGAATTCCGTATCGGCCGCCCAGACTGTGCGCGATGGCATGCACATATCCGACATAGGAGCGGGTAAACGCAACGCCCGCCTTATACGCCGCCGAAAGCATATTGCGACGAGCGCGCATGTCGTCACCATGTTCATAGGCCTCGAGCAAATTGTCGTGGATAAGCTGCACCGCCTGTCGCGCCATCTTGCGCGTATAGGGCGTGGTGCTTCGCCCGATAAAGGCCTCAACGGCATGCGTCAGGGCGTCCATGCCCGTCTGCCCCGTAATGGAAGCGGGCAAGCCGCACGTAAACTCGGGGTCGTGGACTGCAAAACGCGGGATGAGCACAAAGTCGTTAATGGGGTATTTGTAGTGCGTCCCGTCATCGGTAATTACCGCCGCAAGCGTGACTTCGCTTCCCGTACCGGCGGTAGTGGGAACGGCGATGAGCAGCGGCAGGCGACGATGAATCCGCAGCAGGCCACGCATCTTGTTGATGGGCTTGTTTGGCTGCGCAATGCGTGCGCCCACGCCCTTGGCACAGTCCATGGCCGAGCCACCGCCAAAGCCGATAATGGCCTGGCAGGCGCTCTCTCGATACAGGGACGCCGCTTCTTCCACGTTTGAAACCGTGGGGTTTGCACGCGTTTCGGCATAGACCGTAACGCCAATCCCCCTGCATGCGAGCGCCGTCTCGAGCGGTGCCGTGAGCCCCAGACGGGCAATGCCGGGATCCGTCACGATAAGGACCTTCTGGATCGAGCGCTTTTGAAGCACCGCGGGCACATCCTCGGCATGCTCTAAAATGCGCGGCTCGGTATAGGGCAGGATCGGCAATGCAATGCGAAAAACCGTCTGATATGTTCGGCACCAGGCACGACGGGCTAGATGCATAAAGGAAACTCCTTCATTTGTTGATAGGTCAACATTTGCTCGCCCGATTGTACTCAGCGGCGGTCAAAGACGGCCTGCCAATCGTTAATCAATCAACATCTTCATATCTCAAAATTGTTTTATTAAAAATCATTCCTAATAGGCTTCACATTTGGTTGCATTTATGGATAATAGAACTCGTCAAGACGCACGTCCGGAGAGGGCCCTTACGGGACCGGACGAGCGCACAATCGCCATCGATCGAAAGGATCGAATCATGAAGTTTGTTTGCCCCGTTTGCGGTTATGTGGAAGAGTTCGACGGCGACCAGCTGCCCGAGGATTTTAAGTGCCCCCAGTGCGGCGTTCCCGGTTCTCGTTTCCTGAAGCAGGAGGAGGGTCAGCTCGAGTGGGCTGCCGAGCACGTCGTGGGCGTCGCCAAGATGGAGGGCGTCTCCGAGGACATCGTTGCCGACCTGCGCGCCAACTTTGAGGGCGAGTGCTCCGAGGTCGGTATGTACCTGGCCATGGCTCGCGTCGCTCATCGCGAGGGTTATCCCGAGATCGGCCTGTACTGGGAGAAGGCTGCCCACGAGGAGGCCGAGCATGCCGCCAAGTTCGCCGAGCTCCTGGGCGAGGTCGTGACCGACTCCACCAAGAAGAACCTCGAGATGCGCGTTGAGGCCGAGAACGGCGCCACCGCCGGCAAGACCGATCTTGCTAAGCGCGCCAAGGCCGCTGGCCTCGATGCCATCCACGACACCGTGCACGAGATGGCTCGCGACGAGGCTCGCCACGGCAAGGCTTTCGCCGGCCTGCTCAAGCGCTACTTCGGCTAAGCCAGCAACCTGAGACATAACCTCTAGCTCGATGAGGCCCGGACCGCATGGTTCGGGCCTTTTTCGTGCCTCATAAACTTGTTAACTACCTGAAATAGGACCGCCTTCGGCATCGGCTTCTCGTCAAAAACTAAGTGAGTAGACTTTTTGGAACTTGCCGAGCAGACCATCCATATCACTTTATAAAGCCGCAGGTAAATGCCTTGTTGCAAAACGACCTAGTCGCCAAAGTGCCAAAAGTCTACTCACTTAGATTCGCAGCCGTCCACGATCGAGCCATTTTGTGTCTAACGGGCATCTTTCCGTCGATTACTCCCAATTTTGTCCAGTCAACGAATAGTTCAGACCTGAGTAATGTCTCAGCCCTTTGCTCATCTGAGCTTTTATCACGATATTCAGCATCGAGCATCCTGCATACGGCCTTAACGATCGCGCGGAATCTATCCTCATCCGATATCTGTCTGTGTGTCAGGAGAAGCACATCGTAGCCCATGGCCTGAAGGGCCGTCATGCGGTCAGCGTCACGCAAGCCATCCCCTGCGCGTCCGTGCGAGGCCTTTCCCTGACATTCAATGGCCACCTGTCGCCTGCCGTCCGGCGAAGACAGAAGTATGTCGATATATACACGGGACTTTCCCACAATCGCTCGAGCACTTGTGCTTAGCATCACTTCAACATTAAGCTCTATGTCGCAAAAGCCTACGCCTCCCAGGGATCGCGGCAGTGCAAGTAGCAAATACGCCTCGACCTCAAAAGGCGACGCGGCACCCAATGGAACAAGTTGCGACACCGTCCTAAATCTATTGCCGTAACGTATCCCGCAAACATCTGAACAAAAACGGTCAAGGTCTCCGCCCAAAACCAAAGCGTCTCGACGCCATAAATTTGAAGCGGCGCCGCTCTCGGACGGGCAGCGCACCCAACCGAACGTTGTCGAAATCGCACCCGAATCAATTGCACGCGAAAGCTCCGCCTCGAGTGCCGTCGGCAGGGCGCACACCGCAAACAAGCCGCACATCTCCGCCAATACAAAAAGAAGTTGGAGATCCGTCAGATGCCGCGACATGATAAATGCCGTCAGTAGAGGAGACGTAACCAAAAATCCATGCTCCGTTTCCAGCACGGATTCCCTGGGGAGCTCACCAAGAAACAGCCGCTGCTTAATGCTGGCAGGGCAAGTCCGTTTGTTTCTCGTCCGAACCAATGTATACAACGGAAAACCGAGCGCAACCGCAGCTGTCGGGTTGCGGGCGAGATCATATCGCTGCCGGTCTTCTTCCGGTCGTGGAAGCGGCGGGCACAAAGCGCGGACTTGAGGAGGCAAACGCCAGTACCTAAAAGCCGATATGTCACAAAGTAGATCCTTCATAGGCACAGGAAAACACGGATTTCAACCCAGTCGGTCTCCCATTGGCGCAAACGCAACAAAAATGGCACCGAACGGACTGCTAAGTTTTCAACAGCCCTCCCCAACTGGCCAAAAGCTTGCCAAGAGCTGGACGAAGCCCTGTTGAAAACTCATTTTTTCTCATGCGGAAGCTTTGCACGGCAAGTGAGTAGACTTTTTGGAACATCCCGATCAGACCGGTCATCCTGCTTCTCAAAACCACAGGTAGATAGCTTGTGGCAAAACGGCCTGGTCGCCAAAGTACCAAAAGTCTACTCACTTAGATTGCAGAGCTCCCCCATTAGCTGCAATTCCAAGGTATTAAGCACTTTCGGACTCAGGTCGTCATACTGGACAAGAATTTGAGTTGAGTTTTCAGGAACAAATGCGCCATCGGCGCACCAATAACAGTCACTGATATCGATGAACGGAATGCCCGAGCGCGTGAGAGCCCGCGCAAAAGAGCTTCCGCCCGTTCCGCGCTCCGCAAATACAGTGCAGTAAAGACCCGCGTCTGCATGCTCAATCGAGACCTCCCCTGCCGGAAACGCTTTCCGCACAAGCGACGCCAGGCCATCACGCGCCTCGCGAGCACGAACGCGTACGCGGTTCGCATGTCGCTCGTAATCACCCGATTCCAGCAAACGAGCCAAAGCGACCTGGTCAACAGAACTCACCGACGAGGCGTAAAAACCAAGGTTGCGCCTAAACCGCTCAATTAGCTCATCAGGCAACACCATGTACGCTAGACGCAACGCCGATGAAAGGCTCTTCGAAAACGTGTTGGTGTAGATGACCGATTGAGCGGCATCGATCGACGCGAGCGCGGGAATCGGCTTGCCGGCTAGACGAAACTCGCAATCAAAGTCATCCTCAATGAGATACCGACCTGGTCGCTCGGCGGCCCAGCTCAGCAGCGCATATCGGCGCGCAATGCTCGTCACAAGGCCGGTCGGATACTGATGGGACGGCATCAGGTGAAGGACATCGGTCCCGCTTTTCTGCAGAGTGTTCAAGTCCACGCCCTCATCATCCAACGGGATATGTCGAACTTTGCAGCCCATAGCCTGGTAGATGCGCGTCAGACGCAAATAGCCCGGGTCCTCAACGGCATACACCTTGTCAGCGCCAAGCAACTGAACCAACATGGTATCGAGCAGCTGGGCGCCCGCGCCGATAACAATGTTATTAGGATCGATATTCATGCCCCTTGTCCCGCGCAGATGGTGAGCAATTGCGCGTCGTAGCCGAGCGGTGCCCTGTGCCGGTGCGGGCGAAAAGATCTCGCGTTCGTCTTCGGATGCCAGCGTCGCCCGTAGCGCGCTTTGCCAAAGTCGCGCCGCCTCCAAAGCGGAAGGAGAAAGTGCGTCGAATCGCTCGACCTGTCTGTTGACATCATGCGCGCTGGGGCCCACAGAGACGGCATCTCGGTCGATACTCCCCGTAGCCAAAGGCAAAACTGGTGCATCCGGAAGCTCGCAAGCGTAGTAGCCACGACGCGGCATTGAGCAAATATAGCCCTCGGCAAGTAGCTGGCTATATGCATTCTCGATGGTAATGACACTGATTCCCAGATGGCTGGCAAAGGCGCGCTTAGACGGAAGATGCTCCCCCGCCGCAATGCGCCCAGCAACAATATCGTCTCGAATTTGCTGGTAAACATATTCATAGAGCGATGCTTCGCCGCGTTTTTCCAAATTGTAGTCAAGCATGAGCATATCACCTGACCTTATTAAGCCATTCAATCTGGTATTAGTCTGACCTTGTTATTATCTCGAAAACTGAGTATTTCGCCATACCCAGCTCCCCGATAGGATGTTCCGTCAAGCAATGCACATGCCAACCAAGGGAGCAACCATGGCAGAACAGACCAGCAAGGCCGATCGCGTCAAACTCAATCGAGAGCTCGCGCAGATGCTCAAGGGCGGCGTCATCATGGACGTCACCACGCCCGAGCAGGCACGCATCGCCGAGGAGGCAGGCGCCTGCGCCGTCATGGCACTCGAGCGTATCCCGGCCGACATCCGTGCCGCAGGCGGCGTCTCGCGCATGAGCGACCCCAAGATGATCAAGGGCATCCAGGAGGCCGTCTCCATCCCCGTTATGGCCAAGTGCCGCATCGGCCACATTGTCGAGGCGCAGGTCCTTCAGGCCATCGAGATCGATTACATCGACGAGTCCGAGGTTCTCTCCCCTGCTGATGACGTCTATCACATCGACAAGACCCAGTTTGACGTGCCGTTTGTCTGCGGCGCCCGCAATCTGGGCGAGGCGCTACGCCGTGTTGCCGAGGGCGCCACGATGATTCGCACCAAGGGCGAGCCGGGCACGGGCGACGTCGTTCAGGCTGTGCGTCACATGCGCAAGATCCAAAAGCAGATCCGCGACGTTGTCGCTCTGCGCAATGATGAGCTCTTTGAGGCAGCCAAGCAACTGCAGGTTCCGGTCGAGCTGGTACGCGAGGTTCATGCCACGGGCAAGCTTCCCGTGGTGAACTTTGCCGCCGGCGGCGTAGCGACCCCCGCCGACGCCGCGCTGATGATGCAGCTGGGCGCCGAGGGCGTCTTTGTCGGCTCGGGCATCTTTAAGAGCGGCGACCCTGCCAAGCGCGCCGCCGCCATCGTCAAGGCCGTGGCGAACTTCACCGATGCCAAGCTCATCGCCGAGCTTTCGGAGGACCTGGGCGAGGCCATGGTGGGCATCAACGCCGACGAGATTGAAATCATCATGGAGGAGCGCGGGCGCTAGTCCAGCAGAAAGGATCGCACATGAGCGATTATGCAGACCAAACGGTCGCCGTGCTGGCGGTCCAAGGCGCTTTTGCCGAGCACGAGGCAAGACTATCCGAGCTGGGCGCACACTATATTGAGCTGAGGCAGGCGGCCGATTTGCGGCAGAACTTTGATCGCCTGGTCCTCCCTGGCGGCGAGTCCACCGTTCAGGGCAAGCTGCTTGACGAACTGGGGATGCTCGAGGAGCTTCGTGCCCGTATCGCTGAAGGCACGCCGGTCCTGGGCACCTGCGCCGGCCTGATTCTACTGGCTCACGACCTTGCCGCCCACGATGACAAGGGAACACCGCGCCTGGCAACCATGGATGTGCTCGTTGAGCGTAATGCCTATGGCAGACAGCTCGGCAGCTTTCGCACCAAGGGGTGGGTAGGAGGTATCGAAGGTGAAGTGCCGTTAACGTTTATCCGTGCACCCCGCATCGTCAAGGTGCACGGCAATGCCAAGGCCTTGGCCGAAGTCGATGGCCGTATCGTCGCCGCCCGTCAAGACAAACAGCTCGGTGTCACCTTCCACCCCGAGCTCGACGACGACACGCGCCTCCACGAGTTCTTCCTCCAAATGTAGGCAGAAAACAAACGAGCGTTGATTTTCGGACGCATAGCGATAGACGACCACATTTGCCCAGATAAAGCCGACCAAAATAAACCTGTCCCTTTTTGGCAGGTTTGGACTATGGGAACGCCGATGTTTTTGTACCGACAGCGA
>NZ_QSHC01000014.1:0-8696 GCF_003467545.1 Collinsella sp. AM38-1BH | reverse complement strand
TACCGACAGCGAGCGCCGCCCAGGGCGAACAAGTTGGCATGAAAAAGGCGAGGCATAGACCTTCTGGTCATGCCTCGCCTTTTGAATGACAAATTGTCGCCCTGGGCGGCGCGCAGCGTCAACTAGTTACGCGGTTTGGTAAAATCGCGTAACTAATTAGAAACGGTTGCCGCGGAAGCCGCCGCCATTGCGGCCGCCACGATCGCCACCGCGACCGCCGCGGTCGTTACCACGGTTGCCGCTAAAGCCACCACGGTTGCCGCCGCGGTCGCCATAGCCACCACGGTTGCCGCCAAAGCCGCCTCGACCGCCGCGGTCGCCGCCACGGTCACCAAAGCCGCCGCGGCCGCCGCGATCGCCACCGCGACCGCCACGGTCGCCGCCACGGCCACCGCGATCACCAAAGCCGCCGCGACCGCCGCGGTCGCCGCCACGGCCACCGCGATCGTCACGGCCGCCGCGAGGACCGCGGTCCTCGTCCAGGCCCATGGCGACGAGCGGAGCGATAACCTTATCGAGAGCGGCCATCAGCTCGGTGGCCTCCTCGTAAGAAAGCTCGGGCAGGAGCTTCTCCTTCTTGTTGGCAAGCTCGACCAGACCCTCAGCGGCATCCTCGGCAGCGAAGACGACGATCTTGCGCATATCGCCCTCGGCGTCGTCGATGCGGCCGACCAGATCGGCAGCCTCGGCCTCGGCCATCAGACCATCGAGCTCACGAAGGCGCATGCCCAGCAGGTCGGACATTTCCTTCTGCTCCATCTTGGGCTTGAGGTCAAGGAGCTTGATGGCGCGCTCGATGTTCGCCATGCGCTCGGCCTTGGCCTCCTCCTCCTTGGAAATAGCAAAGCGACGGCTACGCAGCAGGCGGGCGGCCTTCTGCATCTTGTCCATCAGCTCTTCGTCATCGTAATCAGCGGCGGCCTCGACAACCTCGGCCTCCTCCTCGGCGGAAACCTCGTCAGCAGCCTCAACCTCGGCAGCTTCGGTCTCCACGGTCTCGACTGCCTCGACCTCGGCAGCCATGGTCTCGTTCTCGGTCTCGTTCATGATCTCTTCGTTCTCTGACATGAGACTCCTTCTTGGCCCTCTCGGGCATCATCGCCCCATTCGCGGGGCCCGTCGCGCACTCTTTGCGCTTTAAACATTCATGCCTCTCGGCAAAACGTCCATTAGTTTATGGTGTCGCCATCCAATCTAGCTGCAGAATCTATGTGCACACATTAATGCGACATGTGCGACTCGCGACGAGCGTACACCAGCGACGTCACGAACCCGACCACGGCAATTACAGCCGCCACACGCACGGCAGCTGCAAATCCAATCGCCTGGTCAACGTCGATCGCAGCGCCAGCGACGCTGGCAGCCGCCGCAGAACTCGAGAGCAGACCGATAAACAGCGACGGGCCAAACGATGCGGCAATCATGTTCCACGTGTTAAGCAATGCCGTTCCGTGAGGATGCTCAGCGGCAGGCAGCGTCTCCAAGCCGGCCGTTTGCGAGGGACTCAGCACCAAACCGACTCCGGCATACACCACAACGGTCAGCGCCACGACGACGCCGATGTTCATGCTTGCCGCCGTCATCGAGATGGCAGTCTGTCCCACGGCAATCAGGGCAAAGCCGACCGGCAGCAGCGGCCATGCGCCACGGGCGTCCATCACGCGTCCGCCCACAATCGAGGTCACGGCGTTGCAGGCAATCGCCGGCAAAATGAGCAAGCCCGCAACAAGGGCGGTCATGCCGTATGCGCCCTCAAAATAGAGCGGCAACAAAACGCTCATCGAGAACGTCGTCATCATCGACACCACCACAAGCAGGCACGCAGGCCAAAAGCGAACGCTCGCCATGGGACGCACGTTAAGCACCGGATGTTCGAGCTTGAGCTGACGGGCCGCAAACAGGCCGAGCAGCACAATGGCGGCGAAAAGTGCCACGATACCGGCAATCAGATTGGTCGAGAACTCGCCTACGGAATACACAAATGCCGTAATGCCGGCCGCGAGCAAAACAACCGACAGAATATCAAGCGTGGTATTCGAGCGCTCTCCGACATTCTGGACATGCTTTACGCCCGCCGCAGCGACCACAATGCCGCCCACCAGCGGCACTACGAACACCGCCCTCCAGCCAAACAACGTGCACATAAGACCACTGATCACGGGTCCAAACGCCGGCCCCAACGTAATGCAGGCACCGCCCAAGCTCAGATACAGGCCGAGCTTCTCGCGCGGAGCGCAAGACAGCACCACGTTCATCATGAGCGGGAACAAGATGCCCGATCCCGCAGCCTGCAAAATACGACTTGACAGCAAAACGCCAAACGACGGAGCGACCAGGCACAGAACTTCGCCGGCGACCATGCATCCGCATGCGAAAAACAGCAGCTTGCGCGTCGAGAAACGGCCGGACAGGAAGGCCATGATGGCCGTAAAGATCGACGTCACGATCATGTAGCCCGAAACGAGCCACTGCGCCGTGGTGGCACTCACCGAAAAGGCCGCCATAATGTCGTGCAACGCCACGTTAATGATGTTCTCGTTAAACGCGGCAACAAAGGCTGCAATATACATTACGACGAGAATTGCCGCAGTGGCCGATGGCGGTGCTTGAACTTGTTGCTGAGATTTGCTCCCCATGCATTTCCTTCCTCTTGGAACGACAGTCGCATCGCCCCAGAGGAACAGTCCAGGGCGAAAATGAGCCCTAGACTTACGCCAGACGCCGTACACGACGAGTCTGGCAACATGGTCCAACATCGAAAGATTGTAACGCGGACGCACAGCTTTCCTTCCGCGCTATTATTAAAAGTCCACGAAAGCATGAGACATGAGGAGCCCGCCATGATTAAGCCCATCATGAAATCCGAGTTCTTTTTGCGCCTGTCTTCCGAAGACGCGGGACCCGACGATGCCGCGACCGGGCAGGACCTCCTGGATACGCTCCACGAACATGAGCATGAGTGCGTGGGGCTCGCCGCCAACATGATCGGCGTACGCAAACGCATCATCTGCGTAAAGGACGGCAATAGGGCGCTGCTGATGTACAACCCTCAAATTCTTGAGCAGGTCAATGCCTATCAGACGAGCGAAGGATGCCTCTCGCTGATCGGCGAGCGTCCCTGCACCCGCTATCGCCGCATTAAGGTTGAGTATTTGGACGAGAACTTCGTCCACCGCATCAAAAACTTCTCGGGCTACACCGCCGAGATCATCCAGCACGAAATCGACCACTGCAACGGAATCGTTATTTAGTTCCGCCGATTCAAGAAAGCCCCCCGCAGCCAAGCAACTGCAGGGAGCTTTTCATAGTGCGGAGCTTCTATCCCACTAGTTCTGACGGTAGTGATCGAAGAAGTCGGCGAGGTCTTCGAGCGACTCTTTGAGCACTTCCATGCGCGGCAGGTACACGATGCGGAAGTGGTCGGGCTCGGCCCAGTTAAAGCCGCCGCCGCGCGTGATGAGGATCTTCTTCTCGTGCAGCAGATCGAGGGCAAACTGCTCGTCATCGGTGATGTTGAACTTCTTAACATCCATCTTGGGGAAGATGTAGAACGCCGCGCGCGGCTTGACCACCGAGATGCCGTCGATCTTGCTGAGCGCCTCATACACAAAGTTGCGCTGCTCGTAGACGCGACCGCCGGGGCGGATGTAGTCGTTGACCGACTGATGGCCGCCGAGCGCCGTCTGGACGATCGACTGGGCCGGCACGTTGGAGCACAGACGCATGTTAGAGAGCATGTTGACGCCCATGATGAAGTCGCTCATGCAGCGCTGGTTGCCCGAAAGCACCATCCAGCCAATGCGATAGCCCGCGATCATATGCGACTTGGACAGGCCGCTAAACGTAATGCAGGGCAGATCGGGAGCGAGCGAGGCAATCGAGACGTGCTCGTAGCCGTCCATGCACAGACGGTCGTAGATCTCATCGGCAAAGATCATCAGCTGATGCCTGCGCGCAACCTCGACGATGCCCTCGAGCACCTCGCGCGGATAGACAGAACCCGTGGGGTTGTTGGGGTTGATGATGACGAGGGCCTTGGTCGCGCTCGTGATCTTGGACTCCATATCCTCCAGGTCGGGATACCAATCCGCCTGCTCGTCGCATAGATAGTGCACGGGATGACCGCCGGCAAGGGTTGCGCACGCCGTCCAGAGCGGATAATCGGGGCTGGGGATCAGAATCTCGTCACCATTGTCGAGCAGCGCGTTCATCGAAAGCTGAATGAGTTCGGACACGCCGTTGCCCGTGTAGATATGCTCCATCTGAACATTGGGCAGCCCCTTGATCTGCGAGTACTGCATGATCGCCTTGCGCGCAGAGAACAGGCCGCGCGAGTTGGAATAGCCTTCGCAGTCGGGCAGCTGCTGGCGCATGTCCTTGATAACCTCGTCGGGCGTGCGGAAACCGAAGGGCGCCGGGTTACCGATATTGAGCTTGAGGATGCGCTCGCCCTCGTCCTCCATACGGGCGGCCTCGTCGACGACGGGGCCGCGCACGTCATACAGGACGTTATCGAGCTTGGTGGATTTAGAAAAAGTGCGCATGGTGGTGCTCCTTGCAATTTGAGCTGAGGGATGGGGTTCGGGCTTGGAATCGTTGCGGGGTGATGATGCCTCGCCTTGATCGGCGTCGCCGGCAAGCAGCCAGGTAACATCGACCTCCAAAATACGGGCGAGCAGCTCAGCCACATCGCGCCGCGGGATCGTCTTGCCGCTCACATATTGGCTCATCTGACTCTTGCCGAGTTTTTTGCCGAGCATCTCCGATGCGCGGATCACGTCCGACTGGCGAACGTCGCGATCGGACATAGCCTGTCGCAGGCGATCGCTAAACGTCTCTTGGGCCACTAGAACCTCCTTGCTGGCAAAGTTCAATTTATAGAACACGAATTGAACCAGGGTTCAATTTAGCAAGCAGTATAGCGCCGTACCTCATTCGAAAGTTCAATTTCATAAGAAAATGTAT
Source organism: Collinsella sp. AM38-1BH (assembly GCF_003467545.1). Lineage (NCBI taxonomy): Bacteria > Bacillati > Actinomycetota > Coriobacteriia > Coriobacteriales > Coriobacteriaceae > Collinsella > Collinsella sp. AM38-1BH. Next base: position 3,731 of record NZ_QSHC01000014.1, on the reverse strand, counting down.
CGGACTCCGAGATTTGCCCAAAGCGAACAATGGTGTGTACACGTTTAGAGGTATTCGAGGAAACGGGCGGCGGCAAGCGAAACATCGGCCGTTCGATATATGGCGTTGATCTGCCGATGGGGATGTCCCTCGAGCGAACGCACGGCAACATCGAACTGACAACGGCGCAAGATGAGCGCGGGAAGAATGCTCACACCCAGGCCGTCCTCAACCATGGCCATAATCGCATAGTCATCCCAGGTCGACAGCTTGGAGCACACCGTCAGTCCCGCCCGACGGAACAGCGGCGTAATCTCGTCATCGGTGCCGCGTTCTAGCAGAATAAACTGCTCGTTGGCTAAATCGGCAAGAGAAACGACCTCCGCCGTGGCAAGCAAAGAGTCTGCCGGTACTACCGCCATCAACTCGTCGCGCACCAAAGACCGCGATGCCATGCCGTTTTCTCGGGGCTCACGCGGGATAAAGCCCAGGTCACAACGACCCTCAGCCACCCATTGTTCAATCTCTGAGTAATCGCCCATCAGCAGCTCGTAATCGACATCCGGATGATCGGCGCGAAAGCGCGCGATCACCGGCGGCAGTACATGAGTCGCCACACTCGAAAACGTACCGATACAGATCTTGCCGCGCATGAGCCCTCGCATCTCGTCCACGCGTCGCTGCAGGCGGCCAAACTCTTCGCATAACGCCTCGACTGCCGGCATGACCTGCCGCCCGTCGGCAGAAAGCACCACGCCCTCGCGGCTGCGATCAAGCACCTTAAAACCCCAGTCTGCCTCAAGGTCGCCCACCATGCGGCTCACGCCCGACTGCGAATAGCTCAGCCGCTCTGCAGCACGCGTAAAGCTGCCGGCACGCACCGTCTCGAGCAGCACTTGCATCTTTTGGATATTGGTCTCCATGGCACGTCCCCACCCTTGTATGAGTTTTTGTCATGTTTTCCATGCATTATATTCGCTTTTCTTCTAAAGCCAGTTCACCCATAGTGAACATGCTCGGATATAGAGGGGATGGAAGCGCATGAACAACGGACTGTTTACGTACTTAGCAGCATTGCTATTGTTTGGCTCCAACGGCATCATCGCCGCTGCCATCGCGCTGCCGAGCTCCGATATCGTGCTGCTACGCACGTTTTTGGGCGCTCTCTCGCTTGTCACTATCCTCGCCATCACCCAACACCATAAGTTGCAGGCGCCATCTCGTCCCCGCGAAGCCGCGGCCCTCCTCCTCTCGGGAGCTGCGCTGGGCGCCAGCTGGATTTTTCTGTTCCGCGCCTACCAGACGATCGGCGTCGGCGTATCCTCGCTGCTGTACTACTGCGGCCCCATCATTGTCATGGCGCTCTCCCCGCTCATCTTTGGCGAAAAGCTGACCGGCGGCAAAATCGCCGGCTTTGTCGCCGTTGCTTGCGGTGCTTTTCTCATTGCAGCGCAAGGTCTAGGCGGCAATATGCCCATTGCGGGCATCGTCTGTGGAATCGCCTCGGCCTTCTGCTATGCATTGATGGTCATCGCCAGCAAGGGTGCGCCGCACATCGAGGGCCTCGAGAACTCCGCGCTCCAGGTGAGCGCCGCCTTTGTGACCGCACTGGTCCTCACGCTCATCACGCAGGGCGCTCCCTCGTTCCTGTCCGCCGGCGTCGCCGCCAGTATTGATTGGCACGCCGTCGCTATGCTCGGCGTCGTCAACACCGGCATTGGTTGCCTGCTCTACTTTAGCGCCGTCGCCAAGCTGCCCGTCCAGACCGTCGCCGTCGTCGGCTACCTCGAGCCGCTTTCGGCGGTCGTGTTCTCGGCCGCCCTTTTGGGTGAAGCCATAACACCGGTCCGCCTGCTGGGCGCCGCGCTTATCATCGGCGGCGCGATTTTTTGCGAACTCGCCGGCAAACGCGCAAACGCCAAGGCTGGCATCGCCCAGACAGCACGTGCTTAAAAGCCCCTGCTTTGAAATGCTACCTGCGTAGATAAATAATCCCCAGCTGAGGATTATTGTCTAAAATAACCCGATGTGCCAAACTGCTCTTGTATGTATAAAGACGGCATAAAGTTTTTTGTCCTAGACAGATAACCGGATGTCTAAGGGAGTCCTCGTGGCACACAACAAACTGGAGGCAAACCTCCAAGGCCAGCATGGGCAGGGCGGGCACGGAGCCATTCCCCTCTCCGCTGGCATGCTGCTCGTAACGCTCGGCGTCGTCTATGGCGACATCGGCACGAGCCCCATGTACACCATGAAATCAATCGTCGCCAACAACGGCGGCATCGGTACCGTCAGCGAAGACATGATCTTGGGAGCGCTTTCGCTTGTCATCTGGACCATGACGCTCGTGACCACGGTCAAGTACGTGGTTATCGCCATGAAGGCCGATAACCACAACGAGGGCGGCATCTTCGCCCTATTCAGCCTCGTGCGCAAGGTGGCGCCATGGCTGATTCTCCCCGCCATGATCGGCGGCGCGGCGCTGCTCGCCGACGGCATCCTCACCCCCGCCGTCACGGTTACCACGGCCATCGAGGGCTTGCGCACTATCGAGTGGGGCCACGCGCTTTTGGGCGACGGCCAGACCAACGTCATCATCATCACCATCATCATTATCTGCGGCCTATTTGCCATGCAGCGCGCCGGTACCTCGTCGATCGGTAAGCTGTTCGGCCCGCTCATGACGCTGTGGTTCCTGTTCCTGGCAGGCGCCGGCCTGTTCAACATGCTCGGCAACCTATCCATCCTGCGCGCGCTCAACCCCATCCGCGGCATCATGTTCCTGTTCTCGCCCATCAACCACTCGGGCATCATGGTGCTCGGCTTTGTCTTCCTGTCGACGACCGGCGCCGAGGCCCTCTACTCGGACATGGGCCACGTTGGCAAGGCCAACATCTATGCATCCTGGCCGTTTGTTAAGGCGGCCCTTATCCTCAACTATCTGGGTCAGGGAGCTTGGCTGCTCGCCAATAACTCCAACCCCCAGATGCTCGCGATGGATATCGTCAACCCGTTTTATATGATGCTTCCCGAGCCCCTGCGCCCCTTTGCCATCGTACTTTCGGCCGTAGCGGCCATCATCGCCTCGCAGGCGCTCATCACCGGCTCGTTCTCGCTGGTATCCGAGGCCACGCGCCTCAACCTTATGCCGCATCTGCGCATCCACTACCCCAGCGACACCAAGGGCCAGCTCTATATTCCGCTCGTCAACAACATCATGTGGGTCGGCTGCATCTTCATCGTGCTGCTGTTCCAAAACTCCGAGCGCATGGAGAGCGCCTACGGCCTCGCCATTACCGTGACCATGCTCATGACCACGACGCTTTTGACGAGCTATATCGCTGGCATTCTCAAGCACAAGCTGGGCGCCTGCGTCTTCGCCCTGCTCTTTGGTGCCATTGAGCTGTGCTTCTTCGCCTCGTGCCTCACCATGTTCTTTGACGGCGGCTATGTGATGATCTTCCTGGCCGCACTGCTGTTTGGCCTTATGTACGTGTGGCGCCGTGGCACCGCCATCGAGCGCACGCAGACGATTCTGTTGCCCGTCTCCAAGTACATCGATCAGCTCAACCGCCTGCGCAACGACGAGACCTATCCCGTGCTCGCCGACAATCTGGTATTTCTCACCAACAGCCCCGACCCGCTCACGCTCGACCGCGACGTGCTCTATTCCATCCTGGACAAGCACCCCAAGGTGACGCATAATTTCTTTCGCAAATTGACAACCGCATAGCGGAACACGGCCCGCGCCC
>NZ_QSHC01000013.1:0-82627 GCF_003467545.1 Collinsella sp. AM38-1BH | reverse complement strand
AGCCGAGCCGCACTAATCGCCCGAGCTCTTCCGGAACCGCACCTCGCGGCCCGCGGGACATGCGCTCTTAGGCGCGGTCCGGGCACGAGGATGCCCCCGAGTCACCTCCCCTATGCGCCATGCGGCCCCCAGGGCACGTAGATGAGACCCAGGACACCGTAACGGTGGGCGCCGCCCACCGGTCAGCGGCCAGAGCATGGGGGGCACGCCCGGTCCCGTTCCGAACCCGGAAGCTAAGCCCCATCGCGCCGAGAGTACTGCGGGGCCAGCCCGTGGGAGGCCAGGGCGCCGCTGACCGGTGGACGGCACCGAGCCGTACGCTTGAACTGAGAAGGGGGAGGCCTCGCGGCCTCCCCCTTTTTGCGTTGTATACACGTTGTACTTTGGGACCTAGCTCCCCCGTATGTGCTCTTACTGTTTGGCTGTATTTTGAGTCCATCTAGTGTATTTGAGCGATAATTACTCGCATTGGCGTTAGGGAGGGCTTGATGTTTACCGTATTTGTCTTGGGCAATATTGCTTCGGGTAAGTCGACTGCCTGCCGCTATTTCGAATCTCGTGGCGCTATGCTTATCGATCTGGATGAGCTTGCAAAATCGCTGTATGTGCCGGGCTCTGATATCGTCAATACACTTGCGGATGAATTCGGTTGGGACATTTTGGATGAGGAAGGCGGCATTCGCCGCGGCATCCTCGCTTCTCGAGCTTTCGCTTCTCCTGATTCGGTCGCACGGCTCAATGACATCGTGCATCCCATTCTGATTGAACAGCTTTCGCTTAGGATTCTCGATCCGGTTTGTTGTACTGTTTCATCTCCCCGTTATCCTTTTGCGGTGGTCGAGGTTTCTGCTCCGACTGGTTTTGAGGATGCATTTGGCTTGGCTGATGAAATTTTGGTCATCAGCGCCCCTTTGTCAGTTCGTCGCGAGCGCGCTATTCAACGTGGCATGGAGCCATCTGATTTCGATGCCCGTTCTGCTTGCCAGCCCGAAGAGTCTGTGCTGTGCAATCTCGCTACAACTGTGATTGACAATGCGGCAGACGATAACTCGCTCTTTGAACAACTGGACGCATGGCTTTCGCGCCATGGGTTCGGGGATGTAGTGGATAAGGAGGAGGCCGATGCCTAAGACACGTTTCCTTACGTGGTATCGCCTTATACCGCTGGCTGCCGTTTTTGCCTTCGGCCTTATCTCATTCGTTTACTCGTATGCTCCTGCCGCTTTCTTTAAGCCGCTGTATCCGATTGACTACGAGGCGTATGTAAAGCAATCCAGTATTTCGCATAATCTGGATCCGTATCTGGTGTGCGCTGTCATTAAGTCTGAATCGAATTGGGATCCCGAGGCCGAGTCGAATCAGGGTGCTCAGGGATTGATGCAGCTGATGCCCGAGACTGCCCAGGATATGATCGCCAAGGGCCTTGTCGACGGTGGCGAGTATTCGGCCGACAACCTTAACGATCCGGCTACGAATATCGAGTTTGGCTGTGCGTATCTCTCGTATCTTCTAGCGTATTTTAACGGGTCGACTGACAGTGCCATTGCCGCCTATAACGCCGGCATGGGCAATGTCGACGGATGGGCGCAGCAGAGTACGTCGCTTCATAATGCAATCACCTTTCCCGAGACGCAGGCGTATCTGATTCGTGTCAATAATGCCTGGGTTCGCTACAAGACCCTCTATCCCGATCGGTTCGTATAGGACTATGCCTGCCGCCTGCGTATACTGCAGATATATGAGTTAGGAGTATCCATGGCGGAATTTGAAGTAGAACGCGTTGGTGGTGAACTTAAGCGCTTTGGCGTTGAAGGCTCTGACGTGCCGTTTAAGGTCGTGTCTCCCTATGAGCCTGCCGGTTCCCAGCCTAAGGCCATTGAGTCGCTTGTGCAGGGCGTGAGGGACGGAGACCGCTATCAGGTTTTGCTGGGCGTGACTGGTTCGGGCAAGACCTTCACGATGGCAAAGACTATTGAGGCCCTGGGAAAGCCGACGCTGGTCATGGCTCCGAATAAAACGCTCGCCGCTCAGCTTGCGAGCGAGCTCAAAGAGTTCTTTCCCAACAACGCTGTGGTCTACTTCGTCTCGTACTACGACTACTATCAGCCCGAGGCGTATGTGCCGCAAAGCGATACATATATCGAGAAAGACTCCTCGATTAACGAAGAGGTTGAGATGCTGCGACATCAGGCGACCGCATCGCTACTCTCTCGACGTGATGTGATCGTTGTCGCATCGGTCTCGTGTATCTATGGCATTGGCTCTCCTGAGGACTATGCGGGTCTGGCTCCAAACGTCGACAAGAAGGTGCCGCTCGAGCGCGATGACTTTATCCATGCACTTATCGACATTCAATATGATCGCAATGACTATGACCTGGCACGCGGCACGTTCCGCGTGCGCGGCGATGTTGTCGACGTGTATCCGCCTTATGCCGAGCATCCGTTGCGGTTTGAGTTCTTTGGCGACGAGGTCGAGCTGATTGCCGAGATCGATGAGGTCACCGGTGAGATGCTTCGTGAGTACGAGGCCATCCCCGTATGGCCGGCATCGCACTACGTGACCGAGAAGCCGAAGGTCAAGGCGGCTCTGAAATCGATCAGCGAAGAGTGCGAGAAGCGCGTGGCGGAGCTCAAGGCGACCGACAAGTTGCTCGAGGCGCAGCGTCTGCAGCAGCGCACCGATTATGATCTTGAGATGCTCGAGACGATGGGCTTTTGCAACGGCATCGAGAACTACTCGCGTCATCTGGACGGTCGCAAGCCGGGTGAGCCGCCGTTTACCCTAATCGATTACTTTCCCAAGGATATGCTCTGCATCATCGATGAGAGCCATGTGACGGTGCCGCAGATTCGCGGCATGCACGAAGGTGACCGCTCGCGTAAGGTGACGCTGGTGGAACACGGTTTTCGCCTGCCCTCGGCGCTCGATAACCGCCCGCTTCGTTTCGATGAGTTTGAGGCAAGGATCCCCCAGTTTATCTATGTTTCGGCCACGCCGGGCGATTACGAGCTGCGGGTGAGCCAAAACGACGTGGAGCAGATTATTCGTCCGACCGGTCTGCTCGATCCCAAGATCGATGTGCGTCCGGTTCGCGGTCAGATTGACGATCTTGAAGACGAGATTCGCGAGCGCGTTGCCCGCAAGGAGCGCGTGCTGGTGACCACGTTGACCAAGCGCATGGCCGAGGACCTGACCGACCATCTACTTGATGCGGGCATTAAGGTCAATTACATGCACTCTGATACGGCGACAATGGACCGTGTCGAGATCCTGCGAACGCTGCGCGAGGGCAAGATCGATGTTCTCGTTGGCATCAACCTGCTTCGCGAGGGCTTGGATCTTCCCGAGGTCTCACTGGTGGCAATTCTCGATGCCGATAAGGAAGGCTTCTTGCGCAACCGCCGTTCGCTGATTCAGACGATTGGCCGCGCGGCCCGTAACGCCGATGGCGAAGTCATCATGTATGCGGACGTTGTGACCGATTCGATGAAAGAGGCCATCGAGGAGACGCAGCGCCGTCGCGAGATTCAGATGGCATATAACGAAGAGCATGGCATTGTGCCCAAGACAGTGCGCAAGGCCATCAACGACATCTCAAGTTTTATTGCCGAGGCCGAAAAAACCGTGGGTTCCAAGGGGCGCTCGAAGGGCGATTCTCTTGGTCATGGCGCATTCTATACGCCCGATGAGTCGGGCGAGGGCGGCGTGCCGGAAACGGTGGCGCCCGAGCAGACACTTGCGGAGCAGTTGGAAGAACTGCCGCATGACGAGCTTGTGCGGATCGTCGAAACCATGGAAGAGGATATGCGCAACGCTTCTGCCGCCATGGACTTTGAGGAGGCGGCGCGCCTGCGCGATGCTGTCGTTCAGATTCGGGCGATGCTCGAGGGTGCGTCTGAGGACGAGACGATCGAGCGCTTACGTTCGCAGGCCCGCAAGGGTTCCACGTTCGCATCGGGCAGAAAACGCCAGGGTGCACGGTTTAAGAAATAGCGAACAGGCCCCGAGTTCCCTGTGGAGCTCGGGGCCTGTGTCTTTTGCGCGCTGGAATTCGTGCGCTAGAGGTCTGCGATCAGGGCTTCGGCGCAACGGATGCCGTCGGTGGCCGCGCTCATGATGCCGCCAGCATATCCAGCTCCCTCACCACAAGGGTAGAGGCCCGGGGTCGACACGGCATGGCACGTTCGGTCTCGGGTGACAGTGACAGGTGAGCTCGAACGAGTCTCCACGCCGGTAAGAACGGCATCGGGACGGTCGTAGCCTCGTAGCTTTTTTCCGAGTAGGGGAAGTCCCAGGCGGAGCGACTCGACGATATGCTGCGGCAGGGCTTCGTCAATTGCCGTCCAGGTCACACCGAGCGGATAGGTGGGCTTTACCTTTCCGGGCGCCTTGCTGGCGCGTCCTGCGAGGAAATCTCCGACGAGTTGTGCCGGTGCGTTCCAGTTGGAACCGCCCAGGCGATAGGCGGCCGCCTCGCAGGCACGCTGGAGCTCGATGCCGGCGAGCGGGTCATCGTTGGGAAGGTCCTCAGGCGTGACGTTAACGAGCAAGGCGGCATTTGCGTTGCGTCCGTCGCGGGCATTGAGGCTAGCGCCGTTGACGCACAGGTGGCCCTGCTCGGAAGAGGCGGCGACAACCTGTCCGCCGGGGCACATGCAAAACGAGAACACGCTGCGGCCGTTGGGAAGATGGGCAACAAGTTTGTAAGGGGCCGCCCCGATCGCTGGATGTCCCGCCGAGGCTCCATATTGGGCTCGATCGATGTCGCGCTGCGGATGCTCGATGCGAACGCCCATGGCAAAGGTCTTTTGTGCGAGGGTCACGTTGTGGTCCTTAAGGAGCTCAAAAATATCGCGAGCAGAATGCCCGCAGGCGAGGATGAGGTGCTTTGTCTCGATTGACTCGTAAGCGGCGTCTTGGGACGATTGGACATCAATACCGGTGATGGCGCCAGACGCGTCGATGCGAATGTCGACGAGCTTTGTTCGATAACGGACGACACCTCCGAGCTGCTCGATGCGCTGGGATATAGCGGTGACAACCGTGGGAAGGATGTCGGAGCCAATGTGCGGCTTGGCATCCCACAGAATATCGCGGGGCGCACCCGCCTCGACGAAGGTTTCGAGGATAAGGCGATGGGCGGGATTTTTGGTTCCCGTATTGAGCTTGCCGTCCGAGAAGGTCCCCGCGCCGCCCAGACCAAACTGGATATTGCTCTCGGGGTCGAGGATGCGCTCCTTTAGAAAGAGGTCGATCGCATGCGAGCGGCGAAATGCCGGGTCGCCGCGCTCGATGAGCAAGGGCTTAAGACCTGCTTCGGCGAGCGTAAGCGCAGCGAAAAGGCCGGCGCATCCGGCGCCGACAACGACAGGGCGTTCTTGAGGTGCGTCGGAGACGGGGGTGGGGAATGAAGACCCATCGTCTTCTATCGCGCGTACGCGTGAGCGGTCACGCTCGGCGACGCTGTCGACCGCTTCTCGCTCGAGGTGGGGACTAGTCAGCTCAACACGAAAGCTCAGGATAAAATGGACGTCTCGTTTTTTGCGAGCGTCGATTGACTTGCGGTGGAGCTCGATGGACTTGATCTCGGAGTCCTTGCAACGTAGGACGCGCTTGGCGACTCGCTTACCAACAATGAGGCAGGCATTTTCATCGCCGGCTTCATCGAGCGACGCGTTGACTTGGGTGATTTCGATCATCGAGGTCTCCTTAGAGGCAAGAAAGAGGCCGTCCGGTATCCCAGACGGCCCGAATGCGTTTTTGATTATAGACTGCGCGGCTACAGGCTGCTTGCAGCGCGAATGCCCGAGAGCCAGGCCCACGCAAGGTTAAAGCCTCCGCAATCGGCGTCGATGTCGAGCGCTTCGCCGCAGACGTAAAGCGGGGCGTCGACAGCGCTGCGCGCGCGTAGACTGGGTATTGAGATGCTCTCGACAGATACGCCACCACGCGTGACCTGCGCCGAGCGCTCCTCGGCTGTTCCCTCGACGAGCAACTTAAAGTGTTTGAGGATTGAGACCAGGTGGATGACATCGTTGGAGCCTGGATGGCACTGCTCGAACGTCGTGCAGACGACGCGGGAGAGTTGCGGGGCGAGCATGCCGTCGAGCCAACGGGGATTGCGGGGCGAAAAGCCGCCGAGCAGCTCAACGCGCCGGTTGAGCATATCGAGCAGCTCGTCTTTGGAGAGGTCGGGGAAAACGTCGAGCAGGATCGTATCGCCGCGCTGGATACGACGGGAGAGGTTGAAGACAGCGACGCCCGAGATACCGAAGGCTCGAAACAGGACTTCACCGTCTTCGTGCCAGAGCTCATTATGATTGCGGGCGAGCGTCAAGCGGGCGCGGACGCGCAGGCCATCCAACGTCTTGAGTGCCGCCCGATCGCCGACGACCGTTGCCGATACGGGGCAGAGGATGGGGTGCAGCGAAGTGAGGGGGAGGCGAAACGTATCGGCGATACCGGTGGGGTTGCCGCCCGTGGCGATAATTACGGCATGTGCCTGCAGGGCCTCGTTCTTGCGAGGGACATCGGCGAGCGCTTTCCGAAGCGAGCGGAGCTCCGATTTTCGGTCGTCGTGCTTTTTTGCCTTGAGCGCCCGCGCCGGACGGTCTATTTGGAGTGCCCAGCCTTCGGAAGTTTTGTGTGCCGAGGCAACGTTGGCTCCGCAGATTAAGGTGATACCCAGGCGGTCGCAAACATTGAGAAGCGCGTCGCGCACCGATTCGGCGCGAAGGGAGCGCGGGTACAGCCGGCCTTCCTCGGAGGTTGTCATGATGCCCAGCGAGGAGAAGAAACCCATAAGCTCTTGTTCGGGCCGGGGGCCCATAACGGATTCAACGAATGCGGGGTGGTTATACCGCTGTGGATCAATCGATTCGTTGGAGAGGTTGCAGCGGCCGTTGCCGGTCGCAAGGAGCTTAAGGCCGCAGGCGACATCGCGCTCAACGATGCAGACGCTTTTGCCAGCGCGTGCGGCCGTAATGGCGGCGGCGAGGCCTGAAGCCCCGCCGCCGATTACCAGGACGTCATAGAAGGCGCTCGTGTTCACTTAGGCCTCGTCGGTCTCGTGCGGGGTAATGGCCTCGACGGCAGAGACTGCCTTGGGCAACATGCCATCGGGCAGTGCGGTCTCGACCTCGCCCTTATCGCAGGCCTCGGCGAGTGCCGGATTAATGGGAAGCTGGCCCAAGATGTCGAGGTTATAGCGCTCTGCGACCTCGGGGAGCTTGCTCTTGCCAAAGACCTCGATCTTCTTGCCGCAGTCGGGACACTCAATATAGCTCATGTTCTCGACAATGCCCAGAATGGGGACGTTCATCTTCTCGGCCATGTTGACCGCCTTGGCGACGATCATCGAGACCAGATCCTGCGGGCTCGTGACGATGACGATGCCGTCGACGGGTAGCGACTGGAAGACGGTGAGCGCGACGTCGCCTGTTCCCGGAGGCATGTCGACCAGCAGGTAGTCGATGGGGCCCCACGAGGTCTCGCTCCAGAACTGCCTAATGGCGCCTGCGATGACCGGACCGCGCCAAAGGACGGGGTCGGTCTCGTTTTGGAGCAGAAGGTTGGAGCTCATGACCTTGACGCCGTGCTCGGAGATTTCGGGCAGCATGAGGTTGCCAAGGGCATGGACGTGGCGTCCGCTCATACCGAACATTTTGGGGATAGAGGGACCGGTGATGTCGGCATCGAGGACGCCGACCTTGTGGCCGTGACGGGCAAGCTCGGTGGCGATGGCACCGGTGACAAACGACTTGCCGACACCGCCCTTGCCGGAAAGCACGGCGATGACGCGTTTGACCTCGGACAGTGTGTTCTCCTCAAATTGCGACGGCGACGTTTGTCCGCCGGCGGCCTGTGCGTGCTCGCAACCCATGTATGACTCCTTTGTATATGTTGGGGCCGGAGCCCCGTGATGTGACACGAGCGTCATTGTACCCTCGTTTGCGAGCGGGAGTCATTTGCGATGCATTTGGGCCGAGCGTGCTTGCAATACGATGGGTCCAAGCGAATGGGCGGGCTTACTGAACTTTGCTGGCGAACTCGAGGTATTGCATGCGCTGCAGCTTGTCGATCGTTGAGGCGTATGGGCTGTCTTCAGATTCCAAGTCGTAGCGCAGCCCGTCGGCACCAAGGTAGCCGGCGACATTGATGGTGGGCACATCTGACCTTGTTGCAAGCAGAGCCTTTTGATAGTCGGTGAGCGGGGCGCCGATCTTATTAAGGGTAATGGCTGCAATCTCGTTTGCCCCGACGGTGTCGTAGACGTTGAGCTCGGTATTGCCGGCGATTTCATAGTTAGCCCAGACGAAATATGTCGACTGATAGATACGGAAAGCGTGGCTTGCCGTATCTTCCTGAGGGTACAGCTCGTCGTTGAGAGTCGTTGCGGCGCTCGGCTGATGGTCGCCAAAAAAGACAAGGACAACCGGTCTGCCGATATTGCGGAGCTCGTTGATAAAGTACTCGAGGTCCCGGTCGGATGCGTTGATGCAGGTAAGATAGGTGTTGAGCGCGCTATTGGCGCCCTCGCTGGCTCCCTCGACCCAATAGTTTGTCAGCTCCTCGGCGGGAACGGTGCCATAGTCGTAGCCGCCGTGATTTTGCATCGTGACGTCAAAGATGAACTGTGGGGCTTCGTCGGTTCTAAGCAGGTCGAGTATCTTGTCGTAGGTGGCGTAGTCGCATACGCCGGCATGGTAACAGGGCGCACCTTCGAAATCGCCGATCGAAAGAAAGTCTCCAAAGCCCAGCTGCTGATAGATTTTATCTCGATGGTAGTTGACGGGGTTTTGCGGGTGCATAGCGGTAGCGGTATACCCAAGCTCCTTAAGGTCCTTTGCCAGGCTGTTGACACCATTCATCTGATATAGCTGATAGGGGATTTTGCCTAATCCGACAAAGGCCGTTGTCGCTCCGGTCAAAAATTCGAATTCGGAGTTCGCCGTTCCGCCACCGGCGACCGAAGCGAGCATGGTGCCGCGAACAAGTGTGTCGGGAAGCGAGTTGTAGAATGCGGGGCCGGTGTACCCGGCCGCCTGGAGCTGCTCAAAGCACGAAAGGTCGCTAAAACTCTCGTTCATGACGGCAACAATCGTCGGCTTGATTTCATTGAACTGGGCAACGGCCGCCGCGCGCTGCTCGCTCGAGCCATACGTGCTGTCGTAGGTGGCGGCGAGCTCCTGCTCGATGCTCTGCGCCTCATCGGGCGTATAGTCTTCGGGCCTCTCAATAGGCAACTCGTTGACCATTTCGGTGAACGAAGTGATAAAACCCTGAGACGCATACGTGGTGATGGGCTGCCAACGGTCAAATCCAAAATTCAGCGCCTGCTCCAAGTCGATGCTGGAAAAGCCCGAGAGCCCCACAACGGTCACTAGCAGAAAAGCGCAGAGGTTAGCGGCGATTGCGGGGAAGACATGGGTGGGCGTACGGAGCTTTCGCGGTCGGATAAGCGAAAGAAGCCCCAGGGAAATCTCCAGCAGGGCGAGAGAGGTTACGATTCCGGCGGTAAAGGTAAACTCGTATCCCTCGCTCACTTCCATTGCAGTGCCAAGGGCCAAGATATCGCTTGGCAGGATGGCTTCGCCTTTAAACGTTATGACGAAGTGCTCGGCAATGCCAAGGATGCAACAGACGACGGGCACGAGGGCCATGACGCCCCCATGACGCTGTCCCAGCAGATAAAGGGAGAGCAGAACCGTCGCGAGCAGCCCGACGGAAAACCCGAATGAGTTGGCGGGAATGTGATAGAACGTTTCGTTGCAGGCAATTTCGAGTGAAACGAACGAGAGCGCTGAAACAGCGGCGATGACAAGGATGTCACGGCAAATACAGGCAACCGTTCCCGTCTCAAGATCGGTTTGGTCAATAAGTCCCGAAACCAAGGGCTCGACAAGAAGTATGACGGCGGCAGCACCGAGCGCCGAATAAGAAAGGACCCATAGGGAACTGTCCTCATTTACGAGCAATTGATTCGTAATCCGTGCAGCTACCACGCCGAGCGGGATGAGGAGCGTCGCGCACCAAAAGACGCGGGCAATGGGCGGCTTTTCATTGTGTTTGATTGAAAAATACACGCGCACGACGACGGTGGCCACGATAAGGACGGCGATGAATATGGGCAGATTGGCCATGTCGCTCGAAGTGATTTCAAGGGGGATATCTTCGGTCATGGACGTTCCTCTGTTACAGCAAATTAAGTTCAGTAGTAGATTACTGTAACCTTTCCACGGCATTTCGAGAAACAAAGCACCCGATACGCAAAGCTAAAGGTCTGCGAATCTTGTATTACGAACATCTGTGCGCGTCGAGTGCGCTAAACTCATCGACAGTATGATTCGATGCAATAGGAGGCAAGGAGCTTCCATGTCTGATTCTTCTATCGTTATTCGCGGCGCTCGTGAGCACAACCTCCGTGATATCGATGTTTCCATTCCGCGTGACCAACTCGTGGTCATTACCGGTCTTTCTGGCTCGGGCAAGAGTTCGCTGGCATTTGACACTATCTATGCCGAGGGCCAGCGTCGATACGTCGAGAGTCTTTCGAGCTATGCGCGCCAGTTCTTGGGCCAGATGGACAAACCCGACTTGGATTCAATCGACGGCCTTTCGCCGGCGGTGTCGATCGACCAAAAGACGACGTCTAAAAACCCTCGCTCGACGGTTGGCACCGTAACCGAGATTTATGACTATCTGCGCCTGCTGTTCGCCCGTGTGGGCACCCCGCACTGTCCCGAATGCGGCCGTGTCATTGAGCGCCAGACGACCGACCAGGTTGCCGACAAGGTCTTGACGGCGGGGGAGGGCCGCCGCGCGTTTGTGCTGGCACCGGTGGTGCGCGGGCGAAAAGGCGAGTACACCAAACTGTTTGAGGACCTTCGCGCCGAGGGCTTTAGCCGCGTGCGTGTCGACGGTGAAGTGCGCTCGCTCGACGATCCGATCGATTTGGATAAGAAATTCAAGCACGATATCGAGGTCGTGGTCGATCGCATCGTGATCCGTGAGAATTCTCTGGGCCGTATCGCCGAGTCTGTTGAGCAGGCGACCGCGCTGGCTCACGGCAATGTAAACGTGTACATGCTGCCCGATCGTGATGCTCCCGAGGGGACCGAGGGCGAGCTGCTGGAGTATTCGTTGGCCTTGGCGTGCCCGGAGCATGGACACTCCATTGACGATCTTCAGCCGCGTGATTTTTCGTTTAACGCTCCCTATGGCGCATGTCCTGAGTGCGACGGCCTGGGCTTTAAGAAAACCGTTGATGCCGAGGCGCTGATCGAGGACCCCTCGAAGTCCATTGCCGACGGAGTCTTTGGTAGCCTGTTTGGCAATTCGAACTACTATCCGCAGATTTTTGCTGCGGTCTGCAAACACTTTAAGGTGAGCGCCGATACGCCGTGGGAGGACTTGCCCCCTCGCGTGCGTCGTGCATTCTTGGATGGCCTGGGCGATACGAAGATCTCGGTCGACTACCAAAAGCTCGACGGACGTCGCAGCCAGTGGGATACCAAGTTTTCGGGCGTTCGCAACATCCTGTACGAACGCTATACCGAGACGACGAACGAGAACACCAAGGCGCGCCTGGAGAAGTACATTCGCGAGGAGCCGTGCTCGACCTGCCACGGCGCTCGTTTGCGCTCCGAGATGCTCGCCGTCACCGTGGGCGGCAAGTCCATTTACGAGGTTTGTTGCCTGTCGTGCCGTGAATCGCTCGAGTTTTTTGAGGGCCTGGAGCTCACCGAGCGCCAACAGTTTATCGGCGGCCGTATCGTCAAGGAAATCCTGGAGCGCTTGCGTTTTCTGGTCGATGTTGGACTCGACTATCTGACGCTCGATCGTGCCTCGGCGACGCTTTCCGGTGGCGAGGCGCAGCGTATTCGTCTGGCAACGCAGATCGGCGCGGGTCTCATGGGCGTGCTCTATATTCTGGACGAGCCCTCGATCGGTCTTCATCAGCGTGACAACGAGCGCTTGATCAAGACGCTCGAGCGCCTGCGCGATATCGGCAATACCGTTATCGTCGTCGAACACGACGAGGATACAATCCGTGCCGCCGATTACGTGATCGACATGGGGCCCGGCGCCGGCGTCAACGGCGGACACGTAGTCGCGGCGGGAACGCCTGCCGATATCATGGCGTGTCCTGAGTCGATGACGGGCGCTTATCTGACCGGCAAACGAATGATCCGGGTGCCTGATGAACGGCGCAAGCCCGGTCGCGGCTGCCTTAAAATTACGGGCGCTCGAGCCAACAACCTCAAAAACGTTACCGCCAAAATCGAGTTTGGTACGCTTACGGTTGTTACCGGCGTGTCGGGATCGGGCAAGAGCTCCCTGGTTACCGACACCATTGCGCCTGCCCTTACGAATGTCATTCACCGTTCGACGCGCCCTGTGGGTCCGTATAAGAAAATCGAGGGCATCGAGTGTATCGATAAGGTTATCGATATCGACCAGTCGCCGATTGGCCGCACGCCGCGCTCCAACCCTGCTACCTATATCGGCCTGTGGGATGATCTTCGCGCGCTGTTTGCGAGTACGCCGGAGTCGAAGGCGCGCGGCTACTCGCCGGGTCGTTTCTCCTTTAATGTGAGTGGCGGGCGCTGTGAGGCGTGCAAGGGCGATGGGCAGATTAAGATCGAGATGCACTTCCTTCCCGATATCTACGTTCCCTGCGAAGTTTGCGGCGGTAAACGCTACAACCGCGAGACACTCGAGGTCACCTACCGTGGCAAGACCATCTCGGACGTGCTCGACATGAGCGTCACCGAGGCGCTGGCCTTCTTTGGGAATATCCCGCAGATCAAGCGAAAGCTCCAGACGCTGTACGATGTAGGCTTGGGCTACGTGAGCCTGGGCCAGCCCGCCACGACGCTCTCGGGCGGCGAGGCGCAGCGTGTGAAGCTCGCCAAGGAGCTTCATCGACGCCAGACGGGCAAGACGTTCTATATTTTGGACGAGCCGACGACCGGTCTTCATTTTGAGGACGTCCGCCAGCTGCTCGATGTGCTGCAGCGCTTGGTCGATGCGGGCAACACGGTGCTGGTGATTGAGCACAACCTTGATGTCATCAAGGTTGCCGACCGCCTGATCGATATGGGTCCCGAGGGCGGTAACGGCGGCGGAACCGTCGTGGTTTCGGGCACACCGGAGCAGGTTGCGGACTGTCCGCAGAGTTATACGGGCAAGTTTTTGGCACCGTTGCTCAGGCGTGACCGGGAGCGTCAGGCTCAACTTGATGCTCAATAAATAGGCGATTCAGTTTATGGGCGCCATCGACTCCTTGTGATTCGATGGCGCTTGCTGTGCCGAAGTGACGTATGCAGCCGAATTGGACATATACTTAATCGTTGCGTCCGAATGCGAGGGAAAGGATATGTCATGGCAAAGGCTGTAAAGACGCCAAAAACCAATGCGATGCGCGAGCTGGAAAGCGCCGGCATTTCCTATGTTCTACATACGTACGAAGACGATGGCGATGAGTCGGTGGGCCTGGGGGTCGCGATTTCGGAGCAGCTTGGCGAGGAGCCCGGTCAAGGATTTAAGACCTTGGTCTGCGTGACGCCGTCCAACGACCATGTCGTGTGCTGCATCCCTGTTGCCGATGAGCTCGATCTAAAGTCCGCCGCGCGTGCCGCGGGGGAGAAGTCCTTGGTTATGATGCATGTGAAGGATTTGCTTGCGGCGACTGGCTACGTTCGCGGCGGCTGCAGCCCGGTCGGTATGAAAAAACGCTACCGGACGCTCATTGATGAGACGTGTGTCCTTTGGGATACCATTTTTATTTCGGGAGGCAAGCGTGGTTATCAGCTCGAGCTTGCACCCGATGATTTAATTGCATTTTGCGGGGCGACGGTTGCCGCGATTACGAGAGAGGACTGAGCGATGCCGCAGGAAGAATTGAAGCGCGGAGCTCATTTTGCAAAAGAATCTGCGCCTCAGACACCCTCATCCGAAGCTTCTTCGTCGCGAGATGACACTGACGACATGGGCTCGTCGGACTACTCCACGGTTGGTCGTTCCGCCGGGCTTATGACCATCCTGACTATCGTGTCTCGCGTCACCGGTTTTATCCGCACGTGGGCAATGGCGGCCGCTATCGGCATGTCGCTACTCTCGTCCTCCTATCAGGTCGCCAACAACCTGCCCAATATGCTCTACGAACTCGTGATGGGTGGCATGCTCGTGACGGCGTTTTTGCCCGTGTACATGGGCGTGAGGCGTGAGCAGGGTCGCGAGGCCTCGAACGAGTACGTGGGCAACCTGCTCGGCATTCTGCTTTTAGTGCTGGGTGGCATTTCGTTGCTGGGGACCGTGTTCGCCCCGGGCTTTATCTGGACGCAATCGTTCCTTTCGGGTGACGGTGGCAGCATGGATACCGCTGCGTTCATGTTCCGTTTCTTTGCCATCCAGATTCTGTTTTATGGTTTGGGCTCGGTGTTCTCGGGCGTTCTCAACGCACACCGCGACTACTTTTGGTCGACGTTTGCCCCGGTCCTCAACAATGTGATCGTCATTGCGAGCTTTATGGGTTTTGCGCCCGTGTCCGCACAGTTTGGCGAACGTGCCGGCATCATCTTGATTGCGGCCGGTACGACCCTCGGTGTCTTTGTTCAGATGGCATGTCAGATTCCCGCGCTTGGCAAGCACGGCGTGCATCCCCATATCCATATCGACTTTAAGGACCCCGCGCTGCGCCAGACGATTGCGCTCGGTATCCCGACGCTGCTCGCCACGGTGTGCATGTTTGTCTCGACTTCTATCACCAACGCTGCCGCGCTGGTGGTCCAGCCCGAGACGGGTCCTTCCGTCATCGCCTATGCGCGCCTGTGGTACACGCTGCCCTACGCGCTGATTGCCGCCTCGCTTTCGACGGCGCTCTATACCGAGCTCTCTCATGACGCACAGGAGAAGGATTACGACAGCGTTCGCACGGGCATTTCGCGTGGCGTCGCCCAGATGCTGTTCTTCCTGATTCCGTTCGCACTGTACCTGATTGTCTTCGCACGTCCGCTCAATATGATCTACTGTGCTGGCAAGTTCGATGAATCCGGCGTGGCGCTGGTATCCGAGTACCTTGTCTACCTGGCGCTCTCGCTGCCGCTCTACGGCGTGGTCGTGTTGATGCAGAAGAGCTTCTCTGCCTTGCTCGACATGAAGCCCTATAGCCGCTATTGCCTGTATTCCGCCATCGGCCAGGCCGGCTCGGTTCTGCTGTTTGGCGTTGTGCTGGGCTTCGGTATGCCGGCAATCGCGCTTTCGTATGTCGTCGACTACGTGATCTTGGTCGGCTGTTCGCTGTGGTGGCTGCGTCGTCGCCTGCGTGGCCTTCAGGTCAAATCTATCCTACATGGCGGTTTCTTTGGCCTTTTGCTCGGTGGCCTAGGTGCTGCCGCAGGCGCCGGCGTCATGTGGGCGCTTGAACACTTTGTCGGGGCACTTGGCGGCTCGATTCTGATTACTCTTGGCTACGTTTGCGTTGCGGGTGTCGCCTCGCTTGTTGTTACCTTTGGCCTTGCCGTCGTCCTTAAGATGCCCGAGGTCTCGGCGCTGCTTCGTCGCAAGTAGGTGCGCGTGGCCGGTCACGACAACATACCAACGCTTGCCGAGCAGGTTTCGCGCGTTCCCACACAGCCCGGATGCTACCTTTGGAAGGATGCCAAGGGCGATGTCATCTACGTGGGCAAGGCGAAAAACCTGCGCGCCCGCATGCGTCAATACGTGACACTGCAGGATGAGCGTCAAAAGATCCCGCTGATGATGCAGCTGGTGGCGAGCTTTGACTACATCGTTGTCGAAACCGAGCATGAGGCGCTTGTACTCGAGCGCAACCTGATCGGCCAGTACCATCCGTACTTTAACGTCGACCTCAAGGATGACAAGAGCTACCCCTTTATTGCCATTACAAAGGGCGACCTGTATCCCGCGATCAAATACACGCGTGAGCGTCATAAGCCGGGAACGCGCTATTTTGGACCCTATACCGATAGCCGTGCGGCACGTGAGACGATAGATACGCTGCGCAAGGTTATCCCCATCTGCTCTGCATCCTGTGCGGAGTGGCGTCGTTGTCGCCGTACCATCGAGTCCCACAAGGGCGAGGAAGACATCGTCAATATGATTTGCGCACAAAACGGGCGTCCCTGCTTTGACTACCATGTCGGGCGCGGCCCGGGTGCGTGTATCGGCGCGATTTCCCCGGCAGACTATGCCAAGAACGTCAAGCGTGTCGAGCGCTTTTTGTCGGGCCATCGCAAGGATGTCGTCGATGAGCTGACCTCCGAGATGACGGATGCCGCCGAGGCGCTCGACTTTGAGCGCGCGGCACGCGTCAAACGTCGTTTGGAGGTCATCAGGGGTCTGGACGATCGTCAGCAAGTCGTTTTTCCCTCCAGTGTCGATATCGATGTCATCGGGTTCTATCGCGAGGAGACCATCTCCGCCGCTTGCGTCTTCGTCGTTCG
The DNA here is from genome assembly GCF_003467545.1 of Collinsella sp. AM38-1BH. Taxonomy (NCBI): domain Bacteria; kingdom Bacillati; phylum Actinomycetota; class Coriobacteriia; order Coriobacteriales; family Coriobacteriaceae; genus Collinsella; species Collinsella sp. AM38-1BH. The sequence goes on along the minus strand of NZ_QSHC01000013.1, from coordinate 66,155 downwards.
CGAGGGCCGAACAGTTCGCACCTGCGAGTTCATTCTCGACAAGGGTCTTGATGTTGACGAGGAAGAGCTCCAGTCGGGCTTTCTTAAGCGCTATTACGACGAGACGGCTGATATTCCAGCTGAGGTCAACCTTTCCGTCGAGCTTGAGGATGCGGAGGCGCTGGGGGAGTGGCTTGCGGGCAAGCGTGAGCGTTCCTGCCATCTCCATAGGCCGCAGCGTGGCGAAAAGCACCGTCTGCTCGATATGGCATCCAAAAATGCGCGCCATGCCCTCATGCGCTACATGATGCGAACGGGGTACGCTGACGACCGCACCAATCAAGCGCTCCTGGAGCTCGAAAGTGCGTTGGCGCTGCCATCGCCGCCGTTGCGTATCGAGTGCTTCGATATCTCTACACTGCATGGCACCTTTACGGTCGCCTCGATGGTGGTGTTTACCAACGGGCGCGCCGACAAGAGCCAGTACCGTCGTTTTAAAATTCAGGCCGAATTGGACGAGGCAAACGACTTCGTGTCGATGTCCGAGGTTTTGGGACGACGCTATGCTCCCGAGCGCATGGCCGACGAGCGCTTTGGCTCGCGCCCCGATTTGCTCGTTGTCGATGGCGGTAAGCCGCAATTGACCGCTGCGATCAAGCAACTTGAGGCTCTTGGGCTCGATATACCAGTTTGTGGCTTGGCGAAGGCCGACGAGGAAGTTTTTGTGCCTTGGGACGAGACTCCTGTCGTGCTGCCGACCGGGTCTGCTTCGCTCTATCTAATTAAACAGGTACGCGATGAGTCCCACCGATTTGCCATCACGTTCCACCGTGAGTTGCGCGATAAAGCCATGACGGTTTCGGTACTCGATGACGTTCCGGGCGTGGGACCCACCAGAAAACGTGCCCTTATGCGCCATTTTGGCTCGATGAAGCGTTTGCGCGCGGCGAGCGAGCAAGAGATCGCGGAAGTTCGCGGCATACCTGCCGATGTTGCCAAGGCGGTCCACGAGGCGCTCGTTGCATGGAATGCCGAGCGCGCCGAGGCGGCGGCTGGCCATTCCGATAGCTAAACACGAGCCTAAACAACTGATATACATGATTGCGCGATTTTCAACCATTTATTTCGCCATGATTGCCTGCTGGTTTCGGGTTTTATTAACGCTAAAACGTTTGACTAACCCAAGCGAAAACCCTGCTATCCTGCGGGTTGACGAAGACTGATATCTCACCTCGCCGATACATACTGTCTGTCGAATCATTTGTCAATGAATTCGGTGAACGGTAGTAAATACCGTTCAAGCGTATGTATGTATCGGTCGCCGAGCGCGGCACCTCAGTTGGGTTCGTCGGTAGGTAAGGTATATATCGTCCGCAAGTTGCGCGGGGGCAAGTCTAGGTGCTCCCGGGTAAGATTCTCTATTGATAGGAGAAGACATGGCCATCATCAACAAGGGTATGTCCAGGCGTTCGTTCCTCGGCCTCACCGGCAGCGTCGCTGCTGTCGCAGGGCTTGGTCTCACCGGCTGCGGTGGCAGCTCTAGCGACGAAGGTTCCGCTTCCGGTTCCACCGATTCCGCCAACCGTGGCGGCGGCGTGATCACCGCTGGTTCCGCTTACGCTCCGTCCAGCTTCGACCCCGCCAGCACCGGCTCCGCTGTGGGCCTGGGCGCTAACTGGCACGTCATCGAGGGTCTTTACGGCATCGATTACCACGACTACAGCACCTTCAACGAGCTCGCCACCGACGATCCCAAGTCCGTAGACGACACCACCTTCGAGGTCACCATCCGTAAGGGTGCCAAGTTCTCCGATGGTACCGAGGTCACTGCTGACGACGTCGTTGCCTCCTACACCGCTTGCGCTGCTTCCGCTACCTATGCTCCGTTCTTCCAGCCCTTCGAGTCCATCGAGGCCAAGGACGCCAGCACCGTAACGGTCAAGACCAAGGTCCCCAACTTCTCCCTGCTCAAGGATCGTCTGGCCATCATCCGCGTTACCCCGGCTACCCAGGCCGAGGAGGATCGCGCCAAGCAGCCGATCGGTTCCGGCCCCTGGATGTACGACTCTATCTCCGATACCGAGATCACCCTGGTTCCCAACCCCGAGTACAACGGTGAGTATGCTGCCGAGGATAAGAAGATCCAGTACAGCATCCTGACCGACCCCACCGCTCGCGTTACCGCTCAGCAGGAGGGCTCCACGCTCGTTATGGAGCTCGTCACCGCTGACGCCGTCGACCAGCTCGAGAGCGCTGGCTGCAAGATCGATAACGTTCAGGGTTTCGGCACCCGCTTCATCATGTTCAACGTCGCCAAGGAGCCTTGGAACAACGTCAAGGTCCGTCAGGCCGTCATGTACGCGCTCGACACCGAGAAGATGATTACCAACACCTTCGCCGGCCTTGCTACCGCTGCCAGCTGCTACCTGCCCAAGAGCTTCACCAACTATCATGAGGCTTCCACGGTGTACAAGACTGACGCCAAGAAGGCCAAGAAGCTCATCGAAGAGTCTGGCATCACCCCGGGCGCCATCACCCTGCGCACCACCGACAACGAGCAGATTAAGGGCATGGCCGCTCAGGTCAAGAACGACCTCGACGCTCTCGGCTTCGATGTGACCATCCAGACCGATACCTCGCCGGCCACTTACGCTGCCATCGACGGCGGCGAGGCCTACGATATCCTTCTCGCTCCTGGCGATCCGTCCTGCTTCGGCGCCGACCCCGACCTGCTGCTCAACTGGTGGTATGGCGACAACGTCTGGATGCAGACCCGTTGCCCGTGGAAGGATTCCGCTGAGTGGGCGAAGCTCCACGGTCTCATGGACGAGGCTCTTGCCGCCGAGGGCGACGAGCAGCAGAAGAAGTGGAACGAGTGCTTCGACATCATTGCCGACAACGCTGTTCTGTATCCCGTTGTCCACGTCAAGACCGTTTCCGCTTCCTGGGACGATCCGTCCACCGCGCCCAACGGCGAGGCCCTCGATGGCTTCAAGGGCATCGGCACGACGAGCATGTCCTTCAGGGGCGTCGCGACCGTCAAGGCCTAAGACTCGCTTGAGTCATATGTGGGGCGTCGGTCGTAAGGCAACGTCCTCATAGTTAAAACAAAGACCCGGGCGGCCTCGATGTCGCTCGGGTCTTGTAATGAGTATCCATACTCATATACCAGTTGGTCCTACCGACAAAAGAAAGGGGAGAGAACGTGAACAACTTTCTACGTTTGATTGGAAGGCGTCTCGTGGCGCTGCCGATCATGGCATTGGGCGTCACCGTCCTGGTGTTCTTCCTTATGTCGTTCTCCAAGACCGACCCCGCCTATACGGCGTTGGGTGACGGTGCCTCGCCCGAGGCGGTTGCCGAGTACCATGAGAAGTATGGTCTGGACGACCCCTGGCCCGTGCGCTACGTGCGCTATATGGGCGATTTGATCCATGGTGACATGGGCACCTATGGTGCTGCTCGCAACTCCGTTGCCAAGCGCATCTCCACGGCCCTGCCCGTCACGATGCAGCTGACCTTCATCGGTCTTGCCATCGGCGCGGTCGTCTCGTTTTTGCTCGGCGTCATCGCGGCACTGTATCGCGATAAATGGCCGGACCAAGTGATCCGCGTCTTCTCCATCGCCGGCTTGGCAACCCCGTCGTTCTGGCTTGCCGTCCTGTTGATCCTGCTGTTCTCTTCCTACCTTAAGGTGCTCCCGGCGTCCGGTGCTCTGCCTCACTTCACCACCAACCCGGCTGGCTATCTGGGACGTATGATCATGCCCGCTATCGCCCTGGCATTCCCGCTGACGGGCCAGATGACTCGTATCGTGCGTACCGCCATGGTCGAGGAGCTCGACAAGGATTATGTCCGCATGGCCCGTGGCGCCGGCGTTCCCGAGAAGGTCGTCGTCGGCATCAACGTTCTTCGCAACGCGCTGATCACCCCGGTCACCACCCTCGGTCTTAAGATCGGCTACCTCATGGGCGGTGCTGTCGTCATCGAGGTCATCTTCAACCTCCCCGGCATGGGTACTGCGATTCTGCAGGGCGTTCAGGGCAACGAGGCGAACCTGGTTCAGGGCGTCGTCATCGTCGTTGCTCTTGCCTTCATCATCATCAACATCGTGGTTGACATGCTCTACCTGCTCATCAACCCGCGCATCAGGACGGTGTAGATTATGGTAAAGATTCGAGAGAAGCAAACCGAGCAGCTCGAGAAAGCTGCCTCCAAGGGGCTCAAGCTCGGTGGCTGGAAGAAGATGACGCTGTCTTCTAAGATTGCCGCCGTCGTGCTGGCACTGGTCGCCCTGACCGCGATTCTGGCGCCCCTTCTTGCCCCCTATAGCCCGGTCGAGATTTTCACTGCTCGCCAGGCTCCCGGCAATGGATTTATCTTCGGTACCGACGATAAGGGCCGCGACATCCTGTCGCGTATGCTTTACGGTGGCCGTTACTCGCTGATCATCGGCTTCGGTGCTACTGCCATGGCTCTGGTCTGCGGCTCGGTCGTGGGCGCCCTCGCGGCGGTTTCGCGCAAGTCCGTTTCCGAGGCGATCATGCGCATCCTGGACATCATCATGTCCATCCCGGGCATCGCCCTCGCTGCCGTCTTCGTCTCCATCCTGGGCAACTCCGTGCCGTCGATCATCTTCGCCATCGGCTTTATGTACACTCCGCAGATTGCCCGTATCGTGCGCGCCAACATCGTGTCCGAGTACGGCGAGGACTATGTCCGCGCGGTCATCGTTTCCGGCGCCAAGGCTCCGTGGATTTTGATCAAGCATGTTCTGCGTAACTGCATCGCCCCGATCATGGTCTTCACCGTTACTCTGGTCGCCGACGCCATCATCTTCGAGGCCTCGCTGACCTTTATCGGCGCTGGTATCCAGGAGCCCACCGCTACCTGGGGCAACATCCTCGCCGACGCCCGCGGCGGCGTGCTCGCTGGCCGTTGGTGGCAGGCGCTGTTCCCGGGTCTGGCCATCATGATCACCTGCCTGGCGCTCAACATCCTCTCCGAGGGCATTACCGACGCCATGGCCGCTGCTCCCTCCGCCGCCCTGGATCCGACCGACTCCTCCAAGCGCCGCGAGGCCGACCTGCTGGTCTCCGACCCCGTTCGCGCTTACAAGGAGCAGGCTCAGTCCCTGTCCGCCCGTCTTGGCGCCCTGCGCGATGTCGAGCTCAAGCGTAACGACCGCCATGTGCCCGATGAGTCCGTTGAGCCGATCCTTTCGGTCCGTGATTTCTGCATCCAGTTTGAGCACCACGGTGATATCAACGTCGTCGACCACGTCAACTTTGATGTCCGTCCCGGCCAGACCATGGGCCTGGTCGGTGAGTCCGGCTGCGGTAAGTCCATCACCACGCTGGCCATCATGGGCCTGACCGACGATGACGAGCATCTTTCCGGTGAGGTTCTCTGGGAGGGCCGCGATCTGCTCAAGATGAGCAAGAAGGAGTGGTTCGGCCTGCGCGGTACCGATATCGCCATGGTCTATCAGGACGCCCTGTCCTCGCTCAACCCCTCCATGCTCATTTCCGCCCAGATGAAGCAGCTCACCAAGCGCGGCGGCACCCGTAGCGCCGAGGAGCTCCTGGAGCTCGTGGGCCTCGACCCCAAGCGTACGCTCGAGAGCTATCCGCATGAGCTTTCCGGTGGTCAGCGTCAGCGCGTTCTGATCGCTATGGCCCTTACCCGCGACCCCAAGCTGGTCATCTGCGACGAGCCCACGACCGCTCTGGACGTTACCGTCCAGAAGCAGGTCATCAAGCTGCTTAACGACCTTCAGGCCAAGCTCGGCTTTGCCATGATCTTCGTTTCGCACGACCTGGCACTGGTCGCCGAGGTCGCTCATAACATCACGGTTATGTACGCCGGTCAGGTTATCGAGCAGGCGCCCACCAAGGAGCTGCTCACCAACCCGATCCACGAGTACACTCGCGGTCTTCTGGGTTCCGTCCTGTCCATCGAGAGCGGTTCGGGCCGCCTGCACCAGGTGCCCGGCGCCGTTCCGAGCCCGCGCGATTTCCCCAAGGGCGATCGCTTCGCGCCCCGCTCGAGTCATCCGCGCATTGGCCTGGACACCCGTCCGGTTTTCAAGCGCGTGCCCGGCACCGAGCACTTCTATTCCGAGCTCCCCGATGAGGTGCTCAAGGCAAATGGTTTGACCCCTCACGCGGAGGTGATGTAGATGAGCGAGACCGCAGTCAACGGCGTCGAGCCGATCATCTTCCTTGATGACGTCCACGTCACCTTTAGGACCCGTACCGGCTCGATTCTGCACCCCAACCTGGTTCACGCCGTCCAGGGTGTAACGATTAAGCTCATGCCCGGTCAGACGATCGGCATCGTCGGCGAGTCCGGTTGCGGTAAGTCCACCACCGCCAACGTCATGTGCGGCCTGCAGGCCCCCACGAGCGGCAAGGTCTACTTTAAGGGCAAGGACGTTACCAAACGTACCGCCGAGGACCGTCGCCACATGGGTCGCGTCATCTCGGTCGTGTTCCAGAACCCGGCCACGGCGCTCAATCCCCGCATGGTCGTTCGCGAGCAGCTGCTCGACCCCATGCGCGTCCACAACCTGGGTACCGAGGCCGAGCAGGAGAAGCGCGTCAAGGAGCTCCTGGAGCTCACCGGTCTGCCCAGCTCCGCCGCCGAGGTTCTTCCCGGTCAGCTTTCGGGCGGCCAGCGTCAGCGCGTCGCAATTGCCCGTGCCCTGTCGCTGAACCCCGATGCCATCATCGCCGACGAGCCCACCTCGGCTCTGGACGTTTCGGTCCGCGCACAGATTCTGAACCTGTTGACCGACCTTAAGAAGGAGCTCGGCCTGGCCATGGTGTTCATCAGCCATGACATCCAGACGGTCCGCTATATCTCTGACGACATCATCGTTATGAATGGCGGCAGGATCGTCGAGCAGGGCGAGGCCAAGCAGGTCTTCCAGCACCCCCAGGACCCCTACACCAAGATGCTGCTCGGCGCTGCGCCGTCGCTGCTGCATCCCAAGCTCGGCGAGTAGCCTCGCTTTCCCTCCCGTGCGCCCGGTTCCCTTGCCGGGCGCACCTCCGTTGCGATTTCGAAAGGTTGGGTTCACGAGCCATGCCAAGTGCTCAGGAGCTACAACATCAATTTGGTGAATATCGAGGCGCCATGCCCCGTCCATCAGATTTCGATCTCTTTTGGAAGGATCGCATGGCCGAGGCCGACGCCGTCGGGCTTGACTATGCGATCGACACGGCATCGGTCACCGATGCCGCGACCTGTCAACTTTTCGACCTCTGGTATACCGGCATGTGTGGCGCTCGCCTGCATGCCAAGTACCTTAAACCCGTCTCGGACGAGCCCGTGCCATTGGTGCTTCAGTTCCATGGGTATCCGGGTGCAAGCCGGAGCTGGTTTGAGCAGGCGTCGTTTGCGGGCATGGGCATGGCACTCATCGCCCTCGACTGCCCCGGCCAAGGAGGTCCCTCCGAGGACATTGGTGGATTTGAGGGCACAACGGTTGCCGGGCATATCGTCGCCGGCATCGACGGCGACCCGGCCAACCTCTACTATGTCCGCTTGCACCAAGATATTCGCATCCTGTGCCGCATCGTTCGCGAGCTCGAGGGCATCGATCTTGCACGTGTGTTTGTGAACGGCGCGTCGCAGGGCGGCGGTTTGGGCATTGCGACCTGTGCGCTTAACAGAGAGCTTATCAATCGCGCCGCCATCCTCTATCCCTTCCTGTCAGATTTCCGCCTGGTCTGGGATTTGGGTGCCGACGACATTGCCTACGAGGGCCTGCGCTATTGGTCTCGCTGGTTTGACGAGGACTCGAGTCGTATTGACGAAGCCTATGCCAAGCTGGCGTACTTCGATTCCAAGAACTTTGCCCCTATGGTCAAATGCCCCGTGCTGTTTGGCACTGGCACAGCCGATATCGTCTGTCCGCCAGCGACGCAGTTTGCGGTCTATAACAACCTGACCTGCGAAAAGCGTCATGAGTTCTTTGAAGGCTTTGGCCACGAGGAGATTCAGGATTTTGACGATTTGATCATTCCGTTTTTCTGCAAGGGAGGGGAGGCTCATGTCTAAGTGCGAGAGCAATGTCAATGGGCTGATTGTCCCCGAGCTCGTGGGAATTCCTGGAACGGTTTCGTCAAGGCTCGCAGAATATCGGGACTGGCGCGGTGATGTCCAAGCAGATGTTTCTGATTTAGAGACATGCGCTTCGAATCTTGAGATTCAAGGCCTGGCCATTACGGCGATTGACTTTGTTAACCCCTGCGCCCGTTACTCGGAGGTCTCCTTTGAGCTCGGTGACGATGCGATTCACGCTCGTTTGATCGAGCCTGTCGGTCGTGCCCGAGTATCTGAGCGCGTGCCGCTGTGCCTGATGTTCCACGACATCGATCGGCCTGTGCGCGGCTGGCATCACATGACGAGATTTGCCGCCATGGGGTATGCCGTCCTCGCGCTGGATGACGATGTTGCTGGTGCGGACGACCTGCAGCGGGGGATTTCTTCGCCCGCTTTTGTCGAGCGCGTCCGTTGGGGTTGCGCGCTGGCGAAGGTGGCGCGCAATCTTGATGGCATGGACCCCGACCGCATCTTTGCATGGGGCGAGGGTCTAGGCGGCGGAGTCGCGCTGGCGGTTTCTGCTCTGGACGAGCGGGGTCTCGCCTGCACGGCGGTTGCCAATCCGCTTCCTGGCGGCCTCGAGGCGCTGTCGTCTCGGGTGCGCGGATCGGTGCTCATGGGCACATCGCTCATGGATACCGTGAGCGACCCCAAGGGTCAGTTTGCCGTATTCAACGGTCTTGAGTGTGACCGGAGGCATATCATCTATGCCAAATACGCTCACGAGCGCATCAATGCGTTCGAAAACGAAGTCGTCGACTTCTTTAACCAAACGTTCTACTCGTGTTCTTTGGCCTAGACGGCCTGAACACTGCCAACAAGAGTGGGTGGCACAGGGTCGCCCGCCAGACAACTAAGGAGATTCTTGTGGCAACTCAGAAATTCACCGGCGTTATCCCTCCCGTCGTTGTTCCCGATACCGAAGATCACCAGCTCGACGTTGCCTCCTTTGAGCGCAGCATTAACCGCATGATCGATGCCGGCGTCGATGGCCTGTTCTTCCTGGGCTCCTCGGGCGAGGTCGTCTTCTCCACCGACGAGCGTCGTCGCCAGATTATCGCCGAGGCCGTTCGTATCGTCGACCACCGTGTGCCCGTTCTGGTCGGCATCATCGATACCGAGACCGAGCGCATGATCGAGCACGGCAAGGTCGCTCAGGAGCTGGGCGCCGATGCCCTCGTCGCCACCTGCCCGTTCTATGCCCTGCAGGGCATGACCGAGGTTGAGGAGCACTTCCGCATCCTGCATGAGGAGCTCGACCTGCCCATCTTTGCCTATGACATTCCCGTCTGCGTTCACACCAAGCTCCCCTGGAAGCTCCTTGCCAAGCTCGGCGCCGAGGGCGTTCTGGCCGGCGTCAAGGATTCCTCGGGTGATGACATCTCGTTCCGCTACCTCGTTCAGGAGAACGAGAAGAACGGCCATCCGATGAGCATTCTCACCGGTCACGAGGTTGTTGTCGACGGCGCCTACCTCGGTGGCGCCGACGGTTCCGTCCCGGGTCTCGCCAACGTTGAGCCCGAGGGCTACGTGCGTCAGTGGAAGGCCGCTCAGGCTGGTGACTGGGCTACCGTCAAGGCCGAGCAGGATCGCCTCAATGAGATTTCGCACATTTGGGATGTCACCTCGGGCGTCCAGGGCTATGCCGGTGGCGTCGGCGCCTTCAAGACCGCTATGAACCTCATGGGCATCTTCGACAGCCCGACCATGCCGCGCCCGGTGAAGGCCATGACCGGCGAGAACGTCGAGGCGATTAAGAAGGTCCTTCAGGACAACGGTCTCCTGTAAAGCTTCCCCGGGCGCCCGACCTCGCCGTTCAACCGTGCGGCCATGACCCATTAGGTTAATGGCCACACGGTTTCTCGGCGATCTCGGGCACCTGGAAAACCTTTACCGCGCTGTGACGGCTAGCCTGACGGCGCATTTCCTGTAGTTGTTTTTTATCTCCTAAGGAGAGCGACATGGAGAACAAGTACGTCTGCTCTGTCGATATCGGCGGAACTAAGATCGCGACTGCCATCATGGAGTACCCGGCTGACGGCAGCGTGCCCCATCCCGTATTTGAGGCCGAGGTTCCCACCGAGGCCCAGGAGGGCGGCGAGGCCGTCTTCCAGCGTATCGAGGCGTCCATCAAGGCTGCTCTCGAGGCGAATCCCGATGTCGAGGTCCTTGGCGTCGGTATCGGTGCTGCCGGCGTCGTCGATCCCAAGACGGGCGCCATCGCGTATGCCAACGAGATCATGCCCGGCTGGTCCGGCGTCCAGTTGGGGCCGCGTCTGCGCGAGGACCTCGGTCTTCCCGTTGCCGTTGTAGGCGACGTGCAGGCTCATGCTCTGGGCGAGGCCCACTGGGGCGTCGGCAAGGGCAAGTTCTCCGTCTTGTGTCTTGGCATCGGTACGGGCATCGGCGGCGCATATGTCGAGAACGGCCGCGTGATGCAGGGCTTCCATGGTGCTGCCGGTCATATGGGCCACATCGAGTGCTCGGCTGCCGCCGGCATTCCCTGCGCCTGCGGGCGTTCCGGCCATCTGGAGTCGGTTGCTTCGGGCACTTCCATTGGTCGTATGTACGATGAGCGCTTTGGTCGCGTCGACCCCAGCCGTCCTTCGGTCGGTCGCGATGTGAACGACCTGTGCCGTGCGGGCGACGCAAAGGCGACCGAGGTCATCCATGACGCCGGCTTTGCGCTGGGTGCCAGCTTGGGCTCGCTCGCTAACATCCTGGACCCTGAGGTCATCGTGCTTTCGGGTGGCGTGATTCACCAAGGTCCCGATTGGCGTTCGCAGACGTGGAAGGATTCGGTGCACGAGGGCTATGCCAGCCAAGCGCTCGATCCGCTTCAGGACACGCCGATCCTCATCGGTTCTCTGGAGGGCGATGCTCCGCTCATCGGTGCCGCTGAGCATCTTCTTGCCTCGTTGAAGTAAACGTATCTGCTGTAGGAGCCTCCCGAGACAACAGGCCTCGGGAGGCTGTTCTAAGAAAGGTTGCAGCCTTATGACCGTCGATCCTTTGATTCAATCCCTGAAGGGCAAGCTCGTCGTGAGCGTTCAGGCGTATATGGGCGAGCCGCTTCGTACGCCCGAGACCATGGCGCAAATGTCTCGCGCTTGCGAGCTCGGCGGCGCCGCCGCCATTCGCTGCCAGGGCCTTGCCGACATTGCCGCCATTAAGGGTCGCTGTGAGGTTCCCGTCATCGGCCTGTGGAAGGATGGGCACGAGGGCGTTTACATCACGCCGACGCTGCGCCACGCTCGCGCCTGCGTTGCTGCGGGTGCCGATATCGTGGCGATCGACGCCACCGATCGTCCGCGTCCCGATGGCAAGACCGTCGAAGATACTTTCCGTCCGCTGCACGAGGAGGGCGTGCTCCTGATGGCCGACTGTGCCACCATCGAGGATATTCGTCGTGCTGTCGACATGGGCTTCGACCTGGTGTCCACCACGCTGTCTCATGGTGTTGCCGCCATCGACTGCACCATGGCCGATGGCCCCGATCTGCCGCTCCTGCGTCAGGCGACCGAGGAATTCCCCGGCCTTCCCATCATTTGCGAGGGTCGCGTGCATACGCCCGAGGAGGCTCGCGCCGCGATCGATGCTGGCGCCTGGGCCGTTGTCGTCGGCACCGCCATCACGCACCCCACGAGTATTACGAGTTGGTTCAAGGCTGCGCTTGAGGCGTAAGACAGGCCTCGTATCCGCTCGGGGCGGTATACTCAATATAGGCAATTGACCGCGCGGGATCCGGGTTGCTGGGTCCCGCGCTTGTTTTCGGGAGGCAACACATGCAAAAGGGAGATGCCATGGATGCGGCGGAGCGCTCGGAGCGCATCCCCGATATCGTCATCATCACCGGAATGTCCGGATCAGGCCGCACACAGGCCATGCACGTGTTCGAGGACATGGGCTATTTTTGCATCGATAACCTGCCTCCGCGTCTCATCGCCCAGCTTGCCGAGCTCGTCGGCATCAATACGGGCGTGGGCAGGCATCTCGCCGTCACCTGCGATTTGCGTAGCCAGGGACTGTTTGACGAGTTGCTCGATGCGGTCGCCGCTCTCGAAGAGCGCGAGATGAGCTGCGACATCGTGTTCCTGGAGGCTTCTGACGAGGTGCTGATTCGTCGCTACAGCGAAAATCGCCGCCGTCATCCCATTGCCAAGCCGGGGGAGACTACGGCCGATGCCATTCAGCGCGAGCGCCTTCAGCTGCAGGGCGTGCGCGACCGAGCCGATATGATTATCGACACGAGCCGTCTGCGCACCTCTGCGCTGCGCAACAAGCTGCGTATGGCATTTTCCGAGCTGTCCGACCAGCAGCTCATGGACGTCCACGTGTTCTCGTTTGGCTTTAAGCACGGCATGCCCGTCGAGGCGGACATTATGATCGACGTCCGCTTCCTGCCTAATCCGTTCTACGATCCCGAGATGCGCACGATGACCGGTCTCGATAAAAAGGTCTCCGATTTTGTTCTGGACCATCCCAAGACGCAGGAGTTTTGGAAGGCTTGGACACAGCTGCTCGATACGGTGATGCCGGGCTATATCGCGGAGGGCAAGCCGCAGCTTTCTATCGCCATCGGCTGTACAGGCGGCCAGCACCGCAGCGTTGCCATTGCCGAAGCCACGGCACGTTATTTGGAAGGCGCCCAATATCACGTGAGCATTTCCCATCGCGACCTGTCGCGCGCCAACACGAAGGCATAGGCCTGCATGTCGTTTACCGCTGAGGTGCGCGACGAGCTTGCGCGCTGCGAACCCGAATGTGAATACTGCGATTTGTCGACGCTTGCCGCCCTCACGCGCGTGAGCGGTACGCTCTCGCTTACCGGCTCTGGGCGGTATCGTTTGACGGTTGCGACTGAGACGGGAGCCGTTGCGCGCACGATGATCACGCTGACGCATCGCATCCTTAAGCTCAAAACGGAGTTCACCGTCCGTAAATCTGTATTGCATAAGGTTCGAAACTACCTCATCACCTTGCCCGATCAACCCGACCTGGATAAGGCTCTGGTGCTGCTGGGTATCCTCGACCGTAGGGGAGGACTTGTTGCCGGCGTGCCCCGACATATCGTTGCCCGTCCTTGCTGTAGACTTGCCTATATCCGCGGCGCGCTCATCGCGGGCGGCTTCGTGGCCGATCCACGCGGCGATTTTCATTTGGAGATCGCGGTGCAGGGCGAGCAATATGCCAAGGGGCTTTGCGATCTGTTGGAGCAGGTTGGGGTCCATGCTCGTGTTAATGCACGGCGGGGGTCATATGCCGTGTACATTAAGAGTGCCGAGGAAATCGAGCATCTTTTAAAGCTGATTGGTGCCAAGCGCAGCGTTGCCGAGATTGAGGAGGCGCGCGCGGTCAAGTTGGTTAAGAACGATGTGAACCGTCGCGTGAACGCCGAGCTCGCCAACCAGACCAGAAGCGCCGGTGCTGCCCAACATCAGCTTGCGCTTATCGATGAGCTCGAACAGCGGGGTTTGCGCGACACGCTTCCGGATGCCTTGGCGGTCTTTTGCGACCTGCGCGAGCGCTATCCCGATCTTTCGCTGCGTGATTTAGGGGAGATGGCTGACCCTCCCTTGTCGAAGTCTGCCCTCTACCATCGAGTTTTGAGGCTTGAAAAGCTCATTGAAGCAAACAGGTAGGTTAAAGTATCGACTTATATACGGATTTAGCTGCTATTTTATTCTTTAAAGCGTTTTAACGCAAATTTGATTTTCAATTTCGAGCATTCTCGTGAAATTCAAGTCAAAAAAAAGGTATATTAGGCGAGTGGTTAGTTTGTGGGCCTCAACGGCGGGCGCTGTAGCTCGCGGGGGCCTTACGAAAGGAGACACAATGGCAGTAAAGGTTGCTATTAACGGCTTCGGTCGCATCGGTCGTCTGGCTTTCCGTCAGATGTTCGGTCATGAGGGCTCCGAGATCGTCGCTATCAACGACCTCACCTCTCCCGATATGCTCGCTTACCTGCTGAAGTACGACTCCACGCAGGGCAACTACGCTCGCGATCACGAGGTCGTTGCTGGCGAGGATTCCATCACCGTTGACGGCAAGGAGATCAAGATCTACAAGGAGGCCGACGCCAACAACCTGCCTTGGGGCGACCTCGACGTCGACGTCGTTCTCGAGTGCACCGGTTTCTACACCAGCAAGGCTAAGGCTCAGGCCCACATCAACGCTGGCGCCAAGAAGGTCGTCATCTCCGCTCCGGCTGGCAGCGATCTGCCCACCATCGTGTACAACGTCAACCATGAGACGCTGACCGCTGATGACAACATCATCTCCGCTGCCTCCTGCACGACGAACTGCCTCGCCCCGATGGCCAAGGGCCTGAACGACTTCGCCCCCATCGTCTCCGGCATCATGACCACCATCCACGCCTTCACCGGCGACCAGATGCCGCTCGACGGCCCGCAGCGCAAGGGCAACTTCCGTCGCTCCCGCGCCTGCTCCGAGAACATCGTCCCGAACACCACGGGCGCTGCCAAGGCCATCGGCCTGGTTCTCCCCGAGCTCAACGGCAAGCTCATCGGTGCCGCCCAGCGCGTCCCGACGCCGACCGGCTCGCTGACCAACCTCTACGCCGTCGTTGACAAGAAGGTCACCGTCGACGAGGTCAACGCTGCCATGAAGGCCTACGCCGAGACCATCCCCGATACCTTCGCCTACAACGAGGACCAGATCGTCTCCCGCGACATCGTCGGCGAGACCCACGGCTCCATCTTCGACGCCACTCAGACCATGTGCTCTGACCTCGGCAACGGCCAGACCCTCGTTCAGGTCACCTCTTGGTACGACAACGAGAACTCTTACACCTCTCAGATGGTCCGCACCATCAAGTACTTCGAGAAGTTCGTTGCCTAATTTGGCTTTTAGCGAATAGCTCGTTGAGCGTCTAAAGAAGGGCGCGGCCTTATAGGGCTTACACCCTAGGGTCGCGCCCTTTTTATAAGAAATCGTCTGCCGTAATGGGAGGCAGACACGTACGAAAGGTAGAAGCAAACATGGCCTTTACCAAGAAGACCGTCCGCGACATCGATGTCGACGGCAAGCGCGTTCTCGTCCGCGTTGACTTTAACGTGCCTATCAAGGATGGCGTCGTTGGCGACACCACCCGTATCAAGGCTGCCCTGCCCACCATCAACTATCTCGTTGAGCACAACGCTCGCGTCATCCTCATGAGCCACCTCGGCCGTCCCGATGGCACCGGCTTCCAGCCCGAGCTGTCCCTCGAGCCCGTCGCCAAGAAGCTCGCCGAGCTCTCCGGTCTCGACGTTACCTTTGTCGCCGACACTTACGGCGAGAAGGCCGCCGAGGCCGTTGCCGCCGTCGAGCCGGGCAAGGTCCTCGTTCTCGAGAACGTCCGCTTCGATAAGCGTGAGAAGAAGAACGATCCCGAGATCGCTAAGAAGCTCGCTTCTTATGGTGACGTCTTCGTTCTCGATGCCTTCGGCACCGCTCACCGCGCCCAGGGTTCCGTCGTGGGCCCCGCCGCTTACCTGCCTGCCGTCGCTGGCTTCCTGCTCGAGAAGGAGGTCGACACGCTGACCGGCATCTTCGCCGAGCCCGAGCGCCCCTTCGTCGCCATCGTCGGCGGTTCCAAGGTTTCCTCCAAGATCGGCGTTCTCGATCACCTTATCGACTCTGCTGACACCCTGATCATCGGTGGCGGTATGGCCTACACCTTCTTCCTGGCTCAGGGCCTGTCCGTCGGTCAGTCTCTCAAGGAAGAGGACTGGGTCGAGCGCGCTGGCGAAATGCTCAAGAAGGCCGAGGAGAAGGGCGTCAAGATCCTGCTCCCCATCGACAACCGTGTTGCCGATCACTTTGGTGAGGACGCTGTCCCCGAGGTTGTCGCTTCCGACGCTATCCCTGACGACCGTGAGGGCATGGACATCGGTCCTAAGACCGAGGAACTTTACGCCGAGGCTGTCAAGGGTGCCAAGACTGTGTTCTGGAACGGCCCCATGGGCGTCTTCGAGTTCGATAACTTCGCTCACGGCACCCAGGCTATCGCCGAGGCTGTCGCCGAGGCCGACTGCACCTCGATCATCGGCGGTGGCGACTCTGTCGCAGCTGTCAACAAGTTCAACCTGGCCGACAAGATGAGCTGGATCTCCACCGGTGGTGGCGCTTCCATGGAGCTCGTCGAGGGTAAGGCCCTGCCCGGAGTGGAGGCGCTTCTCGATGCCTAATCGCACCCTTCTTATCGCTGGTAACTGGAAGATGAACAACGACGTCGCCGAGGCCGCCAAGCTCGCCGACGAGCTGGCTCAGGCTCTGCCCGAGGTTCCGGCTGGCGTCGAGGTGCTCGTCTGCCCTCCGACCATCGACATCACCACGGTTCATGACCGCATTCAGGCTGCCCCCATCGCCCTCGGTGCACAGAACGTGTACTGGGAGGCCAAGGGTGCCTTCACCGGTGAGTCCTCTTGCGACATGCTCAAGTCCGCTGGCTGCACCTACTGCATCATCGGCCACTCCGAGCGTCGTGACTACTTCCACGAGACTGACGAGGACCAGAACAAGAAGGCCAAGGCCCTCGTTGCCGCCGGTCTTGTTCCCGTCTTCTGCTGCGGCGAGTCCCTCGAGGTCCGCGAGGCCGGCACCTATGTCGAGCACGTCGTGAACCAGGTCAAGGCTGGCCTTGCTGGTCTTGAGATCACCTGCCCCAAGCAGGTCGTCGTCGCCTACGAGCCCATCTGGGCCATCGGCACCGGCAAGACCGCTACTGCTGAGGACGCTCAGGAGGTCTGCGGCGCTATCCGTGAGACCCTCAAGGAGATGTTTGGCGAGGAGCTCGCCGACGGCATCCGCGTCCTGTACGGTGGTTCCGCCAAGCCCGGCAACATTGCCGAGCTCGTCGCCAAGCCCGACGTTGACGGCGCCCTCGTGGGCGGCGCTTCGCTCAAGGCTGCCGACTTCGCCTCTATGGTCGTCAAGGCAGGCGAGTAGGACATATGGCACAGCGTCATCTTCCTGCACTCCTGATTATCATGGACGGCTGCGGCCTTGCTCCGGCCGATGGCGAGAACGCCGTCGCCGCTGCCAAGACGCCCTTCCTTGATAGCCTGTACGAGAAGTATCCCCACACTACGCTCGGCGCTTCGGGCGAGGACGTGGGCCTTCCCGACGGTCAGATGGGCAACTCCGAGGTGGGTCACCTCAACATCGGTGCCGGCCGTATCGTGTTCCAGGAGCTTTCGCGCATCAACAACGCCATCAAGGATGGCTCCATCGCCAAGAACGAGGTCTTCGTCAAGGCTATGGACGACGTCAAGGCTGACGGCAAGACCCTTCACCTCATGGGTCTTATGAGCCCTGGCGGTGTTCATTCTCACATGAACCACGTCGAGGCCCTGGTCAAGATGGCTGCCGAGCACGGTGTCAAGACCGTTCGCGTCCACGCCTTCATGGATGGCCGCGACGTTGACCCGCAGTCCGGTGCCGGTTACATGAGTGAGTTCTGCGCCTTCCTGGCCAAGATCTCCGAGGAGACCGGTTGCGACGCTCGCGTTGCCACCGTCTCGGGCCGTTATTGGGCCATGGACCGCGATAATCGTTGGGAGCGCATCCAGCGCGCCTACGACGTCATGGTCAACGCTTCCGATGCCGATACCGACCCCGTTGCCGGTATCAAGGCCTACTACGAGAAGGACCCGCGCGGCGACGAGTTCGTCGAGCCCTTCGCTGCCCACAACGAGGGCATCCACGAGGGCGACGCGGCCATCTTCTTCAACTTCCGTCCCGACCGCGCTCGTCAGATGACCCGCGTGTTCACGGACAAGGAGTTCGACGGCTTTGAGCGCGAGCAGATCAAGCTTTCGCACTTTGTGACGATGACCGAGTACGATCCGACGTTTGACGTCGAGGTCGCTTTCCCCAAGACGTTCCCCGAGAACGTCCTGGCCGACGTTATCGCCGCCAACGGCCTGAAGCAGCTGCACACCGCCGAGACCGAGAAGTACGCCCATGTGACGTTCTTCCTCAACGGCGGCATCGAGGAGCCCAAGGAGGGCGAGGAGCGCGTGCTCGTCGCTTCCCCCAAGGTCGCTACCTACGATCTGCAGCCTGAGATGAGCGCTCCCGAGGTTACTGAGAAGCTTGTCGCCGCCATCAACGAGGATCGCGCTGATTTCTACATCGTGAACTTCGCGAACTGCGACATGGTTGGTCACACCGGTGTCTTCGACGCCGCCGTTAAGGCCGTCGAGGCTGTTGACGATGCCCTGTCCAAGGTTGTCCCGGCGATTCTCGCCAAGGGCGGCTTTGCGCTGATTACCGCCGACCACGGCAACGCCGATCACATGTTTGACGTTGCTTCCGACGGTTCTAAGCATCCGTTTACGGCTCACACCACCAACCGCGTGCCGTTCATCATCGTTGATGAGAAGGCCAAGCTCACTGGTATCGAGGACGGCCGTCTTTCCGATATCGCTCCGACCATGCTCACCATGGCTGGTATTGAGCCTTCCGCCGAGATGACGGGCCGCGTGCTCGCCACCGAGGCCTAATAGAAAACAAATACCGTTTTCTAGTAAGGGGGTCGTCCACAACGGGACAACCCCCTTTTTGGTATTTCTGCCATTTCCGCCCCGTCCTTGAGTGGCAGGTAGGGGAGAGCGGGGGATTGTGGTACAGTACTGGAGTTTGAACTGTTCTATTAAGGAGCTTATCTATGGGTCCGTTCCAGATTCTTCTGTTTGTCGTTTGGGCTGTCTCTGCCGTGGCGCTGACGATTCTCGTCCTGATGCATTCCGGTAAGGGCACCGGCGTTTCGGATATGATCGCTAGCTCGCTGTATAACTCCAGCTCTGCCACGGGCGTCATGGAGCAGAACCTCGATCGCCTGACGGTAATTATGGCCGTTGTTTTTGCCGTGTGCGTCGTCCTGTGCATGTTCTTCTTCCCGCAGGGCATCGTCGGCTACTAAGCATCGGCGTATATACGTTTGAAAAGGGTCCCGCATGTGCGGGGCCCTTTTTGTTTACAGACTTGTAACAGAGCCAGAATATCACCACATACTTCGCCCAACTAAAGAAATTCTCGACCGTTAACCGGAATTAGCCCCAAATCGTGCATAAAATGCGCTACTGTATTGCAAAACGTTGCTCCGTTGTGCATAACCAGCCATAGCAACGGACGGCGTTTTGATGGTTCGGATCGGATTGCCTCGACATGTGTCCGACTGAACATTTCTTTGTCCTATCTCATAAGGAGGATGGCATGGCTGATTCTATGTTCCACCAGCCCGTTATGGGTCGTCGCGCCTTTGTCGGCGGCACCCTTGCTGCGAGCTCCATGGCTTTTCTTGCCGCATGTGGCAAGAAGGGCGGCGACGCTTCCGGTTCTGAGTCCGGTTCGACGCTGAACTTCTACATCAACAACCCGGTCTGCATCGACCCCTACAATGTCCAGGAGGACCAGGGCACTCAGGTCGAGTACCAGCTCTTTGACGCTCTGACCTCTTATGACGCCGAGAAGGGCGAGATCGTTCCGCTGGCTTGCGAGTCCTTCGAGGCCAACGACGACGCCACCGAGTTTACCTTCAAGATCAAGAAGGCCAAGTTCCACAACGGTGACGACGTTACCTCCAAGTCCTTCAAGCTCGGTTGGGAGCGTCTGGTCAACACCAAGTCGGCCATCGCTACCGAGTATGGCCCTTCCGAGGTCTCCTATCACCTTTCCATGGTCGAGGGCTATGACGATCTGCTTGCCGGTAACGCTACCGAGCTCAGCGGTGTTACCTGCCCCGACGATGAGACCCTCGTCGTCAAGCTGTCTTCCGCTTACGCCGACTTCCCCTTCGTCGCCTCTCACCCGGCTTTGGCCCCGGTTCCCGAGTGCGCCGAGTCCGATGCCAAGAGCTTCTATCTTGCACCGGTCGGTAACGGCCCGTTCATGATGGACGGCAAGTGGGAGGATGGTCAGGAGATCAACCTCAAGAAGTTCGACGATTACTATGGCGACAAGGCCAAGATCGATGGCATCCACTTCCAGGTCATCAAGGACATGGAGACTGCTTACAAGGAGTTCCAGGCCGGTAACCTCGACGTCTGCGACGTTCCCGTTGCTCAGATCGACGCCGCCAAGAAGGATCGCGGCGTGTCCAAGGACGGCTACACCATGGGCGACGGCGAGCGCATGCTGCTCGGCTCCGAGCCTTCCACCTACTACCTGACCTGCAACAACACGGCCGAGCCGTTCAACAACGCCGACCTGCGCAGGGGTATCTCCCTGGCCATTAACCGTGAGGCCATCTGCAAGACCATCTTCAAGGGTACCCGTACCCCCGCCGACGGCATTGTTCCTCCGGGCATCGATGGCTACAAGGAGGGCGCATGGGAGTTCTGCGCCTACGACGTCGACAAGGCTAACGAGTACCTCGACAAGGTTGCTCCCGCTGACGCCAACGGCGATCGTGGCATTAACGTGACCCTTTCCTACAACCAGGACGGTGGCCACAAGGAGATCATGGAGTCCATCATCGGCGACCTCGCCAAGGTTGGCGTTACCGCTACTTCCGATACCCCTGAGTGGTCTGCCCTGCTCGAGCAGTATCAGAACTTCAACTATCAGTTCGGTCGTCTGGGTTGGATTGCCGACTACCCGATCATGGACAACTTCCTGTATCCGCTGTTCCACTCCGACTCCCTCGGTGGCGACAACCGCTCTGGTTACAACAACCCCGAGTTCGACGCCAAGGTCGACGAGGCTCGTACCACGGTTGACGATGAAGAGCGCGTCGCTAAGATGCAGGAGGCCGACGCAATGGTCGCTGCCGACTGCCCGGTCATCCCGGTGATGTTCTACACGCACACCATCGTCGGCTCCGATCGCATCAAGCACCTCTATGTCGATCCGCAGAAGCATGCCGAGCTGGGTACCGCTGAGCTCGCCTAAGAGTTTGCAGCTTCCGTGAGGGTCAAGTATTTACGTAGACCTCATGGGAAACATACAGTTCTCCCTAACCTGGGGTAAACTGGCTGATGGTAATTTTGGGATGCCGGTCTGGCGATCGGCATCCCATTTAGGTTAATCCCTAGATAGGGGAGTGGTATGGGTAAGTACATCGTTAAACGTGTGCTTCAGTTCATCCCGGTGTTTTTGGGCGTTACGCTGATTCTGTTCGCCCTCCAGAATATCGTGCCGGGAGATCCGATCAAGCTGATCGGTGGAGACAAGGCTCTGTCCCCCGAGGTGGAGCTTCAGCTTCGCGTCCGCTATCACCTGGTCCAGTCGGACGAGGATGGCAACGCGATCCTTGACGAGAACGGCGACCCCGTTCAAACGTCGCTCGTGGACCGTTACTTGTATTACATGAACGGCCTGCTTCATGGCGATCTGGGCAATTCGTATCAGCGCAAGCTGCCGGTTACGGAAATCTTTGCCCAGAAGTATCCGTATACGGTCAAACTTGCCGCGTGCGCCATCGTGCTCGAGGCAATCATGGGTATCGGTGCGGGTATCATTTCGGCGGTTAAGCGTTATTCCTTCTGGGATATTTTGGTAACGCTCACCACTTCGATCCTCGTTGCCGTCCCGGCTTTCTGGCTCGGTATGTTGCTGCAACTGTTCTTTGGCGTCATTCTCAAGGACGCCACGGGCGGTGCATTCTCCATGCCGATCTCGGGTGCCGGCGGTTCCAGCTCTCAGTATCAGGATTGGATGCACTATGTGCTTCCGACCATTACGCTGGCTTCGGTTTCGACCGCTTACGCCGCCCGCATTATGCGCTCGCAGCTGCTTGACGTCATGAACCAGGATTACATCCGTACGGCAAAGGCCAAGGGTCTCTCCAATCGCGCGATCATCATCAAGCACGCGCTTAAGAATGCACTCATCCCCGTCGTTACCTATATTGGTGTCGACTTTGGCGGCATGCTTTCGGGCGCCATCCTGACCGAGACGGTCTTTAACTGGCCCGGTATCGGCTATGAGGTCTATCGCGCCATTAGCATGCGTGACTGGCCCATCGTTATGGGCGGCGTTACGCTCATCGTCGTCGTCGTCATGGTGATCAACCTGCTCGTCGACATTAGCTATGCATTCCTCGACCCGCGCATCCGCCTTGGCGGTCCGTCGGATAAGGCCTAAGGGAGGTACGTCTCATGCAGGAAACTGATTCTCAGTCTCAGGAGCAGGCTACCGCCACCAAGGCCGCATCTGCTCCCGCTAAGTCCCGCACACTGTGGGGCGACGCTTTTAAGCGTCTTCGTAAGAACAAGCTCGCCGTTATCGGTGTCTGCTGGATCATCATCGTCGTTGTGGTTGCCCTGACCGCAGATCTGTGGGCTAAGCCCTGGCTCGGTTCGCCGACGGCTTCCGACTCGACCACCATGGCCGAGACGTCGCTGCTGGCTCCGTGTGCCGAGCACCCGTTTGGTACCGACGCCCTTGGCCGTGACATTCTTGTCCGTGTTATCTACGGTGCACGCGTTTCGCTTTCCGTCGGCATTATGGCCACCGCAATCTCCACGGTGATCGGTCTGGTCATGGGTGCTCTGGCCGGTTTCTACGGCGGTATCTGGGATACGATCATCATGCGCTGCGCGGATATCTTCCTGGCATTCCCGTACGTGCTGTTCGTTGTCGCCATGATCGCCGTTATCGGCCGTGGTCTTCAGAACGTCTTTATCGCCATCGGTATTCTCGGCTGGCCTTCGATTGCGCGCGTCTTCCGATCCGCGATCCTGACGGTCAAGGAAAACGACTATGTTGACGCTGCGCGCGCGATGGGTGCATCTGATGCTCGTATCGTCGTGCGTCACATCTTCCCGAACTCCGTCGCTTCCATCGTGGTCTACGCGACTATGAACATTGGTGGCGCCATTCTGACCGAGTCCGCTCTGTCCTTCCTCGGCATGGGCGTTATTCCGCCTACGCCTTCGTGGGGCTCCATGATTCAGGATGGTCAGCAGTATCTGCTGACTGCTCCCTGGATGATGATCATGCCCGGTCTGGCAATTCTCTCGACGGTGCTCGCCTTCACCCTGCTGGGTGACGGTCTGCGCGACGCCCTCGACGTCAAGATGAAGGACGCATAAGGATGAAGAAGAACAAGAACTATGTGGACCTGAAGGAGCAGCCGGTTCCCGAGGGCCAGCATCTGCTCGAGGTCGATGACCTTAAGATGTATTTCCATACCGAGGATGGTGTCGTTCGCGCTGTCGACGGTGTGTCCTACACGCTCGATCGCGGCGAGACCCTGGGTGTCGTCGGTGAGTCCGGCTCCGGTAAGTCCGTGACCGCCATGACCATCATGGGCCTCATCTCGATGCCTCCGGGAAAGATCGAGGGCGGCGACGTTCGCTATCGCGGTCGTTCTATTCTCGAGATGACCGAGGAAGAGATGCAGCACATTCGCGGTAACGACATCGCGATGATCTTCCAAGATCCTATGACCTCCTTGAACCCGGTCTATAAGATCGGCAAGCAGGTGGGCGAGGGTCTTCGTCTGCACCGTGGCTACTCCAAGCAGGAGGCGCTCAAGCGCGCCACCGAGCTTTTGGACCTCGTTGGTATTCCCGAGCCCGAGAAGCGCGTCAATGAGTATCCGCACCAGTTCTCTGGCGGTATGCGTCAGCGCGTCATGATTGCTATGGCTCTTGCCTGCGATCCCGATATTCTGATTGCCGACGAGCCCACGACTGCCCTGGACGTTACCATTCAGGCTCAGATTATTGAGCTTATGCAGGAAATGCAGGAGAAGAACGGCAACGCCATCATCATGATTACCCATGACCTGGGTGTCGTCGCCGATATGGCCGACAAGATCATGGTTATGTACGCCGGTCGTCCCGTCGAGTTCGGTACTGCTGAGGAAATCTTCTACGAGAGCCGCCACCCCTATACCTGGGGCCTGATTCGCTCCATCCCGGAGCAGGCTATCGATGAGAAGAAACCGCTTACGCCGATTCACGGCAACCCGCCTTCGCTCATGAACCTGCCCGAGGGCTGCGTGTTCTCGCCTCGTTGCCCCTATGCGACCGATAAGTGCCGCAAGCAGCGCCCCGAGCGCGTTGTCACCGAGTCTGGTCACTACTCTGCGTGCCACTACTCCGGTGACCCCGAGTTCCTCAAGAACGCTCCTGAGACGTCCCGTACGCGCAAGGATTCCAAGAAGGGAGGCGAGGCGTAATGGCAGATACCAACGAGCGTACTCCGCTGCTGAAGGTCGAGCACCTCTCTAAGGAGTTTCCCGCTGAGTCCGGCATGTTCGCCAAGCGCTTCTCCAAGCGTGTCGTCTCTGCTGTGAACGACATTTCGTTCGAGATCTATCCTGGCGAGACCTTTGGTCTGGTCGGCGAGTCCGGTTGCGGTAAGTCCACCACGGGCCGTACCATCATGCGCCTCACCAAGCCGACGGCCGGCAAAGTGTTCTTCCAGGGCAAAGACGTTGCCGAGATGAGCAAGCACGAGATCAAGGATATGCGTCGCGAGATGCAGTTCATCTTCCAGGATCCTTATGCTTCGCTCAATCCTCGTATGACTATCGGTGAGATCGTCTCCGAGCCCATGACCATTCACGGCGTGGGCACCAAGGAGGAGCGCATTGAGCGTGTCCGCGAGCTTCTCGACGTTGTCGGACTGAACCCCGAGCACATTAACCGCTATCCTCATGAGTTCTCCGGCGGTCAGCGTCAGCGTGTCGGCATTGCCCGTGCATTTGCGCTGAAGCCCAAGCTGATTATCTGCGACGAGCCGGTTTCCGCTCTGGATGTGTCCATTCAGGCCCAGGTTCTGAACCTGCTCAAGGAACTCCAGGACAAGTTCGGTACTGCATATTTGTTTATCGCCCACGACCTGTCTGTCGTGCAGCATATCTCCGATCGCGTTGCCGTTATGTATCTGGGCAAGATGGTCGAGGTTTCGGACTGGAAGACGCTCTACAGTGAGCCTCACCATCCGTACACGCAGTCGCTGCTGTCTGCCGTGCCGGTTCCCGATCCTGATATCCAGAAGACCCGCAAGCGCATCATCCTCGCTGGCGATCCGCCGTCGCCGCTGGATCCGCCGACCGGCTGCCGTTTCCACACGCGCTGTCCGATCGCGCAGGGCATCTGCTCCGAGAAGCTTCCCGAGTTTAAGGAAGTCGCACCGGGCCACTGCTGCGCCTGCCACTTCGCGGAGCCGTTCCCGATCAAGGAATCGCACATCGACCTGT
Organism: Collinsella sp. AM38-1BH; assembly: GCF_003467545.1. Taxonomy (NCBI): domain Bacteria; kingdom Bacillati; phylum Actinomycetota; class Coriobacteriia; order Coriobacteriales; family Coriobacteriaceae; genus Collinsella; species Collinsella sp. AM38-1BH. The sequence goes on along the minus strand of NZ_QSHC01000013.1, from coordinate 40,900 downwards.
AGTCGGTTGTTTGTCCGGGCCCGCCCTGGTGTTACTTTTCAGAACGTCCTCGGACATGCAAGAAACCCCCGCTGCGCACTTCGTGCGGCGGGGGTTTCTTGCGTCCTGCGGGATGTTCTGAAAAGCAACGCCAGGGCGGGCCCTGCGGTAACTCGGCAGGGGAGTGCGATTCCTCGATCGCTCACTTTATCTAATAAGAAATTGAGTGAGGCCGGAGCTTTAGCTCCGGCCTCCTTATATAAGGGCTCGGCAAGGCCGAGCCACTAAATTTATATCAGCCCTCAGAACATGTTTGAGAACTGTGCCTGAAGTACGTATTTGCAGGCCCCGAATCGGTGTTGCCTCCCGGCGCATTCCGCAGGGGGAGCGATATTTTGCAGCACGAAGTGCGCAGCAAAATATCGCTCATGCCCGAGGACGCGCCGGGAGGCAACACCGATTCGGGGCCGGACATACGGATCTACCTGCTCATTTACAAATTCGTAAACTTTTTTGAAAAAAGTGCTTGCACAGTTCTCGAATCATAGGTTATTATCTTCCTCGTTGAACGCGCGGGTCCAACAAAACGAACTGTGAATCAACAACATAGCATGTCGGAGTGGCGGAATTGGCAGACGCGCTAGCTTGAGGTGCTAGTGACCGCTTTTTGGTCATGCGGGTTCAAGTCCCGCCTCCGACACCATCGCATTTGAGAAGCCTCTTCGGAGGCTTTTTTGTTACCGATAGACGGTGAGGTCCACGATGGAAACGCTTGAACGCAACGAGTGGGCAGACGTTGCCCAGCTAGTCGAGATCACGAGCGATGCTGTCATCATCTGCGAGCTCGACGGAACCATTCTGCATGTGAATAATCGCTTACTTGGTTTGATGTGCGAGGAACGCGCCGACGTCATCGGTGGAGATGTTAAAGACGTCCTGTACTCGTCCGCTTTTGAACGTGCGACGGAACATCGTCTGCCATTTGAAACTGATGGCTCCGAGAACGAACTGATGCTCAAGCTGAGTGACGGCTCTTTTATCCCCGTCTTGGTTCGTGCGGGCTCCGTAACGCCTCCACGCATCTTTGGGCGCCGTGCACCACGTGTCCTGGTGGCGCTTCACAGTATCGAGGAACAGTATTCTCACGACCGTCAACTCAAGCGTGCGTTATCGGAGCTTAGAGTGGCGAACAAACGTCTGTCTGGCACGCTCTCGGTCATTATGAGCACTGTGGGCTCCGATGAGTTGCCCAGCCTGCTTGATACCGTTTTGAACCAGCTTGTAGGAACGCTCGATGCTTCGGGTGCCGCTATCTATTTTTCTGAGAGCGGCGGTTTTAAGCTACGCGGTGTTTCCAAGGAGCTGTACGACAGCTATCTGCCCGAGTTTTTGCCGTATGGCGCTGGCATTCCGACGTATGTTCTTCGCGAGTCGCGTGCCTGTCGCTTGTCGATTCAACAGGACCTTGAGGGCGATAGGGCCGCCTCCGGTATGTTCATGGACTTGGACAATCGTTCTAAGCACCTGTTGCGCGTGCAGGATATGCCTCCGTACCGCAGCGAGATCTGTCTTCCCGTTTTTTACGGTACGCAGATCCTTGGCGTGCTGGAAGTTGGTTGGAAACGCCCCCAGGCACCGCTCGCCTATGACGTTAATGTACTCGAGGTCATTTGCGATTACCTGTCTATCCAGCTGGTCGGCATGGCATCGAGCCTTCGTTCTCGTCGTACGGCCGAGCTTGGCCGCTCGCTCAATGTCTTACGTGATGAGTTGTTTACCTTTCTAGACGATTCCGCCGCGGCTACCCAGGCGGTATCGTCCGAGATCTGCAATATGCTCAACTGCCATTTTTGTCCTGTTGAGTATGACGCCAGTCTGGACTCCTACGTCATAGATTTTGAAGGCGGCAGTCGCGTTGCCTTGCCGGACGATCCCGAGAAGCTTTTCTTTTCCACGACGGCGCCGGCGGCACGTCTGGGGGCTGGCCCTGATGGCTTTGAGGCATCTGTTTTGGGCGGCACGAGTGCCGAGGACCTTAAACACGTCCGTATAACTCGCGTTGACGAATCGATGCCTATGGGAGGCTGGCTTAGGGCGCATGGTCTGCCTTGTCAAGGTCTCTACGTCGACTCCGGCATCGAGGCGGGGCGCCTGCGCTCTGAGGGTGATGGCAAACACAGTAACGACGCGATTGTTCCTGCTTCTGTTGCGAAGAGCCCGACTACGCGCGCGCTGCTGCTTCGTGATGGTAGCCAAGAGCCGATTGATGACCTTGAATATGACTACTTGGTGCACTTGGCGCATGACTTTGAACTGATCTACGAAGGCGAATCTCAAAAGCGCGAGGAGCGCCATATCGCTCAGACCCTCCAGATCGGCATGAGAAATTCCCTGGGGGATGTTCCGGGTATCGCAACCGATTCGGTGTACCTGTCTGCCACGAATTCGGCGTTGGTCGGCGGCGATTTCTATACGCTCATTCGTCTTCCCGACGACTGCGCCGTCATGATTCTGGGTGATGTGTCTGGCAAAGGCATTGAGGCCGCATCGATGTCCGCGCTCGTCAAGACGGCCCTGACGGCATATGCCTGGGAGGGCGCTGGACCGGCCCGCATGGCACGCTCCCTTAACAGCATGCTCATGGGCTTTTCGAGGGTCGAGACGTTCGTGACAGCCTTTATCGCCAAGATTGACCTTAAAGCCGGACGCGCAACGTATTGTTCGGCGGGCCATCCTCCGACCATGGTCATCAGGCCAGAGTCGATGCCGCTGGGTGGCGGCGAGTCCCGTGGGGGAGAGGTCGAGCTGCTTGGATGCCAATCGGGCGTAATCGGTGCCTTTGAGAGCATGGTGTACGAGACAGGCGTGTTTACGTTCGCCCCCGGCGACATGCTCTTCATGTATACGGATGGAACGATTGAGGCCCGCGACCGCACCGGAGCGTTCTTTGGCGAGCAGCGCTTGCGCGACCTTCTGCTTTCTGTTTCGGGGGAGGGCGTGTCGGGCATTTGCGGCAAGGTCTTGGGCGAGCTTGACCGATTTACCGAATCGGCGCTGGACGATGACATTGCATTGGTGTCCCTTGAGTTTTTACGGGGTCGTTCATAGACGACGCTGGGCGGGCTGAATCCGTACGGTTGGGGAAACGAATGCATCGAGTGGGCTTTTTTGGGGAACCATGGTCGTATGAATGAGTGGAATGACATAGCGGTTTTGACGCCACCAGGCGATATCGACATCGCCACGGTGCCTGCGCTGCGTCGGCGGTTGGATGCTTTGATTGGCCGCGGCGTGCGTCGTGTCGTCATCAACTGTCAGGCTGTTAGCTTTATCGATTCGACGGGCTTGGCATTCCTGCTTACGCGCGCTCGTGAGCTCATGAGGCGAGAAGGCCTGCTTTCGCTCGTCAATGCATCAGGTGAAGTTGTTCGCTTTTTGGAGATTGCTCGTCTTGTCGATATCCTTCATGTCGCGGGGCCGGCACGGGAGTCTATTCCCGCTATTCCGGTGGGGGAGCTGCCTCGCTGGAGTAAGAGCGTCGAGGTCCGTCAGGGTATCGAGAATCTTCCATACTACCGACATCGCATCGCCGAACTCCTTGAATCGCTTCCGTTGCGCCGTGACGAGCGCTACGATGTCGCATTGGCGTCGGGGGAGGCGCTGGGTAATGCCTATGACCATGCGGGCGGCATCGGGTGCGTCCTGACGGTTCAAGCCTATGGCGATCGCGTTGTGGTTGAGGTGCTTGATCGAGGTGCCGGCTATTCTATCGATGAAACGAGCGAGCCGGTTGCATCTGAGGAACGCGGCCGTGGTATCAAGCTTATGCGTATGCTCGTCGATAACGTGGAGGTTGCTCGTCGTACGGACGGCGCCGGCACGCGCGTGCAGATGGTGAAGCTGTTTAGCGGAGCGCTGGAATCGTGTGCCTAGCCAATCGCTTTAGCGCGTTTGGCTACTAAGAACATGCGGCAGACAAGTTTTTTGAAAAAAGTACTTGCGTCTTTTGGACAACTCGCGTAAATTAATAACCCGCAAGCGGACATGGCTCAGTTGGTAGAGCACAACCTTGCCAAGGTTGGGGTCGCGGGTTCGAGCCCCGTTGTCCGCTCCATTGCATTTCCGGACCGTTTAGGCGGTCCTTTTTCGGCGAAGTGGCCAAGTGGTAAGGCAGAGGCCTGCAAAGCCTTTACCCCCGGTTCGAATCCGGGCTTCGCCTCCAGGCAACATCCGGGCGCTCCGGCGCCCGTTTTGTTTTACATATGCGGACATGGCTCAGTTGGTAGAGCACAACCTTGCCAAGGTTGGGGTCGCGGGTTCGAGCCCCGTTGTCCGCTCCAAACGCAGCAGCCCGACTACTACGGTAGCCGGGCTTTTTCGTACCCATCGCATGGGCTCGAACCCGAGAGGGAGCGAGCGTTTTGGGTCGTGGCTGTGGCGTTGTTTGCCGCGAATGTCCGCTTTGGGCGTATCATCGTGGGCATCTCGCATAACCTCGTTGCAAGGGAGGTGCGCCCCATGGCTACAGAAAAGTCTTCTTCGCGCTCATGGATGTCCGACGCCGCGATCTATCAGATCTATCCACGCTCGTTTAAGGATTCGACTGGTTCGGGTCTGGGCGATATTGCGGGCATTACCCAGCAGATGGACTATCTTGAGCGGCTGGGTATCGAGGCCATCTGGCTGAGCCCGTTTTACCCATCGCCTCTTGTCGATGGTGGCTATGATGTGGCGGACTACTGTGATGTCGACCCACGTCTCGGCTCGCTTGACGACTTCGATGACATGATCGCTGCGGCTCACGCGCGCGGCATCAAGGTCATCGTCGACATCGTGCCTAACCATTCATCCAACCAGCACCCCTGGTTCAAAGCCGCTCTTGCCGCCGACCCCGGATCGTCCGAGCGCGCCCATTATATCTTTCGCGATGGTCGCGGCGAACATGGCGAGCTGCCTCCCACCAATTGGAATGCCAACTTTGGCGGCCCCGCATGGACGCGTGTTGCGGACGGTCAGTGGTATCTGCACATGTTTACGCCCGAGCAGCCGGACTTTGACTGGTCATGCCCCGAGGTTCACACGTTCTTTTGCGACGTCCTGACATTTTGGAGCGATCGAGGCGTCGATGGCTTTCGCATTGATGTGGCGCACGGTCTTGCCAAGGATCTCGACCGCGATGACCTCGACCGGTGGCATCTCGCCGAGGGCGATGACATGGTTGACGACGGCACTCATCCGCTGTGGGACCGCAACGAGGTCCACGAGATCTATCGCGAGTGGCGCCGCGTGTTCGACCGCTATAATCCGCCGCGCAGCGCCGTTGCCGAGGCGTGGGTGCTGCCCGAGCGCCAGTATCTCTACGCGCGTCCCAACGAGCTTGGCCAGACATTCAACTTTGAGTTCGCCAAGGCCATTTGGACCTATGATGACATGCACGCTGCAATCGAGGAGGGCTTGAAGGCGGCCATCGAATCCGATTCCGCCTCGACCTGGGTACTCTCCAACCATGACGTGCCGCGCGTGGCGACACGCTATGCCCTGCCGCAAATCAAGGCGACGCGCTACCATCAGATTGCGCTCGACTGGCTCTTACGCGACGGGTCGTCTTATGACGAGGACCGTGAACTCGGCGAGCGCCGCGCGCGGGCGGCCCTTTTGCTTGAGCTGGCGCTTCCGGGCTCGGCATACGTGTATCAGGGTGAGGAACTCGGCCTTTTTGAGGTGGCTGACATTCCGTGGGCTGCACTCGAAGATCCCACTGCGACCAATACGCACGGACCGAAGCGCGAGAAGGGGCGCGACGGCTGCCGTGTGCCCCTGCCGTGGGTGGCAGCGGACGATCCCGCACAGGGCGGATCGTTTGGGTTTTCACCGGCCGACGCCGATGCGGCGCCCCATCTGCCGCAGCCTGCATGGTTTTCCGATTACGCTGCCGATAGAGAAGAAGCGGACCCGACATCGATGCTTGCGCTCTATCGTGACGCCCTCTGGCTGCGGCGCAAGCTGCGCAGGTGCGCCAACGATCTTGCGTGGCTCGATCTTGACGGGCGCACCGGCCTTGCGGATGGTGCCGAGGGCGCTGAGGGCGGCGTCATCGCCTATCGCCGCGACAACGGATGGGCGTGTGTGACGAACTTCGGTGCAGCACCCGTGGAGCTGCCGGCGGGCAGGGTCCTGCTCACCTCATCACCGCTTGCAGACGGCAGGCTCGCGCAGGACAGCTCTGCCTGGATCATGCTCGGTGAGATGTAAAGACCTCTTGCGGCGAGTTTGAGTTTGCCTGCACCCTCCGTGGCGGCTGATGTCTTCGCGAGGTTCACGAGGGCGTCGCAAAACTTTTCAAAAAAAGTTCTTGCATAGGATGCGGGCATCACGTAAGATTAATCCTCGTAAGCGGACATGGCTCAGTTGGTAGAGCACAACCTTGCCAAGGTTGGGGTCGCGGGTTCGAGCCCCGTTGTCCGCTCCATTTGGGCGTTTAGCTCAGGGGGAGAGCGCTTCCCTGACACGGAAGAGGTCAGAAGTTCAAATCTTCTAACGCCCACCAAATGTTCGCAGCTCAGAGACTATGTCTCTGGGCTGTTTTGTTTTGGTCGCCAAATGTGGCACCAGATATTGAACTCAAGATCCGCGTGCGATGATCTTCGCATCCCGTAGGGGCACTGGCTGATTGCATACGTCCTGACCGAGCGTGACCGCAACATGTTGGTCAAGCGCAATCTTTTGGATTATTTTGGCGTGAGCGGCTTGGTTTTGGTAGGATTTGTCAGCGGCTTGACTAAGGGCGTTTTATAACTGCCATGCAGGTAGCCGTGTTGGTAACGTTTTACCGACTTGTCAAATATCCCTCATTTATAATGCGTCTGCAAAATGACCAATTGCTTTGACCTGCTGAAACACTATATGTTGTGTTTGAACTAAAAAAAGAATACAGGATATAGATGCGTCTTTGTCGTATGATAGATGGCGGACAGAGAACGAAGACCTTATTCGTCCCATTTGGACACGCCTTTGAGCCGCCTGATCGGCCGCGAGGATTGTCCGCATGAGGACTTATGGTTTATCGAGAACACAGATTGCGCGACGGCGCCGCAAGACAGGGGCAAGCCCTGCCGGGTATCGTTTGGCTCTGAAGCGCAATGAGGCTACGACGCGAAAGAGGCAAGAGGATGAAGATCATCAAGCGCAGCGGCACCGAGGTTGTCTTTGACATCGATAAGATCGTCAATGCCATCCGCGCCGCAAACTTGGAGGTCGAGGAGAGCTCTCGTCTTACCGACCGCCAGGTGGTTTACGCGGCACAAAACGTCGCCGAGGCATGCGAGAACGCGGGCCACACCGTGTCGGTCGAGGAGATTCAGGATCTGGTCGAGGACGAGATCATGCGTCTCGACTGCTACGAGGTCGCTCGCCATTACATCATCTATCGCTATGTTCAGAGCCTGAAGCGCCAGAAGAACACGACCGACGACAAGATTCTGTCGCTGATCGAGTGCAACAACGAAGAGGTCAAGCAGGAGAACTCCAACAAGAATCCGACCGTCAATTCCGTTCAGCGTGACTACATGGCCGGCGAGATCTCCAAGGACCTGACTCAGCGTGTGCTGCTGCCCCAAGAGATCGTGGATGCCCATAATGAGGGCCTGATCCATTTCCACGATTCGGATTACTTTGCCCAGCACATGCACAACTGCGACCTGGTGAACCTGGAGGACATGCTCCAGAACGGCACTGTTATCTCGGGTACGCTGATTGAGAAGCCGCACAGCTTCTCGACCGCCTGCAACATCGCGACGCAGATCATCGCTCAGGTTGCTTCCTCCCAGTACGGCGGCCAGTCGATTTCGCTGACCCATCTTGCCCCGTTCGTCGAGGTGAGCCGTCAAAAGATTCGCGGCGAGGTCGCCCGCGAGCTCGAGGAGCTCGGCGTTTCCGCATCTCCCGAAAAGGTCCGCGAGGTCGTTGAGGACCGTCTGCGTGACGAGATTCGTCGCGGCGTCCAGACGATCCAGTATCAGGTCGTGACGCTTATGACCACGAACGGCCAGGCGCCGTTCGTGACGGTCTTTATGTATCTTAACGAGGCCCGTACGCCTCAGGAGAAGCACGACCTTGCCATGATCGTGGAGGAGACGCTTCGCCAGCGCTACGAGGGCGTTAAGAACGAGGCCGGCGTGTGGATTACCCCGGCATTCCCCAAGCTCATCTATGTACTCGAGGACGATAACGTTCACGAGAATTCCCCGTACTTCTACCTGACCCAGCTGGCCGCTAAGTGCACCGCCAAGCGCATGGTGCCCGACTATATCTCTGAGAAGAAGATGCGCGAGCTCAAGCTGTCGAAGGGCGAGACCGCGGGCAACGGCGACTGCTATACCTGCATGGGTTGCCGCAGCTTCCTGACGCCCGATCGCTCCGGTAACGGATTTAACAACGTGGCCAACGCGCTGAACTATGACCCGAACAAGCCCAAGTACTACGGTCGCTTTAACCAGGGCGTTGTGACCATCAACCTGCCCGATGTCGCGCTGAGCTCGCATCAGGACATGGACAAGTTCTGGAAGATCTTCGACGAGCGCCTTGAGCTATGCCACCGCGCCCTGCTGTGCCGTCATGAGCGTCTGATGGGTACGCTTTCGGATGCCGCACCGATTCTTTGGCAGTACGGTGCCCTCGCCCGCCTGAAGAAGGGCGAGACGATCGACAAGCTGCTCGTGGGCGGTTACTCCACCATTAGTCTGGGTTATGCCGGCCTGTACGAGTGCGTCAAGTACATGACGGGCCACAGCCACACCGAGAAGGAGGGCACGCCCTTTGCCATGGCCGTCATGCAGCGCATGAACGACAAGTGCGCGGAGTGGAAGGCCGAAAGCGATATTGACTTCTCGCTGTACGGTACCCCGCTTGAGTCGACGACCTACAAGTTCGCCAAGTGCCTGCAGCGCCGTTTTGGTATTATCCCGGGCGTGACGGACAAGGGCTACATTACCAACAGCTATCACGTCCATGTGTCTGAGGAGATCGACGCATTCGACAAGCTCAAGTTCGAGGGTATGTTCCAGCAACTTTCGCCGGGCGGTGCCATCTCCTATGTCGAGGTTCCCAACATGCAGGACAACCTCAAGGCTGTCATCCGCGTGATGCAGTACATCTACGACAACATCATGTACGCCGAGCTCAACACCAAGAGCGATTATTGCCAGGTGTGCGGTTACGACGGCGAGATCAAGATTGTCGAGGATGACGGCAAGCTGGTGTGGGAGTGCCCCAATTGCGGCAACCGTGACCAGGAGAAGATGAATGTCGCCCGTCGCACGTGCGGTTACATCGGTACCCAGTTCTGGAACCAGGGTCGAACCGAGGAGATCCGCGACCGCGTGCTGCATCTCTAATACCGCTCCGGGGCTGAACCGAGAGGGCCGCTTGGGCATTTGCTCGCTATTTCGGACAGTCCTGCGCAAGACGAAGGCCACATTAAGTGGCCTTCTTTGCGTGCGGAACTCATATCGAGCAAATGCCCAAGCGGCCCTCTCGGTTCAGCCAAGTTGACGTAGCTGAGATGCAGCGCGCGGCCTGCTCGCTCCTCGAAGTTCTTAGCGGAAATAATTCGAGCTGCAGCTGCGATTTACTTGCGATAGCGGTTGAGCTGCAACAAAGTTTTTATTGGACCTCGAACCCTATACTCGATGTTCGCTTCGTTCATTGAGTTACCCTTTGCATGAGGCCGGGACATATCGTCCCGCCCGCAGTTTCGCAGGCCGCAGGCCGAGAATGTTTGAGGACGGGATGATATGTCCCGGCCTCCCGGGAGAGTTACCTATGAACTACGCGAACATTAAGTATTTCGACATTGCTGATGGGGAAGGCGTTCGTACTTCTCTGTTTGTGAGTGGGTGCCGTCGTGGGTGCAAGAACTGCTTTAACTCTGTCGCGTGGGACTTTGCTGCGGGCGAGCCGTTCGATCGTGCCGTCGAGGACAAGATTATCGAGAGTCTCGACCATCCCTTTATCGATGGCCTGACGATTCTGGGCGGCGAGCCTATGGAGCCCGAGAATCAGGCGGGACTTGTTGACTTTATCGAACGCGTGCGTGCGGCCTATCCCGAGGGGTCGGGCAAGACCATTTGGTGCTTTACCGGCGACGTGCTCGAGGAGCTTATGCCGGGTGGCCGTCATCATACCGAGGTGACGGACCGTATCCTGGCCTGCCTCGACATGTTGGTGGACGGCCCGTTCGTTCAGGATCTGTACGATATCTCGTTGCGCTTTAGGGGCTCGAGCAATCAACGCGTGATTGACATGAACGCCACGCGTGCCCGTGCCGAGCGTGAGAACGTTGCGCTTTGCGACGCCGTGGAGCTTTGGCGGGACGATCCGGTCTATTCGACCCATACTATGTAGCTTGTGGCCGATGCCGGAGGGCGTGGTACCATAGCGCGAACGCAAAATCGGAAAAGTGAGGCCCAGATGGTCGATCAGGAAAAAGTCGAGGCCGCCATTAAGCTGTTGCTTGAGGGCATAGGCGAGGACCCAACTCGTGAGGGCCTGCTGGAGACCCCGGCGCGCGTTGCCCGTATGTATGGTGAGATCGCTGGCGGTATGGACCAGAGTGCCGAGGAGCACCTGTCCAAAACCTTTGCCGTCGCTTCGAACGACTTGGTTATTGAGCGCGACATCACGTTTTACTCGCTGTGCGAGCATCATCTGCTGCCGTTTTACGGCAAGGCTGCCATTGGCTATATCCCCAACGGCCGTGTCGCAGGGCTTTCTAAGCTTGCCCGCACGGTAGAGGTCTACGCCCGTCGTCTGCAGCTGCAGGAGCAGTTGTGCGCACAAGTTGCCGATGCCCTCATGGAGTATCTCGCTCCCCAGGGAGCGATTGTGCTCATGGAAGCTGAGCATATGTGCATGACCATGCGCGGCGTGCAAAAGCCTGGCACCAAGACCGTGACGCTCGCTCGTCGCGGCGTCTTTGAGGCCGATCCGGCGCTCGAGGAGCGATTCTTTAGGATGCTGGGACGCTAACTATGAGAGTCGTCAACGACTTTGCATCGAAGACCGATGAGGGAACGCCTCGTCGCGGCTTTATGGCTTCGGGCCTGACTCCCTTTGGTGCCATGCCTCGCATTGATTACATCTGTGCCAACGGACTGTTCCGGCGGCATCTGGGCAACATTGCACAGTTGGAATCGGGGCGCATCTTCTGCCGCCACGGTATTGACCACCTGCTGGATGTCGCTCGCATTATGTGGATCAAGAATCTCGAGGAACAGCTCGAATTTGACCGCGAGGTCATCTACGCCACGGCACTTCTTCACGATATCGGCAAAGATGAACAGTATGAATCGGGTATATCCCATGATGTTGCAAGCGAACGCGTCGCTGATGCGATTCTCGGCGGTATGCCCGATGACGTAGCGTTTGAGCCGGCCGATGCCGCAGCCATTAAGACGGCCATTCTGGGCCATCGAAAGCTGCGCGTGAACAGCCAGCCGCTCGAGCGTCTGCTCTATGCAGCCGACAAAGCGTCGCGCGCCTGCTTTGCATGCCCCGCGCGCAATGCTTGCAACTGGAGCGATGATAAAAAGAACCTGTCGATTCGCGTGTAGTTAGTTTACGCGGTCGGGGTTCTAAACGAAGGAGACGATCGCGATGAGTAACAAGAAACTGCCCGAGAATGCAACCAAGACTGAAGGTGCCGAGCTCGCCCGCCGTGGAAGGGGCGAAATATCCACCGCAACGGCGGTGCCCCACGTGAGCTATGACGACCTGCGCCATGCCGACCGCATTACTATCGACGGTCTCGAGGTCTTTGCCAACCACGGTGTGTATCCCGAAGAGAACGCCCTTGGCCAGAAGTTCATCGTGTCCCTGGTGCTCTATGCCGACCTGCGTGCAGCGGGGGAGCACGATAACCTGGACGCTTCGATTGACTACGGCTCGGTGTGCCACGATGTCGATGGTTATCTGCGCGAGCATACGTTTAAACTCATCGAGGCGGCAGCCGAGGGTGTGGCCCAGATGCTGCTGCGTCGTTACCCCTTGCTGCTTGGTGTGCGCATAAAGCTCGATAAGCCGTGGGCGCCCGTCGGTCTTCCCCTGGCAAGCTGCGGCGTCGAGATCGAGCGCGTGCGCTAGTCGACGCTAGAGCTTATTGAGGGGTGGCTGCTTGAGCCGCTGCGACAGAGCTTTATTGTTGGGGCAGTACGTGTCGAGCAGGGCGTGAAACCGCTGATTGTGGCTTGGCTCGAGCAGATGGACGAGCTCGTGGGCGACAACCATGTCGAGACACTCGATGGGATAGGCGGCAAGTTCGCGTGCGATGCGAATGGCGCCGGTTTTGGGTGTGCATGAGCCCCAGCGCGTTTTCATGCTGCGCACGGAGACGCGGGCCACGGTGACGCCCATTGCGATTTCGTACGCATGCGCGATGTCGCGTAGCGCTGCGGTGACCTCGGATGCATAGAGTTGGTCGATGCGGGTCTGGAGTTCTTTGGGCGTTAGGCCGTCGAGGGCTGTGCGCTGCTTTGCCTGCGCGCGCCCACTTGGTTCGTCGGCACCTATAAAACTTGCGAAGGTGGCCTGCTTGGGCCGCGGTGCGGGTGACTTAAAGTTGTGATCGAGCGCATCTTGTACCGTGATGGGCTTGCCCCAAAGTGCAATGATGGACGAGGGACTGAGTGACTCTCGCGCCGTCGCCTGACTTTGCTCACGCTGGGCAAGTCGGCTGATAGTCCAGGCGCTGTTGCGCTTCACAAACGCTTCGATACGCTCGCGGCTGGCGCCGAGCGGCGCGCTGGCGTGGACCTCACCGCTCGATGTGACGCGTAGGTTGAAGTTCTTGACGCACTTTTTGGTAACGACGACGGGGATGGGCGTCCCATCCGGTCGGGGTACGGAAATCGTAAACTGCTGCGTCAAAAGCGGTCCTTCAGATTGGGGACGGGCCGGCATGTCGACCGTTCGGCATGCCGGCCCGCTCAAGGGATGTGAAATTAATAACGCTCAAAGAAGGCAAGCGCGTTGTCGCTGCAGAGCTTCTGCATCACGGTCTTGCCAAAGTGCTTGGAGAGCATGTTCTGGAACTCGGGCATCTTGCTGGCATCGGAGAGGAAGGCGGGCACCGTGGCACCGTCCCAGTCGCCGCCGAGTGCGATGACGTCCTCGCCGCCCAGGTCGAGCCAGTGCTCGATATGTGCCGCCAGCTGGTCGAAGGTGACGTCTGCGGCGGTCTTGTCGGTTGCGTCGTTGGATAGGAACTCGCTGCAGTAGTTGAGGCCGACGATACCGCCCATGTCGCGAATAGTGCGGAACTGGTCGTCGGTGAGATTGCGCTTGACGCCACAAACCGCACGGGAGTTGGAGTGGCTGGCGACGAAGGGACGCGTGGCACGGGCGGCGACCTCGTCAAAGCACTCATCGTTGAGGTGGGAGACGTCGAGTACCATGCCGGCGTGCTCCATCTGCGTAAGTGCCTCGATGCCGGCGGCGGTGAGGCCGGCGTGGGTATCGTGTCCACTCGCGAGCGGTCCCTGCGCATTCCAGCTGAGCGATGACATGAGTACGCCCAAGCTCTTGAGCACCTCGATCAGCGCGGGGTCCTCGGCAAAGAACGTGGCGTTTTCGATGGTGTGGATGCAAGCGACCTTGCCGTCCTTGAGCGCGGGGCGAATGTCTGTGGCGCTGCGCACGTTGACCATGCGGTCGTGGTTGAGCATTGCCTGGCCGCTCATATGCGCCATGATTTGCGCCTGGAAGCGCGCGGCGTGGGCGGTGGGAATCTCGTCGGGGACAAACGTGGCGAAGCACTGTGCCCATGGCGTGTTGCCGATCTTTGCGAGCGAGATGGCGCAGGCGTTGCCCTCGATGAGGTCGAAATCTTGCGGATGCGTTTCGTCGCCGGGGAAATAACCGTCGGTGCCGGCGGTAAAGCGCAGGTCGAGATCGAGCGTGGCCCAGCCGATGCGGTCGGCGGTGTCGCAATGTAGGTCAAATACGGGATATGCCATGGTTCCTCCGGATGCAGCGTTTCTTTGCAAACTGTCCTTGAATTGTATGACTAGGGTATAGTTAGCGCCATATGTTCACGGCGGCCCGCGTTGTGCGCCGCCCTTATCACGGAGGTTACCATGTCCAACCAGGGCAAGAAGGTCAAGACCCATTATCGCGGCACGCTCGACGACGGCACGCAGTTCGATAGCTCCTACGATCGCGGCGAGCCGCTGGAGTTCACCTGCGGCGCCGGTCAGATGATCAAGGGCTTCGACGCCGCTGTTGTCGACATGCAGGTGGGCGAGAAGAAGACCGTGCACATTCCTGCTGCCGATGCCTACGGCGAGCACAATCCCGAGATGGTTATTACCTTCCCGGCCGAGCAGGTTCCCAACATCGAGCAGATCGAGAAGGGCATGAAGCTCTTCCTGTCCACGCCGAGCGGTATGCCCGTTCCCGCCGTGGTCATCGACGTAACGCCCGAGGCCGTGACGCTCGATGCCAACCACGAGCTTGCCGGCAAGGACCTCAACTTTGATATCGAGCTCGTCGAGGTCGAGGGTTAGAGCATGCCTGAGCGCTTGGTTTCGACGACATGCTTGGGAAATCTCAACGATCCGTCCTATGAACTTCTGCTTCGCCGGAAGCTGGGCGGCGTCTTTGAAGTTGACGAGCTACTGCTCGATTGGGACCAGGCTGATGTATGCACGTTTGTGGGCGTGACGGAGCTGGGGCGCACGGTCGATGTTCGGCTGGATACTGCCGACGGCGGTCGTTTTGTCGACGGCGACGTGCTCGCCATTGACCGTTCGGGCGTGGTGCCCGTGGCGGTTGTCGTGCGCCTGCGCAGCGCCGAGGTTTATTTGGTCGAAGTTGACCGCATGGACCCGATTGCGCTCGCGCATGCGTGCTGGGAGATCGGCAATATGCATGCGCCGCTTTTTCGAGGCGATTCGGACGAGCATACCGTGCGCATGTATACGCCGGTGCAGCCTGTTTTGGGCCGCATGCTCCGGGGCGTCGAGGGCGTTCGGCTCTCGACGGTTACCCGTGAACTCGATTCGGACCGGCGCTTTGCGTCGAGTGCGGCGGATGCCGTTGTGAGTATGGCTCCAGACTTTACGATCGTAAAGAAGGCGCGCGGTTAACGTGCGTATAAGTAAGACGGACTTTGAGAGGCAACTATTCAAAGTCCGTCTTTCTGTTGATGAGATGCTGTGGGGGAAAGCATATGGGTCTTGAAGGAATCAAGCTGATTGCATGCGATTTGGACGGCACGTTGCTGCATCCGGGGGAGCGCGAGCCGCGTTCCGAGGCCTTTGAACTCATCGATGAACTGCATCGTCGCGGTATCGTGTTTATGCCGGCGAGCGGCCGTCAATATGCGAGCTTGCGCTACCTGTTTGCCCCGGTGGCCGATGAGCTCGCCTATGTATGCGAAAACGGAGCCCTGGTGATGAGCGGGGGGCGTGCCGCTGTCAAGCGTTCCATGGAGCGTAGCCTTGCTATGGATATCGCGAATGCCGTGGTTGCGTATCCCCATGCCGACGTGACCCTTTCATGTGAGGGACACCTCTACACCATGAGCGGCAACGATGCGTTCGTCGACCATTTGCGCTATGAGGTCCACTGCGATGTGGCGGTGGTCGACCGCCCCGAGGATATCGAAGAGGACGTCATTAAGATTGCCTTCCAGACGCCCGAGGTGAATCAGCCGGCGGCCCTGGAGTATTTCGAGCGCCTCTTTAGCGACCGTGTTGCCGTGATGACGTCGGGAACCGAATGGACGGACTTTATCGGTTTTGGTTCGGGCAAGGGCTCCGCGCTTGCCGATTACGGTCGCGCCCTGGGTATTTCGCCCGATGAGATGATGGCGTTTGGCGATAACGAAAACGACCGCGACATGCTCAACGTCGTGGGCCATCCCTATCTGATGGAGAGCTGCAACCCCTCTATGCGTGGCATTAACGACCGCGTCCGCTACGTGCGCACGGTCGAAGAGGAATTGCATCGCCTGCTCGCTGAGTAGATATTTGGGACATGCCTAGAAATCTATTTTTTGCTGCAAAGCGCGGAAAGGTGGATTTTAAGGCATGTCCCGAACATCTACCGGCAGTCGGGGCAGAGACCCTCGAAGATGGTGTAGTGCGACGTGACGTGCCAGCCGATTTGCTCGGACGCCTTGGCGTCGAGCTGGGCATCGAAGGGGAGCGGTACGTCGATGACGCGGCTGCACGAGGTGCAGATGATATGCGCATGCGGCTCGATCGTGCGATCGAAGCGGCTGCCGCCCGGCGTCTTGATGGAGAGGATTTCGCCTGCGTCGGCCAAGAGATTGAGATTGCGGTAGACCGTACCGCGGCTGATTTTGTCATCCTGCGCGCGCACGACGTTGTAGATTTCGTCGGCGGTGGGATGGTTATAGCTTTGGCGCACGGCGTCAAGAACTAGCTTTCGCTGCCTGGTATTCCTTCTTTGCACCGCCATGCGCCTCGCCTCTTTTCTATTAACGGTCGTAGGTAAATGATACCGTATTTAGCACACAATACTAATAATGAGGACTGAAACCGTCTTCATTGGCAAGTGGGGCTCGGGCCTGGGCGTCTACGAGGCGAAAACGCGTTCCCATGCGCTCGTAGGAGGCATGAAGCGCCTCGAGATGAGATAGGACGTTTGCCGGAGCTCCCTGTATCTCCATCTCGACTGAGCCGTCTTCCATGTTACGCACCCAGCCGGTGAGTGCGCGTGCCTGTGCGAGGTTGGTGTTGGTAAAGCGAAAACCAACGCCTTGGACTTGCCCCGCCCAGCGCAGGAAATAGCGCAGGGGAGTGTCTTGAGTGGCCTCGTCGCTTGCGAGTACGGTAAGCCTGCGGCGCAGCTCGAGCTCGACGTTTGATGGTTTTTGAGGCTCTCGACTGCCGCCGGTGACGCTGGAGAAGAACGTATCGAAGAGGCCCATCGCTATGCCTGCTTGCCTGCGTCGGCCGGGAAGGTTATGCCGGCCTGCTGGCGCACGGCATCCATGATGCGCAGTGAGACGAGCGTGACATCGCGGTAGTGGCCAAGCTCGTGACGTCCTGCCGGGGTCTCCCAAATCTCTTCCTTAACGTTATCGATGCCGTCGATGGCGGTGATAAAGTCTGTGAGTTCGTATTCCATAGTGTTGCTCGATTTGGGCAGGTCGAGCACGCGGCCGTTGTCGCCCTGTTCGCGCGGTGCCTCGGTCGCCGAGCCGCGTACGACATCGCCGCGATAGTCGATGCGGACGTTGCGGGGCGTGGACAGATGGTCGATCTGGATAGTGCCACGCTCGCCTTCGATCTGCGAGGGCAGCAGGTCATTCGTAATTTTGGAGTGCGCGAGCTCGACGGAGATGCGGCCTCCGCCGTAGCTGGCGAGGATGGAACCGCAGCCGTCGATGGGGCCGTGCGTGAGCTGTCGCGTGGTGGGGTCGAGCAGAGTAGTCATGCTCGTAAGGCCGGAGGGCATGCCGAAAATCTCGACCATGGGCTCGACGGCGTAGACGCCAATGTCCATGAGGGAACCCGATGCCATATTGCAGTCGAAGATATTGGTGGCGCGTCCCGCGAGAATCTCGTTGTAGCGCGAGGAATACTTGCCAAAGCGCAATGAGGCGCGGCGGATGGGGGCGATCTCGCCCAGGGCGTCCTCGATGGCGTGGAAGGCGGGATCGTGGAGGGGACGCATGGCCTCGAGAGCCACGACACCTGCTGCCTCGGCAGCGCGGAAGACTTCCAGCGCCTGCGCTTCGGTGGCGCAGAAGGGTTTCTCGACGATGACGTGCTTGCCACCGGCGATGCAGGCAAGGGCCTGCTCGTAGTGAAGTGCGTTAGGGCTGCCGATATAGACGGCGTCGACGTCGACGGCGGACGCAAGCTCGTCAAGTGCGGTGAAGTTACGTTCGCCGCCGTGTTCGGCGGTAAAGGCAGTACCGCGATTGGCGTCGCGCGAAAGCGTGCCCACAAACGCGGCTTGGTCGTTGGCGTTGACGACTTGGATAAAGTCGTCGGTGATCATGGATGTGCCGATGGTCGCGATGCGCAGCATACGTCCCCCTTGCGTTGTTTGGTCTACAGGATGAGTGTAGCGCGTGGGGATATAAAGCTGCGCGAAAACGCTATTACAGGTCGCTCTCGTTAAAGCCGGTGTCGATATCGAGGTTGCTGCCGTCGGCCGCCGTGGTGGCAAGCTCGTCGCAGCGCTCGTTGAGCTCATGGCCGGCGTGGCCCTTAACCCAGATGAACTCCACTTTGTGCTTGCTCTTTGCGGTGAGCAGGCGCTCCCACAAGTCGCGGTTCTTGACAGGCTGCTTGTTGGCGGTCTTCCAGCCGCGTTTTTTCCAGCCGTCGATCCAGTGTTTATTGAAAGCGTTGACGACGTACTGCGAATCGGAATGGACCTCGACCTCGCAGGGGCGGTTGAGCGCCTCGAGCGCCACGATGACCGCCATGAGCTCCATGCGGTTGTTGGTGGTCTTGGCGTAGCCGCGCGAAAGCTCGGAGGTGAAGGTCTTGCCGGCGGGGTTGGTGTATTTGAGCACGGCGCCGTAGCCGCCGCGTCCCGGATTTGATCGGGCCGAGCCGTCGGTATAGATGATGACCTTCACATGGTTCCTTTCGTTGGGTACGTTTCGTGTGAGTGACCATTGTAGCGCCATGTCCGCCGGGGGCTAGCAATCTACGATTTCTACCCCGTCTTCCGACAGTTAGTTGGCATGGATGATGCGGTTGAGCTCGTCGAGGTATTGCTGCAAGAGGGGAGAGGGCTTGCGCTCGTCGTGCATGATATAGCCTACGTGCATCGTTGGGGCGTCTGCTAACGGGATCGATGCCATACCCCATTGCATTTCATTGGAGAGGACACCGGTCGACAGGGTGTAACCGTTCGACGTGATAAGTAAGTTAGTAAGTGTTCCGCGGTCCGAGATTCGTATGTTGCGGTCGCAAGGGATATAGCTAAAAGGTTCCTCGGCGTAATAGAAGGAGTTTGAGGTTCCCTGCTCAAAGCTGTAGCGCGTATAGGGTGTGAGGTCGGCAAGGGACAGCTGCGGGCGGCGGGCAAGCGGGTGGCGCTCGCTAACGAAGACGTGGACCGTCGCGTCGAATAGGGGATGGAAGCTCGCACGCGCATCGGCAAAAGCCTTCTGCAGAACGCGGGCATTAAAGTCGTCCAGATACAGGATGCCGATGTCGCTGCGAAACGCGCGGACGTCATCGATGATCTGCGACGTGGTGGTCTCGCGCATGATGAACTCGAACTTGCTGTCGCGGCAGCGCTCGACCACGTTGACAAAGGCCTCGACCGAAAAGGCGTAGTGCTGGGCGGAAATGGCGAGGCGGGCTTGCGGGGTGCCGCCGTCCTCGTAGCGGGCCTCGAGCATATCGGCCTGCTCTACGACCTGGCGCGCATAGCCCAAAAGCTCGGTGCCGTCGTTGGTGAGCGTGACGCCGCGGCTGGAGCGCGTGAAGATCTCCAGGTGGAGTTCCTGCTCCAGGCTTTTGACGGCGTTTGAGATGTTGGACTGAGCGGTATAGAGGCGCTGAGCTGCGGCGTTGATTGAGCCGGACTCTGCCACGGCGATCAGAAAACGAAGCTGCTGGAGGGTCATCGGCGCCGTCCTTTCGAGCGTTATCTACAAAACCGATAACAGGTTAGCGCTTTTAAGTGATTGACCGAGCGAAACAATGCTCGTACTATTCAAAACACACAAAGGCGGTAGGTAATTAAACCGACCACGGAACCGGGATGCGAAAGGAGGCCCGCATATGAAATGCTTACCAAGACGAATGCCGGGCTCCTGTTTGCGCCCGTTGGCGTGATCAGGAGACAGCGACTTACTTCTCTCTAATTTGTTTACTTTTGTTCGATCAAGGAGATCATCATGAGCCAGTTCATCAACAACCCCGAGCACACCTTTGGTTTCGATACCCTGCAGCTTCACGTTGGCCAGGAGAGCGCCGATCCCGCATCCGACTCCCGCGCCGTGCCTATCTACCAGACCACGAGCTATGTGTTCCGCAACTCCCAGCACGCCGCCGACCGCTTTGGTCTTGCCGATGCTGGTAACATCTACGGCCGTCTGACCAACTCCACCCAGGGCGTCTTCGAGGACCGTATCGCCGCACTCGAGGGTGGCGTGGCAGGTCTCGCCGTCGCCTCCGGTGCTGCTGCCATCACCTATACCCTGCAGGCTCTTGCTCAGGCCGGTGACCATGTGGTTGCCCAGAAGACCATCTACGGTGGCTCCTACAACCTGCTGGAGCATACGCTCTCCCAGTTTGGCGTCGAGACCACGTTTGTCGACGCTCATAACCTGGACGAGGTCGAGGGCGCCATCAAGGACAACACCACGGTCATCTACCTCGAGACGCTCGGCAACCCCAATTCTGACATCCCCAATATCGACGCCATCTCCGAGATCGCCAAGAAGCACGGTTTACCGGTTGTCGTCGACAACACCTTCGGCACCCCGTATCTGTTCCGTCCGCTGGAGCATGGTGCCAACATCGTCGTCCACTCCGCAACCAAGTTCATCGGCGGCCACGGCACCTCGCTGGGCGGTGTGATCGTCGACGGCGGTAACTTCGATTGGAAGGCGAGCGGCAAGTATGAGCAGATCGCCGAGCCCAACCCCTCCTACCATGGCGTCTCGTTTGCCGAGGCTGCCGGTCCCGCCGCCTTCGCAACCTATGTCCGCGCCATCCTGCTGCGTGACGAGGGCGCCTGCATCAGCCCGTTCAACGCTTGGATCCTGCTCCAGGGCACCGAGACTCTGTCGCTGCGCGTTGACCGTCATGTCGAGAACACCAAGAAGGTCGTTGAGTTCCTGGCTGGTGATAGCCATGTCGCCAAGGTGAACCACCCGAGCCTGTCTGAGCACCCCGATCACGAGCTCTATCAGAAGTACTTCCCCAACGGCGGTGCCTCGATCTTTACCTTTGAGATTAAGGGTGGCCAGGAGGCAGCTTGGAAGTTCATCGACCATCTGCAGGTCTTCTCGCTGCTCGCCAACGTGGCCGACGTCAAGTCGCTCGTCGTGCACCCGGCTACCACTACGCACTCCCAGCTCTCTGCCGAGGAGCTCGCCGAGCAGAACATCACGCCCTCCACGATCCGTCTTTCCATCGGTACCGAGAACGCCGAGGATATCATTTGGGATCTGAAGCAGGCCTTCGCCGCGCTGGACGAGTAAGGCGACTTGTGCAAGGACCCCTTGCGACTCGATAGGTATAACTGCATAAAATGCCTGCTCAAGGCGCCTGTGCGAACAATGGTTGCACAGGCGCCTTTTTTGCATAGAGCGGGTGCAAAAACAGGGTTTTTGGCATGCTTTATGCAATCGAGATGTGGAAAACTCCTGTTAAGAGGATGTGAGTTTTACGCAATTGACGTGCGCCTTTTGAGTAAAACCGCAGGTCGCGATTTGCTCGGGGTACTATGCAGCGCGATCGAATCACACGCAGCTCAAACGCAGCAAAAACGCACTACGGAGGTTTCTAGCTACATGAGGATCGATTCACGAAAACCGAAAGCCGCCGCCCTTTCCGCCGCTCTGACCGTGGCACTTTTGGCGGGCGCCGGTGCAACCGATGCCCACGCGGCAACACTATCCGATACGGTTGGACCTACGCCGTCCGAGGCGACGCTGGTGCAGCCCGTTGACTATCGCGGCGATGGTTATGGTTCCATGCAGGAGTGGAACGCCTCGATGGAGGCCAAGCGCGATTCCCTTGAGATGCGCGCTCAGATCATTATGAATATGTATGGCGACTATGCTACCGATGACGAGCGTGCTGTGCTGCAGGGTTGCATCGACGGTGCGGGTAGCCTGTTGACGATGGGGGAGGTCGACGCCAAGTCGACCGAGCTCGATGAGCTGCGCGCTGCGCTTGAGGATGCCAAGCGCGAAGCGCTCGAGGCTGCCGCCGAGGCGGAGGCTGCCGAGGCCGCCCAGGCTTCGTACTACAACGCCGGTTACACTCCGTCTTACGCGTCTGCCGCGTCCTACGCGAACGGATCGGGCCTGACGCGCTCTGCGGGTGTCAATAACTACAACGGGCGCCGCGAGACCTATTACAGCAGCAATGTGCTTTATCACTATCGCACGGGCGAATGGACTCAGGATTCTGAGGGCTTCTGGCGCGATTCCGACGGCTATTACGTTGTTGCCGCGGGCGATATGGCCCAGGGCTCGACCTTTACGGGCTCCAAGGGTGATTGCAAGGTCTATGACTCCGGCTGCGCTGCCGGAACCACCGATTACTACACCGGTTGGTAATTTTTCTGCATCACGGATATTTGGCGGACGGGCGTCTTTACCGAGCTTTAGGGCAACGTAAGGACGTCCGTTCTATGTATGCGTTTGAGTTAACAGAGCCCTTACCGTGGCGGTACGCTGGGCGTATGGATGCGGGGCACACTGGTTCTTGAGAAATAAGGTCTTTCTCTTGGAGGAAGTGGTCTTGTGAATGCTCGAGATATTGCCGTTGCCGCCGTCGCGTTGATGCTTGGCTGCCTTGGTCCCACGGCCGCGCTCGTCGCGGACATGCAGGGGACATGCGGGGCTGCTCCTATCGTGGTCGGCGCGCTGATCGCGGCCACGCTGCTGGGAAGCGCAGGCGTGGTTCTTTGCCGCGACGATGAGGACGAGGTGCCGGGGTCGCAACGCTAACTGTTGTGAGATCGGCCGCCGGTCATAGACGAAGATGAAGGCCGCCGCAGGGGAAAGGTTCCCTTGCGGCGGTTTTGCTGTTAAGGCTGTTGAATGCGGCGCGTCGGCGCTACCAGCTTTTCTCGATATCGCGGATGCGCCGATAGAGCCACTCGTTTTGCGGTGCCTGGATATCGTGTTTGGCTGCGAGGCGGCAGATGGTGCCCGCGAACTCATCAACCTCGGTTTTGCGCCTTGCGATGCGGTCTTGAGCCATCGAGGGCATACCGGCGGGGTCGATTCCCTCGATGAGGTGCACCATTTGCGTCAGGTCTGCCTCGGTCAGTTCAACGCCCTCGGCGTTGGCGACCGCAAGCGTTTCGCGCATGGCGGAAACAAAGCAGCGACGCTGCTCGGAGCCCGGCTCCGTGGCGCTTCCGTAGGTCCCGCCGTAGGCCATGCAGGTCTGGTTGATGCCGTCGTTGAGCATGAGTTTGGCCCACATGCGGTGGGCGATGTCGTCCTCGACGGTATGGGCGATGCCGCAGCGCGTATAGAGCTCGTCGATTGCGGTGATGGTTGCGGGGTTCGTGCCGGCCGCCGCGCCAAAGCGGATTTCGCCCGCATTGGTAAAGGTGAGCGCGCCGTTGAGAAACACGGCGTCCATGCCCTGGCAGATACCAAGAACGGTATGCTCCCAGCCAAAGCGTTCGGCAATCTTTTGCTCGCTCGTAATGCCGTTGCACAGCGAGGCGATGAGCGTGTTGGGTCCCACGACGCGCTCCATAGTCTTGAGTGCTTGGTCGAGACCGGTGGTCTTGACTGTCAGGATGACCAGATCGGCGGGCGTCGCCTCGCTGGCACGGACGGACGTGAGATCGCAGGGCTTGCCGTTGACGGTGAGCGCGTCGTTCGCGTGACGCTCAAAACGGGTGTCATCCATAACGTATTCGACGGCGTCATTGCCGAGGGCCTTGGCAATCATGCTGCCGTAGAGCAGGCCGACGCCGCCCTTGCCGATAAAGGCGACCTTGTTGATCTGCATGTGAATCATCTCCCCATGTAAAAGGCGCCCGCGTAAGGGGCGCCTGATGGATTGTATGCTGCCAGGGTGATTGGTGGGTGCGCGGGGCGGCTGTTATGAAAAAGAAACTATTGCGCTGTGCGCTTATGCCGCGGGGCAGACCGCAAAGACGCGGGCGGGGTATCCGACGCCATCGCGGACCTTGGGGAAGGTGCAGAAGATGACGGCGCCTGTGGCGGGAAGCTCGTCCAGATGGTCCATGACTTCGATCTGATGGCGGTCGACCGAGAGGATGTATTGCTCGCCGGGGTAGGGGTAGGCGTCCTCGCACGTGGTGATGCCCGGCTCCTTTCATCGGGCTTTTTGCTGATGTTAAAGCGGTGCCGTGACGGCTCGATTTCTGCTGCGTTACGATACGTTCTCAATTGCGATTCCGATGTGTTTCGATGACGTGACGGGTTTGTTTCGCCTTGTCAGGGCTTCGATGGGAGGGGAGGGGCCGTGCAATACCGCGTTGACCCTAAAAGTGGTAACCGAATATCCGCTCTGGGTCTGGGCTGCATGAGGTTTCCCGGTGCGCCGGGACGTCCGGATGCGAAGACAGCCGATGCCATCATTTCCCGTGCGGTGGAGCAGGGGATTAACTACCTGGACACGGCCTATCTCTATCCCGGCAACGAGGCGTGCGTGGGTGCGTCGCTTGAGCGCCTGGGCTTGCGCGACCAGGTTTTGCTCGCAACCAAGCTGCCGCATGCTTCGTGCAAATGCGCGGAGGATTTCGACCGGTTCTTCGACGAGCAACTGCGCCGCCTACGGACTGACCATATCGACTATTACCTCATGCACAACATTACCTCGCCCGCCCAGTGGGAACGTGTGGTGGCGTTGGGCATCGAGGACTGGATCGCGCAGCAAAAGGCTGCAGGGCGTATTCGTCAGATAGGCTTTTCGTACCACGGCAGCGCGGCGGACTTCCTTACGATGCTCGATGCGTATGAGTGGGACTTTTGCCAGATCCAGTACAACTACGCTGGAGAACGATATCAGGCGGGAACGGCGGGGCTCATGGCCGCCGCCGAGCGAGGTCTCGCGGTGTTTGTGATGGAGCCGCTTTTGGGCGGACGCTTGGCAGGCAAATTGCCTCCGCGGGCGCGCGCTGTTCTCGATGGTGCATGCGATCGGCATTTGCATATGCCTGCCGCTTGGGGGCTCTCGTGGGTGTGGAATCATCCCCAGGTGACCATGTTGCTTTCGGGTATGACCGATACCGCGCAGGTGGACGAGAATTCGTCACTGGCAGACCTCGCGTTGCCGAATTCGATGACGGCCAACCAGCTCGACACGATTGCGCGCGTGTTGATGGAGTTTGAGAAATCGAACCGTGTGCCCTGCACGGGATGCGGCTATTGCATGCCGTGCCCTAAAGGCATCAATATCCCTGGATGTTTTGCCGCCTACAACGCAAGCTATGCGCACAGCTGGTTTACGGGGCTGTCTCAATACTTTACGGCGAGCGCGGTGCGCACAAGCGAGCCCAAGTTGGTGAGCAATTGCGTCAAATGCGGCAAATGCGCGCGGCACTGCCCGCAGCACATCGATATTCCCGAGCGTCTCGACGATGTGCGCCGACGTTTCCAGCCTGGTCCCGTGACGGCGGTGCTTAAGGCCTTCGGCAAAACGCGCTCCTCATGACCCTTTTATAACTTGCGGTGGAATAGTTCCTGTTTGCGGCAGAATAGGGGCCAAACAGGAACTATTTCACCGCAACTGAAGGGGGCTGTCGTGGGTCATCGAGATTCATGTGATGATTTGCGTGAGGTTCGTTGGGGCGTTTTGGGCGCCGGGCACATTTCGCATCGATTTGCATCGTCGCTCAAGGAGGTGGACGGGGCACGGCTTGTGGCTGCGGCCGGCCGCACTCCTGCACATGTCGAGGAATTTTGCCGAGCGTTTTCGATCGATGCTGCGCATGGCCATGCCTCGGTCGACAATAACGGCGACGCGGCTTATGGCGCGCTGATTGCCGACCCCGATGTCGACGCAATCTACTTGGCTCTTCCGCATGGCATGCATACGCGTTGGGCCTGTCGCGCGCTGCGCGCCGGAAAGGCCGTGCTGTGCGAAAAGCCGGCCGTTTTGAGTGAGGAAGAGGCTCTCTCGATTGCCTCCATCTCTCGCGAGCGCGGCGTGCTGTTTATGGAGGCGATGAAGAATCGGTTTTGCCCGATGCGCACTCGCGTGAAGGACTTGCTTGCGTCGGGTGAGCTTGGCCGTATTGTCTCGATTGAAAGCGTGCAAAAGCTCGATTACGGCGAGTCTCCTTCGGGCTATCTGCTTGATCCGTTGCAGGGCGGCTGTCTATATGACATGGGCTGCTATGCGGTTGGTTGGTTTGAGGATTTGCTCGCGGGCGCGTGCGAGGTTTCGTCCCGTGAAGTTCGCTGGCGTGACGTATCGGGCGGTCGCGTCGATTGGGCCGACGAGATCCATATGAGCGTCGGCGGTATACCCATTCATATGGTGTGCGACGGCAAAGCAACATATGAAAGCCGCTTAACGATTGCCTGTGAGCGGGGTTCGTTGGAAATCGAGCGTCTCCATCGCCCCGAGCTCGCCCATGTGAAGTACTCCGACGGGCGAACGCTCGAAATAAATGCCCCGTTTGAGGTCGATGATTTCTACGGCGAAATCCAGCATGCGACGCAGCTCATTCAGGCGGGGAAACTCGAAAGCCCCATCATGTCCCTAGCCGCCACGCAGCGCTGCGCGCACATCATCGATGCAATCCGTCTAGCCCTCTAGGACTTGGCGCTGACGCGTAGGGGATCATGACGCCGGCGCCCGTGGTGCCTGGCGGCCCACATCTCTGATGCCCCTTTTATAACTTGCGGTGGAATACGGTCTGTTTGCGCCAAAATAAGGCACCAATAGACCGTATTTCACCGCAACTGATGAGGGGGAGTTGGAGATGCTGACGATCGGGTGCCATCTTTCGACGACGAAGGGCTATCGGGCGATGGGGGAGACGGCGTTGTCCATTGGCGCCAATACCTTTGCGTTCTTTACGCGCAACCCGCGCGGTGGCAAGGCAAAAGACCTTGACATGGATGACGTGGCGGCCCTGCGCGAGCTTATGGAGCAAAACGACTTTGGCCCGCTCGTGGCTCATGCCCCGTATACCTATAACCCCTGCTCCGCTAAGGAGCGGGCGCGCGAGTTTGCCCTGGAGGCCATGGCCGAGGATCTGCAGCGCATGGAAGCGCTGCCCGGCAACTACTACAATTTTCATCCCGGTGCGCATGTGGGACAGGGGGCAGACGTCGGCATTCAGATGATTGTCGACACGCTGTGCCAGGTGATGTTTGAGGGACAGCAGACGACGGTATTGCTTGAGACCATGGCAGGCAAGGGCACCGAGGTGGGCCGTAGCTTTGAAGAACTGGCGTGCATTATCGAGGGCGTTGCCGCCAAGTGCCCAGAGCTGTCCGATAAGCTGGGCGTTTGTTTGGACACCTGCCATGTGAGCGATGCCGGCTACGACATCATCCATGATCTGGACGGCGTACTCGACGAGTTTGACCGCGTGGTGGGTATCGATCGCTTGCATGCCGTACACATCAACGATTCGAAGAACCCTTGTGGCGCCCATAAAGATCGTCACGAGTGCATCGGCAAGGGATACCTTGGCAGCGAGGAATTTGGTGGCGGTATGCAGGTTATGCAGAATATTGTATCGAATGGCCGTTTGTGTTCGCTGCCGTTTATTTTGGAGACTCCGAACGAACTTGCAGGTTATGCAGCTGAAATTAGATTATTAAGGTCATTGCAGCAGTAATGACTGTCACAAAGTAGAGTATTCCATTCACGTTATGGGTTTGTTTCAATCAGTTTTCTCATTGCAGATTCGTAATTCCAGGTGCATAATAGCCAACAGTTTTTGCAGGCCTCTGAATCAAACGAGGTCACCGGAAGGAGACTGATTATGAAGCTCAAGAAGCTTGGCGCATTTGCCGCCACGGGTGCCATGGCGCTCGCCCTCGCACTGACGGGCTGCGGCTCGTCCAACGCCACCTCTGGTTCTGATGCCGGTTCCAGCAGCTCTGACGACGCTAAGGTCGAGAAGGTCGACGGCTCCAAGGAGTACGCGCTCGTCAAGGATGGTACGCTGACCGTCGGCACCTCTGCCGAGTACGCTCCGTTTGAGTACAAGGATGACAACGGCGATTATCAGGGCTTTGACCTTGAGCTCATCAAGGCCATCGGCGACAAGCTGGGCCTGGATGTCGAGTATGTCAACAATGACTTTGACACGCTGGTTCCGGGTGTCGCTTCGGGCGCCAAGTATGACGTTTCCATTGCGGCTATCACCGACACGCCCGAACGTGAGAAGGAAGTCACTTTCTCTGATTCCTACTACATGGACGATCAGGCTATTGTGACCAAGGTCGATAGCACCGACATCACGGCCGACAACTACAGCGAGAAGCTCAACAACGCTGACGCTACCATCATCGTCCAGTCTGGCTCGACCGCCGAGGCCTTTGCCCAGGAGAACTTCCCCAAGGCCAAGATTGTCCCCTACAAGGACGCTACCGAGTGCTTTAGCGCTCTGCAGTCCGATAAGGGCGACGCTGTAGTCACCAACCGCTCCGTTGCCAGCCAGCTGACCGCCGAGCAGTTCAACACCTGCCAGACCATCAAGCAGATTAGCACCGGCGAGGAGTACGCCATTGCCATCAACCAGGGCAACACCAAGCTCAAGGATGACATCAACCAGGCCATCAAGGACCTGACCGACGACGGTACCGTCGACGCCCTCATGGCTAAGTACAACATCAAGTAAAATAACTACTTGATTGCGCGCGGGCCCTTTCCGTTTTGGCGGAGAGGGCCTTTGCGCTTCTCTTGACGGAGAGCTTTTCCGTCTCGTTTTGCCGGCAACTTCTACGATAGGAGCCACCTTGTCTCGACTGAACAAAGGGGCCGCGGAGCAGCGTTTTCCACTGCCCTCGATGCTCCAAAAGCTGGCCTGTGCCCTGGCTGTGGCGCTCGCCCTGGTATGCGCGGGGGCCTGCGTGCCCACGACCGCCCAGGCGCTTGAGACCGCAAAGATTACCGCCCGACCCAATACCGGTTCGGGTAGCGATGTGGTCGGCGGCACCGAGACGCGCATCACTTGGGAAGTTCAGGCCGATGCCGACGAGGAGCTGAGCGGTCTTTCTTTGACGTTTGTCGACGGCACGACATTTGGTACCGATGACACGCGATTGACGATGCTCTCGGGCGAGGACCTCATGGATCGTACGCCCATGAAACCCACGTGCACGGCTGATGGTCAGACGCTCAAGATCGACTTTGGCGAGACGGCGCCTGCCGGCGGCTTTTTCCGTGTCGAGGTTTATGGTGTGACGTTTCCCGTCGAGGGCGGCGATGAGGTCTTTAGCGGCACCTATACGCTCGCTGACGGGTCGACCAAGAAGATCTCCAAGATTCCGTCGGTGGAGATCAAGGGCGTGACGGCCTTCGATAACTTCCTGGCCGATCTTAAGGAGCAGCCGTGGGTCGAGGCCTGGAACTCCAATATGTTCCTGCGCCTGTTCTTGAACCCGGTCATTTTGGTCCAGAGCCTGCCGATCGTCTTCAAGGGCTTCCTCATGTCGCTCTCGATCGTGCTTGTGGCGTTTCCGCTGGCAATTCCCTTCGGTTTCGCCCTATCGCTCATGCGCATTTCCAAGTCGCGCATCCTGCGCTGCCTTGCCGGTATCTACGTGAATATCATTCGCGGTACGCCGGCGTTCCTGCAGATCTATATCGCGTTCTTCGGTCTGCCGTTGGCCGGCGTCAAGGTTGATGACTATGTGCTCGGCGTCATCGTCATGGCCATGAATTCGTCTGCCTATCTGTGTGAGATCTTCCGTGCCGGTATTCAATCGATCCCCAAGGGTCAAAACGAGGCTGCTCGCTCTCTGGGCATGAATGCCTTCCAGACACTGCTCTACGTTATGATTCCGCAGACGTTCCGCAATGTTTTGCCTACGCTGACCAGCGAGTTTATCTTGCTTTACAAGGATACGTCGCTGCTTGCGGCCGTGGGTGTGGTCGAGATCGTCATGAACGCCCGTACCATCGTGGCCACGACGGGCTCCATCACGCCGTATGTGGTTGCCGCCCTGTTCTATCTGGTCATCACCCTGCCGCTCGCTCGCTTGGTGAGCGGTCTTGAGGCGAGGCTTTTGGTCACGGCCGAGACCAAGAAGAAGCGTCCCGCCAAGAGCGCCGGACAGGTTGTCGCGACGCCTGCCGATCACATCGCCGGTCTGTAAGGAGGTCCTATCATGAGCGAAACCAATAACTCGAACGAGGTCGTCGTCAGTATCAAGAACCTCCAGAAGGCCTTTGGCGACAACGTGGTCCTGCGCGATATCGATCTGGATGTTCACAAGGGTGAGGTCGTTGTGGTCTTGGGCCCCTCGGGCTCGGGCAAGTCGACGATGCTTCGCTGCATCAATCGTCTGGAGCATCCCACGAGCGGCTCGATTGTCGTTGAGGGCGTGGACGTGTGCGCCAAGGGCGTCGACCTTAACAAGGTACGTACGCATCTGGGTATGGTGTTCCAGCAGTTCAATTTGTTCCCGCACCTGTCAGTCAAAAAGAACGTCATGCTCGCGCAGCAGAAGGTACTCAAGCGCAGCAAGGAAGAGGCCGAGAAGATTGCCGTCGAGGAGCTGACCAAGGTCGGTCTTGCCGAGCGTATCGACTTTATGCCGAGCCAACTCTCGGGCGGCCAGCAGCAGCGCGTTGCCATCGCCCGCGCCCTGTCGATGAATCCGCATGTGATGCTCTTTGATGAGGCCACGTCGGCGCTTGATCCCGAGCTTGTCCGCGACGTCCTTGGCGTCATGCGCGACCTGGCGCACGACGGTATGACCATGATCGTCGTGACGCACGAGATGGGCTTTGCCCGCGATGTCGCCGACCGCGTCGTCTTTATGGACGGAGGCGTCATTGTAGAAGAGGGTACGCCGAGCGAGGTCTTCGACCACCCCAAGAGCGAACGCACCAAGGCGTTTTTGGGCAATATCTCGTAGCCGGTTGATGTAACTGCCGTTATTAAAGAGCGGGGGCTGGACTTGAATCCAGCCCCCGCTCTTTTGTAGGGATGGGGATGCGCTTTGATGCAGGCTCTTTTGGAGGTCCTGGGTTCGTTATGCGAGCTCGGCTCCGAGGGCCTTGCAAGCGGTCTCGCCCTCGTCGTCGGGCGCGTCGTAGCAGATGGTGGAGTCCACGACGTTGACGCCGGCCTCGTCGGCGTCGGCCTTCCAGTTGTCCATCCACTCGCCCTCGGCCCACGAATAGGAGCCAAAGAGGACGACCTTCTTGTCGCCGAGAGTCTCCTTGACCTCGTCCCACATCGGCTGGAACTCATCGTACTCGAGTTCCTCGGAGCCCATGGCGGGGCAGCCGAAGGCGAAGGCATCATATTCGGTGGCCTTGTCGGCAGAGAAGTCGGCGCAGGGGATGACCTCAGTCTCGGCGCCCGCGGACGTGGCGCCTTCGGCGACGAGGTTTGCCATGGCCTCGGTGTTGCCTGTACCGCTCCAGTAGACGACGGCGATCTTGCTCATATGTCTTCCTTTCGGTTGTGCGGCGTGCGGCCGCGTTTTGTATGCTCTATCGGGTTGCCTGGACAAGTTGTCCCAGGGTGCAGCCCTGTTGATAGATGTAGGTAAGGTATTGCGTGCATGCGCGATAGGAATCGAAGGTCGTGAGCGCCTGCTCAACGTTTGTGTATACCTTCCATGCGCCAAAGACCTTATAGTTTTCGCCGTGCTGGACGATAAACTGATGGACATCTTCGTAGGGATAGCCCAAAAAATAGCCAATTTCGTGGGGGAACTCGCATATGCACCCCGTATCGCAGTGTCTATTTCGCGCGAGTGCGCAGACGCTGCCGTCATAGGCGCTTTCTGCGGCATTGCTGCTTGCCAGCGTGATGCGCGCGGCGAGATGCACCAGGGATGCGGGCAGGTTGTGGATATCGTAACCTTCGGCGGCTAGCGCCGTCGTGGCACGGGGGTCGGAGAGGTATCGCATGAGGTCCGCAGGGCGGTACACATAGATGAGCGCTCCGCAGGGGCGCCAGACCAAAACGCTCATATGGATCCCGAGTGGCTGGAGCTCGCGGTTGCATTGGGTTATGACGGAGAGCAGGCGAGAGCGTCGCTCTTCGATATGGTCGGCGCCGGGTTTTCCGTTTTGGTTGGCGTAAACGCCGGGATAGGTAAAGAGCGAAGCCGGCTTGATACCTGCGAGCGTAGGGGAGCAGTTGCGCACGACAGCCGTTTGGTATGTTGGGATGTCAATGGTTCGAGTCACGATGCCCCTTTCGGGTCCTCAGTTGTTAGCCTAGGAAAACTTATACACGAAAGTAAGCCATGGTCAACAAAAAAGTTTGAAGAGGGAAACTAATTGACCGAACGGACACGATTTTGGGTTAAGATGGGGACACCCCATGGGGGTATCTAGATAGTGCTACTTGAAAGGGGAACGCATGAGCGACTTGCTCAACCCTGCGAATCTCATCGTGTTGGCCGTCATTGCCGTCGGCATGTTTTTTGGACTGCGTCGCATTGTCGCTTCGACACACGGAAAGAGCTGCTGCAGCGATGGCGCGAGCGGTAAGAAGGCCAAAAAGGTTGTTGTGGTGGATACCGATGCATCACACTATCCCTATAGCGATGAGCTGCTCATCGGCGGCATGAGCTGTGACGGCTGCGCTCAGAACGTAGCCAATGCCCTCAATGCGCTGGATGGCGTGTGGGCAACGGTGACGTATGCGGACCACACAGCGCGCGTGCGCTCCAAGCGGCGGATCGATCGCGGTGTCCTTGAGGCTGCCGTGAGAGATGCGGGTTACTACGTCATGACGCTGTAGGCCTTGCCTTGGATGCGCGTCCTTGTCTAGGCTCGTCCGCGTAGCTCGATGTCCTGGATGTCGTCGAAGTCGATGGCGATATCTTTGAGCTTGAGGAGTTTGAAAGCAGGGAGCGCCTCGTCGAGGATGCCGGTGCGGCTGCGATAGCCGTATGTATCGTAATAGGTGACACGAACCAAGTCGCCGCGCTTGAGGCCCTCGAGCTTTTTCGAAAGTTCGAGGGCTTTTTCTTCTGTGAGTTCGCATTTTGGCTCGGCGGTGATCTCTTGTTTACGCACGAGCTCGTAGTATCCCGTGAGGGCGGCAAAGGGCATAAACTGCGCGGCACGGCCGGCACGGACGGTGCCGTTGGCGGTGAGCTTTGGGTCGGCGGAGCGACGTCTTCCCTCGGGGTCCGCTAGGCGTTCAAAAGGTGTCGGTGGCCGCATCGGCTGTTGTTGGGACTTAGGCACGATGTCCTCCTACCTGATCGTTGCGTTCGCGCGCGGTGGCGCCGGCGGTAAAGCTTAATCCCTTGACGAGCGCGTTCTTGCCGTACTTGCCTTTCACGGCCAGGACGGCGTGCGCCAGGTCGCGCTCGCGCTCATCGGCCTCGATATCGCTGAACAGATCGATGGTGGCAAATTCCTCGGGCATGAGGTTGCCAAATCCCAGGTTGATGCGCTTGACTGGTCGTTTGGGATCGACAGTATGCGCCCAGAGCTCATCGAAATAGCCCATGATCTTCTTAAACGAATTGGTACGCTCGCTCAGCTTTCGCGAGGCGTTAGAGTGCGCAAAGAGTGCGGCATAGCCACCGCGCGGTTTGCCGCCATGCTCTCCCACAAAGATGCCATCGATTGCCTGCGCTTCGCGCACCAGGCGACGCCGTTCGTCATCGCGCTGGACGGGCTTGGGCGCACGGGGCGCGAGCTCGGGGCCGGCGGTTGCGGTGGGTTCGATACTCGATGTGCTCGAGCGCAGGTGCCCGCATCCGTCCACATACTGCGCTGTACCGCTGGCGTCGAGGCGGCGTATGTCGGCGCGTTCGCTCGCGTAGCCCACAAAGAGCGAGATGCTGTCGCAGACCACGTGCTTATCGACCAAGTCTAAAACGGCGTTGTCGACCATCTCGCGCAAGACGGTATAGGCCTGTTCGTAGGCATAACCCTTCGAGAGCACCTGTCCTGTGGTGGTCGAAGTTGCTTGCGGGCGATAGGCTTGGATATCGGCGATGGTTGTCGGCTCGCGCCCGAAGGCATGGTCGATGAGATATTCGGCATTGACGCCGAGCTCGTCGTAAAGCAGGTTTTCGTCGAGCGCCGCGACGCCCATCAGATCGTAGACGCCGTATTTCTCGAGGCGGGCTGCCACGCCGGGACCGATGCCCCAGATATCGGTGATGGGACGATGGGGCCAGATCTCCTTGCGAAAGGTCTCGTCGTCGAGTATGCCGATGCGGCTGGGTACGTGCTTGGCGGTAATGTCGAGCGCTACCTTGGCCTGGAATAGGTTGGGGCCGATGCCGACCGTCGCCGTGATGCCGGTGCGCGCGAGGACCTCGTCGCGCAGCGTGCAGGCGAACCCTTCCGCATCTGTGTGATAGAGGTCCAGATAGGGCGTCACGTCGATAAAGCATTCATCGATTGAATAGACGTGAATGTCTTGCGGACTTACGTATTCCAGATAGATGCCGTAGATTTGCGCCGACACCTCCATATAGTGCTGCATGCGCGGTACGGCCGTGATGTAGTCGATGCCATCGGGAACCTCGAATAGGCGGCAGCGATTGTGAATCCCTAAGTCCTTCATGGCCTGCGTGATGGCGAGGCAGATGGTCGTGCGCCCGCGCGATTCGTCGGCAACGACCAGGTTGGTGGTGAGCGGATCGAGCCCACGGTCGACGCACTCGACGCTGGCATAAAACGTCTTGAGGTCGATGCAGATATAGGTGTGCTGCTCGTGCGCCATCCGTGTCCTTTCATCAAACACATGTTCTTATCGAATACCTGTTCGATAATACCCGCTCGTCCGGACGTCGTCAAAACCTGTCAAAAAGGGACTGGTTTGTTTTGGTAGGTATGGTCGTGCGGTTGGATCGGGTTTTAACGCAGCTCTAAAGAGTGCGAAACAGCTCGGAAAACCTCGCTTCGTAGCATGAGCCTAACGATTGATACCGCCTATACGCACGGAAGGGTTGTGGAAAAGATGGTCAATTATGGGTTTGGTATGCCGACGCGCCTTGTTGCGGATGGAGACGTGGCTCGCTGGTGCGGACGATTGGTCGCTCACTACGGTGGCACCAAGGCGCTGGTCGTGTTGGGCGGTGACAAACATACGCACGATGAGCTCGTCTCGGCGGCGCTCGGCTCGCTTGATCGAGCTCTGCTCGAACGCGTGCTTTTTCGCTGCGGCTTGGTCGGGGGCGATGGGGGAGACGATTTGGTCGATGAGGCCGTAGCCCTGGCGACCGACGAAGGCGTGGACTTTGTCCTGGCGATTGGCGATGCCGATACTGCCGGCTTTGCGCGCGAGCTCGCGCGTCGCATGGCGGCGCTCGATGCCGGCGAAGACGGCTTTGTGCCTTATGGATGCATTGTCTCGGAGGGCAAGGTGCCTGCTGTCGTGGGCACCGGCGAGGTTCCCGTTTTTGCCATTATCGCGCCCGAACTGCTGGAGGGCATCGGGTCTCCTCTGCGTGAGTTACTCGGTAGCGTCTGCGCCGCGGCCTAATATTTGCCATAAAAGGACGGGTTATTTTTGGTTGGTAAAGCGTTTGACCTGCCAAAATAAGCCTGTCCCTTTTTGATCGGTTGCCGTTTGGGGGCCGATTGGCAACGCTCGCTGATTGTAGTCTTGACCTGCGCTAGAATAGTGGCATCTGAATGTCCGGGCGCATGGAGGCGTGCGCCCGTATGCTGAGGAGGACTCTATGGCAACTGTTGCCGCACCTATCGATGCTACGTCGACTGCCGCTTGGAAGGCACTCGAGGCTCATCAGGAGAAGCTCGAGGCCGATGGTATCGACCTCAAGGCCTGGTTCGCTGCCGATGCCGAGCGCGTGAACAAGCTGAGCTTTGACGCCGGTGACCTGCACTTCGATCTGTCGAAGAACCTGGTGACCGATGAGACCGTCAAGCTGCTGTGCGATCTTGCCCGCGAGGTGAAGCTCGAGGAGCGCCGCGACGCCATGTTCTCCGGCGAGCACATTAACACCACCGAGGACCGCGCCGTCCTGCACACCGCGCTTCGCCGCCCCGCAACCGAGAGGGGCCAGCTCATCGTCGACGGCCAGGATGTCGTCGCCGACGTGCACGAGGTCCTCGACCGCATGTATGCCTTCGCCGAGCGCGTGCGCTCCGGTGAGTGGAAGGGCGTTACCGGCAAGAAGATCGAGCACCTGGTGTCCATCGGCATCGGCGGCTCCGATCTGGGCCCGGTCATGGCCTACGAGGCTCTGCGTCCCTATGCCGACGCCGGTATCGACTGCCGCTATATCTCCAACATCGACCCCAACGACCAGGCCGAGAAGCTTAAGGGCCTGGATCCCGAGACCACGCTCGTGATTATCGTCTCCAAGACCTTCACCACGCTCGAGACCCTCACCAACGCCCGCGAGGTCAAGACCTGGATGCTCGAGCAGCTCAAGGCCCAGGGCGCCATCGACGGCTCCGATGAGCAGAACGCCGAGGCCGTGGCAAAGCACTTCGTCGCCGTTTCCACCGCACTCGAGAAGGTTGAGGCCTTCGGTATCGACCCCGCCAACGCCTTCGGCTTCTGGAACTGGGTCGGCGGCCGCTACTCCGTCGACTCCGCCGTGGGCCTGTCGCTGATCGTCGTGCTCGGTCCCGAGCGCTTCCAGCAGTTCCTCGAGGGCTTCCACGCTATCGACGAGTACTTCTGCAACACGCCGCTCGAGAACAATGCCGTTGCGCTGATGGGCCTGCTCAACGTCTGGTACGTCAACTTCTTCGGTTCCAAGAGCCACGCCGTGCTGCCGTACTGCCAGTACCTGCATCGTTTCCCGGCCTACCTGCAGCAGCTCACCATGGAGTCCAACGGCAAGCATGTCCGCTGGGACGGCAGCGCCGTGACCTCCGACACCGGTGAGATCTTCTGGGGCGAGCCCGGCACCAACGGTCAGCACGCCTTCTACCAGCTGCTGCACCAGGGCACCGTGGTGGTTCCGGCCGATTTCATTGCCTTCGCCAATACCGCCAACCCTGCGACCGACAGCGGCCAGGACGTGCACGAGCTGTTCCTGGGCAACTTCCTGGCCCAGACCAAGGCGCTCGCCTTTGGTAAGACGGCCGATGAGGTGCGCGCCGAGGGCACGCCCGAGCAGATCGTCCCGGCCCGCTGCTTTGAGGGCAACCGTCCGACGACCTCGATCTTTGGCGACACGTTGACCCCGTTCGCACTCGGCGAGCTCATCGCCCTGTACGAGCACATCACGTTTGTCGAGGGCACGGTCTGGGGCATCGACTCCTACGATCAGTGGGGCGTCGAGCTGGGCAAGCAGCTTGCCAAGCAGATCACCCCGGCCTTCCACGACGACACCGCCAAGGCCGAGCAGGACGCTTCGACCCAGGCGCTCATCGAGTTCTATCGCGCACATCGCAAGTAGTCGCTGCTGTTAACGCATCGCGTCTTATAGTCAGGGGCCCGTATCCTATCGGATGCGGGCCCCTTTGCTTTGCCGTGGTCCCGGGGCGCACGGCCTTTGTGGAACATCGCCGGGGCGCCGCGCGCTGCGAGAACCCTGCGCCTAGATCTCGGCCTCCGCATGGCCTCGCTGCGCCTCGGGCAGCTCCCCGTAGAGCGGATGGTCTTCGAGCCTAAAGCGCTCGACCTGTTCGGGAGTGCGACCGCGTACAAAGAGCCACGAGCGATCAATCGGCGTCGCCATGAGCGTGCTGGGCAGCGCGTCGGCGCGGTCGGAAAACACCCGGGCACTCTCGGGATCCTGGAACGCCAGCACCAGATGCGTGTCGCAGTTGCCCATGATGGAGCGTGCGCGTGCCTCGCCATAGAGCGCATCGAGCTGGTTGGTCGACTGCAGCAGCAGCGTTGCCCAGATGTTGCGGCTTCGGATAATCGAGAGCACGTTGTCGATCTGGGGGATCTGCAGATTTGCGAAGTCATCGAGCATAAAGCGCACGGGCACGGGCAGGCTGCCGTCGGGCTGCCTATCGGCCTCACGAATGAGGCCCATAAACGCCTGCGAAATAAAGAGGCCGGTCAGCGGATCGAGATTGCGGTCAATATCGCTCACGGTTACAAACAGGGCGCAGGGGGTGTGTCCCATGGAAGCGAAGTCCACCTGATGGCACTCACGATAGAGCTGTGCCGCACCGTCGAATCCCAGACACATGACCTTTTCGGCAAGGATGCCGACGATGCTCGCGTGCATGCGCTCGGCATTTTGCGTAATGGCGTAGCGCCGCCATAGCGAGAGGGCATAGCTTTGGGGGTCGGTCGTGATCAGGTCGTCAAACAATCGACCCGTGGCACCGTCCTGCAGGTGCTCGATCAGCTTGATGACCGAGCTGATCGTCTGCTCGTCGGCGGGTAGCTGTTCGGTGACGTAGGCGATAAGACACGACAGCAGGTTTGCCGCCGCATGATCCCAAAAAGGCTGGTTGTTGTCCTCGATGGGGCAGATGGCCTTTGCCACCGAGAGGATGTCCTGCTGGTTGGGCCTGCCGTCCGCCTTGCGGCGAATGTGCCTCAGGGGGTTGTAGCCGCAGCGCTCGATGCCGGGCGCAGGGGCCGGGACGGTGTTGAGGTCGGCGAAGTTGAGACATTGCACGCGGTAACCGTGGGCTGCCAGCACGGGTCCCACTTCGCGACAGAGCGTGCCTTTGGTGTCGAGCACGATGTAGCTTGCGTTCATTTGCAGCAGGTTGGGCTTGAGGACGTTTCGGGTCTTGCCGGCTCCCGAGGGGCCGATCACAAGTGCGTTGTTGTTGAGTCCCGTTTGGCGGGTGTCGCAGGAAAGCGTTCGATCCTTGGCGAGGATGGTGGACGATGCGGACTCAGATGCGGCGAGGCGGCTGGCGAGGTTAGACATGGGCGACCTCCTTGGTGGTCGAGAGGATTTCGTGGGCAAAGCCGAGCTCGACGGCGCGCTCGGCCGAAAGGTAGGTGTCTTTTGCAGTGAGGGACTGGATGCGCTTGGGCGTGAGACCGCTGCGGTCCGAGAGGATTTGCGTGAGGGTCTTGCGGGTCTGCATGAGACGCCGGCTGGTTTCCTGCAGCGCAAGTGCCGAGCCGCCTGCCCCCTGGGGGATCAGCGGGTCGTGAATCATGAGCTCTGCATGGGGCGCCATACGGCGATCGTCGCCGCCCATAAAGATCACGGCGCCCATGGATGCGGCGAATTCAAGGCAGACGGTGCGGATGGGGCACGATGCGAGGCGCATGGCGTCATAGATCGCAAGACCCGATCGCACGCTTCCGCCGGCGCTGGCGACAAATATGGTGATGGGGCGGCTGGGGTCGGTGGCATCGAGCAGGCGGATCTGCTGGCATAGGTCGTGGGCCATCGGGGTTTCGATGTTTCCCATGACGGAGAGCTCGCGACGGGCGAGCATCTCATCGTAAATGCTGGTGAGCGTGATACCTCGGGCGGATTCACGCATGGTGAGGGGGCTGATGATGGGGGAATGATTGGTGTCCATGAGGACTCCTTTCTGTTGGTTGTGTTGTGGAATAGGATTGTTGCCCGCGGAGGGGCTGGCGGGCTACAGGGTTCGTCTGAGCCTCAGATCGAGCTCGGTTGTGGGGCAGACTGCCTGTTCGTGCGGCTCGCAAGCGCCAAGGGCTCCAAAGCGATGGAGCGTTGCGGCGGGCGTGGTGTAGGCGAGCCGCAGCTGATGCTCGACAGGGGCACATCCGTCATTTTTGTAATGAGCCGCGTAGTACTGGGCGATGCTGGCGTTCATCTCGCTGCCATTGCGATGGCGCTCAAACTGGCGTCTGCAGGTCTCGATGATCTTTGCTACCGACTTGGGTGCCGTCGCGGGAACAAGGGCGAGATAGCCCTCAAATAGCTCGTTGATGCTCAGGAGGCACAGCAGGTCGATCAGCGTCCTTATGGTTGCTCCCTCGGCAGAAAAGTGCGCGGTCACGCGGTTATATCGGTTGCGGTCGACGATGGCCGCATGGGGTCTTGGAGTTTTCTGCCCCGTGGTCCCGGACTTTTGCCGCGCCTGTGTATTGAGCTCGACGTTGCAGCGCTTGAGGCCGTCCAACGGAAGGAACAGTGCGGTGTGCAGGGTGTTCCGCTTGCTTTCGAGTTCATGACGCTCGTCGGGTTTCCATTCGAGCTTGAGTTTCGTGTCGAGTGCCGTAAGCATATGGGCTAGGCAGCCTACGGTAAGAACGTACGAATCGTTGTCGCGTTTTGGGGCATAGGGGTCTGTCAGCTTGCGAATGTCGGGGTCGCCCATGATCTTTGTGCAGCGCTTCAGCAGTTGAGGGTGGTCGGCCAAGATCGTCGCGAGCGGTAGCGACGCGTAGTTCTTGATGGTCGCGGCGGCAAAGGCGGCGTCATATTCGTTTGCATATGCTCGCTCAATGCGGGCATCCAGAATGCTTTTCTTATCGCCGTCTTCAGCGTGGTGGTTTGTCATAGCTTCTCCAATCGGTTGATGTTCGTGCTGTTTGTTGATGTGTTGGTTGTCGTGAGTGATGTGCTTGCCGTGGGTGATGTGCTGACGTTGGGGTGCTATGCGGTTTTCAATGAGCCCGTGAGACAGTTGCTGCAGGGGCGGGATGGAACGGCCCATGCAAGGCGGAAGACATCGTGCTCAAAATCGAGACAGCAATGCCCTAGGTGCCTCACATGTGGCAGTTACCTCATTAAGTTGTCATTACGTTTGGGGTTGTACTTTGCCGATCTTCCTTCTCTTACACGCTAAAACTCAAACTTCATATGCTCGATCTACTTAAAACCGCAACGGCGGTCTTATATCAACTTATATGTCGGAACGCGTCTTTGCAAGTACTTTTTTGCCTTTGTTTCAAATGGGGTGGTTTTGCAACCGTCATACGTGCGCTGTGCGAACGTGCCCCGGCTCGGATAAGATAGTGCGATCGAGTTCTACCGCGCTCACTGCAAGTAGTCTTTGTTGCTGAGATAGGTCACGGCCGAAAGGGGCCCGTATCCCAACAGATACGGGCCCCTTGCTATTTAAATGGGCATGAGGGTGTATTGAGGGGGGATGTCTTGCTGTCGGCATCCGCGTGCGGTGCCATTCGCTCATATGACCCAATCCGCTGTCAAGAGCCACAATGGCCCCGCCGACCGCTTGCA